>JAFGMR010000080.1 GCA_016927425.1 Methanotrichaceae archaeon | reverse complement strand
CCGTCTATAGCTCGCGATCTCATGTAAAATTTATTCATACAATAAACTTAACCACAAAGGAACAAAGCCACAAAGGACGCACAAAGAAAAACTATCTACTGATAGTCTTTGTGCCTTTGTGTCTTTGTGGTAATCGTCCAAAAGCCCGGGTTATAATTATCACGTGGCAGCAAGTTCTGAGCTCAGATCTCTTTCAGATAGTCCATCTTTTACTAGATATTATAGATTGATTGATTCCTTCGGTGACAATAGTTATCGCTTTCATCAATGCCAGAGAAATTCCAACCTATTCTAAGTTTACGACCCGGTTGAAATAGGTAGAGATTTTGCCTCTTCAAATCGAGCGCGTTCTGCGATTCTATAGTTAGCGGGAAGAATGCCCAGGCGAGTCCACCGGGCCAATCCTTTTATCCCACACCGACCTCTTCAGATCCATGGCAACCCTAAGGGGAGATGTGGGCGGCCTGGAGCTGGAGAACCCGGTCATGCTCGCTGCAGGAATTCTGGGCACGACGGGTGCATCGCTTCGGAGAGCAGCCCTTGCCGGAGCAGGAGCGGTCGTGACCAAGTCGATCGGCATCGAGCCCAGAGATGGCCATCCAGGCCCTGGAATCGTTCACCTCGGCGTGGGCCTCCTCAATGCCATGGGCCTGCCCAATCCATCGTACAGGGAGTTTCAAGAGGAGATCGATATTGGTCGAACCGGAGGATCGCCGGTCGTGGCATCGATCTTCGGCTCCTCGCCCGAGGAGTTCGTCGAGGTGGCCGGGGGATTGGACGCAGACGCATTCGAGCTGAACCTCTCCTGCCCCCACGCCCAGGGCTATGGGGCGGAGATCGGCTGCCATCCAGGAGACGTCGAGGAGATCACAAGGGCCGTCGTCCGCGAAAAGTCCGTTCCCGTCTGGGTGAAGCTGACACCAAACGTCGCAGACATAGTCGCGCTGGGCCTCTCCGCCGAGAGGGGCGGCGCAACAGCAGTTGTCGCCATCAACACGATAAAGGCAATGGCAATCGACGTCGAGTCGGGCTATCCGATCCTCGGAAACCGAGTAGGCGGCCTCTCAGGCCCGGCGATCAAGCCAGTTGCAGTAAGATGCGTCTATGACCTCCATTCTGCCCTGTCAATCCCGGTGATTGGCGTTGGAGGAATAAGCTGCTGGCAGGACGCAGTTGAGATGATCATGGCAGGCGCCTCTGGAGTGCAGGTGGGTTCAGCCCTCTCAGGCGGTCTTGATATACTGAAGTCCATCTCAAATGGCATCTCCCGCTATCTCGATCGAAAGGGGATGGCGCTCGCCGATCTCTCGGGCCTTGCAGGGAGGCAACGATGAGGCCATCTCCTGTAAGGATAGTGGAGATCATCGAGGAGACATCCACTGTCAAGACCATAAGATTCGATTCGGCTCGGCTCGATCCCCTGCCGGGCCAGTATATGATGGTCTGGATCAGGGGGGTCGACGAGATCCCCATGAGCTTCTCAGGCCCTAGCGAGATGACTGTTGCGGCAGTTGGAGAGGCAACGAGGGCCCTCTTCCGCCTCCGTCCAGGCGACGGCCTGGGTCTGCGGGGCCCCTATGGAAATGGCTTCTCCCTTATTGGAGACCGCATCCTCCTCATCGGTGGAGGGGTTGGCGCAGCCCCTCTTGCATTCCTAGGAGACGTTGCACGGCACAAAGGGATCGAGGTCACATCCCTCATGGGCTTTCGCTGCAGCGAGGATATAATATTCAAAAGGCGATTCGAGCGTCTGGGTGAGCTCATCCTCACAACGGACGACGGAAGCAGTGGAATTCCAGGCAGGGTATCCCTGGGACTCGAACGGCTTGACCCCGACCGGTTCAGCCAGATCTACATCTGCGGCCCTGAGCTGATGATGTGGGATGTGATCGAGCGCTGGAAGGATCACGCGGGGAAGATGCAGGCGAGCGTCAACCGCCACTTCAAGTGCGGGATAGGCATATGCGGATCCTGCTGCATGGACCCTACAGGGATCAGGGTATGCCAAGAAGGGCCCGTCATCCCCGCGGTCCAGCTGCTCGAAGGGGAATTTGGAAGGTATAGACGGGGCCCTTCCGGGTCGAGGGGTCCGCCCAGGGGATGATCCTATATCGAGAGATATAATGCTGATCAGATATCTATGGAATGGCCGGGAGCTTCTGGGAAGGATAGAGGGATCGAAAGCGATCTCCGAAGGGGAAGAACATCCGCTTGTCGAGATAGAGCTTCTTCCTCCAACGCGGCCGAGCAAGATCGTCTGCGTGGGGCTGAACTACACCGAGCACGCGCGCGAGCTAGGGATGGAGATCCCAAATGAGCCCATAATCTTCCTCAAGCCCCCATCCTCGGCTCTTTCCCCAGGTGCATCCATTATCCTCCCCAAGGAGAGCGAACAGGTGGAATACGAGGGAGAGATGGCAATAGTCGTCTCACGGAGATGCCGAAACGTTTCGGCCGCTCGCGCAGAGGATTATATCCTGGGCTACACCTGCTTCAACGATGTAACCGCAAGGGATCTTCAGAGGAGAGATGGGCAATGGACTCGCGCGAAGAGCTTCGATACATTCGCGCCATTCGGACCGGCCATAGCCAGGATCGACCCCGATGACGCCTCGATCAAGACCAGGGTGAACGGCGAGCTGAGGCAGAACTCGAATACATCCGACCTGATATTCGATGTTATGCGGCTGATGGCATTCATAAGCAACATAATGACGCTCGAGGCTGGAGACGTGATCGCAACTGGAACGCCTCCCGGAGTTGGACAGCTTCGAGCTGGTGACTCCGTCGAGGTTGAGATCGATGGGGTTGGGGTTCTTATGAACCCCGTAATCCCCAAATAAGGCCTGTTTGCGGGATTCACTTGAGGATTCGCAGGGCCTCCTCTGCCCCATCGTCATGATTCACGACCGCGGCTATGGCCCTGGTCATCCTCACCGGATCAGCATGTTGGAAGACGTTTCTTCCAATCGCAACCCCCCTTGCCCCCGCATCCATCGCCCCCCTGATCATCTCCAGGAACTCCTTATCGGTCTCGGTCTTCGGCCCTCCAGCGATTACGACTGGAACCGGACAGCCTCTGACGACGCTCTTGAATGAGTCTGGATCACCGGTGTAGTTGGTCTTGACGATATCAGCACCTAGCTCTGCCCCGGCCCTTGCGGCGAGGGCGACGACCTCCGCCCCGTTGGGGTCGGTGATCTTGGCCCCCCTCGGGTACATCATTGCGACGAGCGGCATCCCCCAGAAGTCGCAACGCTCTGCGACCTCCCCGAGGATTTTGAGCTGATCTGCCTCCGTCTCCGAGCCGATGTTGATGTGGACGCTCACTGCATCGGCCCCCATCTTAAGGGCCTCCTCCACGCAGCAGATCTGCACCTTGTTGTTGGGATCAGGACCGAGTGAAGTTGAGGCCGACATATGCACTATGAGGCCGACGTCCCTTCCGTAACCCCGATGTCCATGCCGAACCATCCCTTTTTGCTGCAGCACGGCGTTTGCCCCGCCCCCGGCAACCTTGTTCACCATATCCGAGAGGACCTCCAGTCCCCTTATCGGCCCCATAGTTATGCCATGGTCCAGGGGTATGATCACGGTGTTCCCGCTATCCCTGTCCATAATCCTCTCCATCCTAACCCTCTTTCCAATCTCGCTCAATTTAGGTTCTCCTAGATCGTGCTAACGTGTTACATGCTAGCATGATACAGATATAGTATATAAGAATGACGCTCACAATGGATATATTGGTGATCGAATGGATGAGGAGATCGGAAGGCTGAGGAAAAACAGCTCAACTGAGATCGTGGTCAGGCAGACTGAGTTCAAGGGCACGGTAGGCGTCGATATCCGGGAGTACACGACATCGGAGCGCTACACAGGCTGGTCCAAGAACGGAATCAGGATACCAGTTGAGATCTGGGGGCAGTTCAAGGGGATACTGGATCAAGTGAAGTGCGTTGATCTCTCCAAAGGAGAGGAGGCGTGAGGAATCCAGAAAGGGGTACCGGGACTGAACCCGTCAGGTTGCCGCAGACGCAGCACCTCGTCTGATGTCCCTAGATAACGAGATGAGGGATAGGCCCCATGCAGGGCTGTCGGGATCTAATGGATACCTGGGTAGCGTCTTTTGAGAGGTCGAAGAGTTAGATCGCTTCGCCCGCCTCGCTGGAGACGCCTCTCGCACAATCTTCGTTGAGACCGACTAGGCCTCCATCTTTCCCTCAATATCCGCAAGGGGCCCCCACACCCTCGACTTCGAAGCTTCTGGATAAAAGATATAATTCAAAGATATGTCATGTCTGTAGATCAAGGCCTATCAAGAGGAAGTGAATGGATGGATCTTCCTACATTCTATAGCATAACGAAGGATTGAAGAATGATGCTGATCCAAACGCCGCATATAACATAGCTCTTCGATGCTGAGATGACTGGCTAAAAGACCATATGAACCCGATGGAGAACTGGGCAAGTGCATAAGACAGATGCCCCCGACTTCAGTCGGGGGAGTGGTCACGCTTACATACTGCTCGAAAGAGAGATGGTTTGCCGCCTGAGGGAGGCGGACTGGGGCTATGGATGGAAATCGGAGGACAAACTTAAATAGCCTAAGGCTTGAATTGACCCTGAAGTACTTATATAATGGCCCATCCAAGCTAGGGCCGTCACCATTATAGGAGATCTCGAATTGCCGAAGCCGGAAGTTAATATTGGCATGGTGGGCCATGTCGATCACGGAAAGACGACGCTTGTCAGGGCGTTATCGGGGGTCTGGACAGATCAGCATAGCGAGGAGCTCAAGCGAGGGATATCGATCAGGCTAGGCTACGCCGATGCCACCTTCAGGAAATGTCCCAACTGTCAGGAGCCTGACTGCTATACGGTTGACCAGAAGTGTTCGCAATGTGGCGCGGAGACCGATGTTTTGCGGACTGTATCATTCGTGGACTCTCCGGGCCACGAGACGCTGATGGCGACGATGCTATGCGGAGCTGCCATCATGGACGGGGCGGTGCTGGTGATATCAGCAAACGAGCCATGTCCCCAGCCCCAGACCAAGGAGCATCTGATGGCCCTGAACATAGTAGGGATTGAGAGGATTGTGATCGTCCAGAACAAGATCGACCTCATATCCCGAGAGCAAGTGGTCGAGCACTACAATCAGATAAAGAGCTTCGTCAAGGGGACGGTTGCCGAGAACGCCCCGATCATCCCCATCTCCGCCCAGCAGAACATCAACATCGATATGGTGATCAAGGCCATAGAGGAGGTCATCCCAACGCCGGAGAGGGATGTGGAGAAGCCCGCACTGCTCCAGATCGCCAGGTCCTTCGATGTCAATCGTCCAGGGGCAACGCCGGAGAAGCTCATGGGCGGCGTCGTTGGCGGATCCCTCATCCAAGGCCGCTTGAAACCTGGGGAGCTAGTCGAGATCTGCCCTGGGAGGCTTGTAGAGGCCGAGGGCCGAAAGCAGTGGTTATCGATACAGACCAAGACAACTCGCCTCCAGGCCGGAGGGGAGGCCCAAGAGGAAGTCGTACCAGGAGGTCTGATCGGTGTCGGAACCCAGCTTGACCCCGCCATGACCAAGAGCGATACGCTTGTCGGACAGGTGCTGGGAGAGCCCGGAAAGCTTCCCCCTGTCTGGGATGCGTTCCTTATGAAGATGCAGCTTCTCGAGCGGGTGGTCGGCGTAAGCGACGAATCCCTCGTCGAGCCCATCCATACGAGCGAGCCATTGATGCTCAATGTTGGAACGGCGACGACCGTCGGAGTTGTCTCAAGCGCAAGGGACGGTGGCCTGGTCCAGGTCCAGCTCAAGAGGCCTGTCTGCGCTGATGTGGGTGACAGGGTTGCAGTAAGCCGGCGGATCGGCGCCAGGTGGAGGCTCATCGGCGTTGGGACTATCCAGGAATGAAGCGACGGGACCGAGCTCTAGAATGGATATCCCTAGGAGAAAAGGCGGTGGCTGAAGTTTGAAGGTGCTCCTCGACACAAACGCCCTCATGGTCCCGGAGCAGTTCGGGGTGGATATATTCTCCGAGCTGGAGCGGCATGGTTATCTGGAATTCCTGGTACCTCGGGCGGTTGCAGAGGAGTTGGAAGCGGTCTCCCGCAATGCCAAGAGGGGTAGGGATAAGGTCGCAGCGAAAGTTGCCCTCGGCCTGATCGAAGGTTGCCAGATGGTGGAGAGGAGGGGGGACGCCGATTCCGTCCTTCTCGAGCTCGCCTTGGATCGTGGGGCGGCGGTCTTTACGAACGATAAGCTGCTTAAGAAAAGGTTATTAAGTAGAGGCATCACCGTGGTATACTTGCGCCAGTGCCGGTATCTTGATATCGCTATGCGGAAGGAGTTCTGAATGTACAAGAGGATGAAGCTGGGGGCAGTTGTCAGGATCCCCCCGGATCAGATGGGTGCACCCTTGCCGGAGGCGGTGGAGCTGGCCCTTCGTAACAAGTATGAGGCCAGGGTTGACAAGACCCTCGGGGCAATGGTTGCCATACTCGGAGTGGAGCATGTCGGCGAAGGCAGGATCCTGGCCGGCGACGGCGCCATATATTACGATGTGATCTTCCATGCGATCGTCTACAAGCCGGAGATGCAGGAGATCATCGAGGGAGAGGTTGTGGAGATCGTGAAGTTCGGGGCTTTTCTGAGCGTGGGGCCCTTCGACGGCCTCCTTCACGTCAGCCAGATAACCAACGAGTACATATCTTACGATGAGAAGAACGCCCGGCTGGTGAGCAAGGAGTCCAATAAGTCGCTCGTGGAGGGGGACAAGGTTCGGGCAAGGATCATAGCCGTCAGCCTGAACGAGAAGGATCCCCGCGACAGCAAGATAGGCCTTACCATGAGGCAGACTGGTCTTGGAAAGCTCGAGTGGCTGGAAGGAGCTCGGAAGAGTGAGCATGGGGTGGAGAAATGACTGAGAACGCCTGCCGGGAATGCCACAGGATTGTGGAAGGCCTGATATGCCCCATATGCGGCTCATCTGCCCTGAGCAAGGACTGGTCGGGATATGTGGTGGTGCTCGATCCTAAGGGCTCCACCGTCGCGAACAAGCTGGGCATAACCCTTCCCGGCAGGTACGCCTTGAAGGTGCGATAGCTTGAAATCCCTGAAGCTGCCCGACGATCTTAGGGAGGAGCTGAAGCGCCCCCTCGGAGAGCTCTATCGGGGAGATGGCCTGGAATGCATCGAGGGGATGGCTCCCATATTGAGGATAGCAACGAAGGTGCTCGCGGTAGGGGATATAACTGCTTACTACCTATTGGAGGGTGCGTTCGAACCTGACCTTATCATCGTGGATCACAAGACGAAGAGGAAGCCCGCCCCCGATCACGTAAGGGATGGCATTAGCCAGCCATCCTATCGAACGCTGGAGGTCGATAACCCTCCGGCAACCCTCAGCAATGAGCTGATCGAGATGATACGGGTGGGCTTGTTGGGGGACGAGAGGCTCAAGATAGTCGTGAACGGGGAGGAGGATTTAGCGACTCTCCCTGTGATAATTCACGCTCCGCTGGGATCGGCCGTTGTTTATGGCCAGCCGGGGGAGGGGAGCGTTCTCGTCTTCGTGACGATTGAGAAGAAGGATTACATCAAAGAGCTTATGGATAGGATGATTGCGGAGGAATGACCATGGAGATTAATGTCATCGAGGAGAGGGTGAACCCCATGCTGAAGCGTCGAGAGATTCGCTTCAGGATCGATCACGATAAGGCCACACCTTCCCGAAAGAGCGTTGTCGAGAGGATCGCTGCCACCATGAACTCAAAGGTGGGGCTCGTCGTCGTCGATAGCTTGAAGACCGAGTTTGGCAAAAGGCAAACCATCGGCTATGCCAAGATCTATGAGACTGAAGAGAGGCTGAAGGAAGTAGAGAATCCACACATCGTAGCCAGGAACGACTTCACGGTCAAGGCTGAAGAGGAGAGTTGAAAATGGCCGTTCATACTTACTATCAGATCAGCGGCGATGCAATCAAGGGCAGAAAGCAGGTCTGTCCTCGATGCGGAAACGGCGTCTTCCTTGCAGAGCACGCCAACCGTCTCAGCTGCGGCAGATGCGGCTATACCGAGTTCAAGAAGTAGATCCCTTCCCCTGGGTAGTTATTTAAGATGAGAGGGCCCATCATCTCTCGGTGTAGTTAGTGGCGGAAATTTCCAGTGGGTTGATTGCCCTGGTTGTGGTGCTCGTCATCCTCAGCCAGGCTGTCAAGATCGTACGGGAGTACCAGAGGGTGGTGATCCTCCGCCTTGGCCGCTTCAGCGGAGTGAAGGGGCCGGGCCTGTTTTTGATAGTGCCAATAGTGGATCAAGTTATCCTCCTCGATATGAGGGTGGTCACAATCGACGTTCAGAAACAAGTTGTGATCACCAAGGACAACGTGACTGTGGACGTGGACGCGGTCATCTACTACAGGGTAGTCGACCCAGCGAAGGCTATCATTCAGGTGGAGAACTACCGAATGGCTACAAGCCTCCTTGCCCAGACGACCCTGAGGGATGTGCTGGGGCAGATAGAGCTCGACGATCTCCTCGCCAAGAGGGAGGAGCTGAACATCAAACTTCAGGAGATACTCGACCGGCATACCGATCCTTGGGGGATCAAGGTCACAGCGGTCACGCTTAGGGACGTGAGCCTCCCTGAGTCGATGCTTCGAGCAATCGCCAAGCAGGCCGAGGCGGAGAGGGAGAAGCGGTCCCGAGTGATACTGGCGGACGGCGAGCTCCAGGCATCGATGAAAATGACGGAGGCCGCAAAGCTCTACGGAGAGGCTCCTGTCGCGATAAAGCTGAGGGAGCTCCAGACGCTTGCCGAGATCGCCCGAGAGAAGAACTTGATCGTTGTCACGCCTATTGGCTCTGATGTCGGAAACGTTGCCGGGCTCACTCAGGCCTTCGAGAAGAAGGGAGGTATCTCATAATCGTAAGGACTTTCATATGGGTAGCCCTCCTAACTTTGCTGCTCTCGGCCTCGGGGGCGGGAGAGGAGACGGTATTAGCAATTGCCATCGACGATGCCATAACTCCATCGAGCGATGACCTCTTGCAGCAGGCGATAGAGGAGGCCGATGATCGGGGCTGCCAAGCCCTCCTCGTCATACTGGACACCCCCGGCGGAGGCCTCCAGGAAACAATGGAGATCCTCCGATTGATCGAGGAGACGGAGCTTCCGGTAATCGCCTACGTCTATCCACAGGGCTCGACCGCATGGTCTGCGGGAACGATGATCCTCATCAGCTCCGACCTTGCGGCAATGGCACCTCATACCATCATCGGATCTGCACAGCCGGTCCGCCTTTCACCAACGGGTGGGACTGAGCCGATAAACGACACCAAGACCACAAACGCGATAGTGGCCTTGATCGAGGAGAAAGCGAGAAGGCATGGGAGAAACGCAACTGCTGCGAGGGAGTTCGTCCTCTCAAACCTTAACCTGAACGCAGAAGAAGCCCTCTCCTATGGGGTGATAGAGCAAGTCAGCACAGATCCCGAGGCCTTGCTCGCCGCAATAGACGGCCTCACGGTGAAGAACCGCACCCTCGAGACCGCGGGAGCAAAGATCGTCTACTTCGAGCCTCCAGTCAGGCTCTGGCTTCTCCAGCTCCTATCCGACCCCATGATCTCAGGCCTCTTGATGTTGATCGGCCTGTATGCTCTGATCTTTGGGATCTCTAATCCGGGGATAGGCGCCGAGGTGTTCGGCCTTATCTGCCTGGCGCTCGGCCTGATCGGGACCGGGTTTGACGTGAACATCGGCGCCATATTCCTGATCCTTCTCGGGATGGGGCTGATCGTGGCAGAGCTTCACAGCCATAGCTTCGGCCTCCTCGGGCTTGCTGGCCTGATATGCATAGTTGCCGGAAGCATCCTCCTTGCGCCTGTGGGCTACCCCCAGTGGTATTATCCAGGTTCCTACCAGAGGTCGATGGCAGTGATGTTCGTCGTGCCTTCGCTGATCATGGGGATATTCTTTGCACTCGCCATATACAAGGTTGCTCAGGCGAGGCTCAGGAGGCCATTTAATGCGGGACCCGCAGGAGAGGAGGCAGAGGCCCTCGACCGGCTCGATTTGAAGGGGCATGTTCTCTACAACGGCGAGTACTGGGTAGCGGAGGCGGTGGAGGTTGTAGAGGCTGGGGAGAAAGTGGTCGTCGTCGAAAAGGACGGCTCGCTATTGAGGGTGAGGAGGAGGTAGTATCCTCCTCTTTCGAAGTCTTAAGGGTGTCTTGGGGGGGAGGCCATTCGAGATCGCCGCCTTCGGAGGGCTGTTATGCCCTGTTCTTCTCTTCAACCCCCGTCTTGATTCCGCCTTCAGTCGTCGAAGAAGTCGAGGATTCTTGGCATCAGTTCCCCCTTCTCGACAAGCTTCGCTGCCACGCGGCGAAACTTGTTGTAGTTCTCGACATCTTTCATAGTCACATAGTCAGGCCTCATCCCCATCTGCAACAGAAAAGTGATGTCTCGAAGCGCCTTTCTGTATTGAATTATCCGCTCGATCTCATTATTTGCAGCGCAATCCCTTCTTCTATGGGCCAGGTGGTCGTCGGTGGCATACCCCTCATTCAATATGCTTGTAAGCACCATATGGTAGGGCAGATCCTCTATCACCTCGATGAACTCATCGAGATCGCACTTCTTCGATATCATCTGTTGTCAATCGGGCCTCATGGTTTTAAGCCTCTTCGCCAACTTATGATCGGGCGGCTATCCCCCCATATCTCTGTCTTCCCTTATATCAACCGGGAATGAAAGACCAAATATGATTTATGGCCTTTCGCCCTCATGTGATCGAAAAGACGGGAAAATGGGAGGCAAGCTGAGACAGGGTCATAAGGCGTCTCGCGCATCCCCTCTCCCGACCCGAAAGTGAGTTAACCCCCAAGGCAGAAAGCGCGAGCTTGAATGCCCTCAGATCCCGCCTCCGACTGGGAGGAGTTCATAAGATCGCGTTATTGGGACGACCTCCTCGAGCTTGCAGGATCCTACCCCGGAGAGAAGAGCCTCAAGATCCGCTTTCCAGACCTCGACCGTTATGACCCCGAGTTCGCAGACTCACTCCTCGAAGAGCCTGATAAGCTCCTAGACGCCGCAAGAGAAGCCCTCCTCGAGATCGACCTCCCATTCGACGTGAGGCTCGACCATGCACACGTGCGAATAGTAGAGCTTCCGGTCCATTACAAGACGCGGGAGCTTAGAAGCGATCATATCGGCCGGCTGATCGCAATCGAAGGGCTCGTCAGAACTGCAACCGAGGTCAGGCCCAAGATCACCCACGCGGCCTTCGAGTGCCTTCGATGCGGCTACACCTTCTACAAGGAGCAGACGGGGACCAAGTTCGAGGAGGGAAACATACGCTGCCAGAACGAGGCCTGCGACCGCGGAGGGCCCTTCAAACTCGACATCGCGAGGTCCAGGTTCGTCGACGCTCAGAAGGTGCGAGTCCAGGAGTCTCCCGAGGAACTTCGGGGAGGCGAGCAGCCACAGACGCTCGATGTCGAGCTCGAGGACGACCTCTCCGGCGAGATCTTTCCCGGCGACAGGGTGATCATCAACGGCATTCTCAAGTCGTATCAGCGCTCCTCGCCCCAGGCGGGGAAGAGCAACTACTTCGACCTCTTCCTCAAGGGCGTCTCGATAGAGATGATGGAACAGGAGTTCGAGGAGATCGATATCTCCCCAGAGGACGAAGAGCTGATACTGGAGATGTCGCGTGATCCAACCATATACGAGCGGATCCGCAGGTCTATCGCCCCATCCATCTACGGCTATGAGGACGTGAAGGAGGCCCTTGCCATGCAGCTAGTGTCAGGCTTCTCGAAGAGCCTTCCTGACGGCGCGAGGATCAGGGGTGATATCCACATACTGCTCGTTGGCGACCCCGGAATCGCAAAGAGCCAGCTCTTGCGCTACATGACCAAGATCTCCCCGCGGGGTATATACACCTCTGGCAAGAGCTCGACCTCTGCTGGCCTTACCGCAACAGCTGTCAAGGACGAGCTTGGCGACGGCAGATGGACGATCGAAGCAGGCGCTCTCGTTCTCGCAGATAAGGGCATAGCTGCGATCGACGAGATGGACAAGATGGATAATCAGGACAAGAGCTCTCTGCACGAGGCGATGGAGCAGCAGACGATCAGCGTAGCTAAAGCAGGCGTGATGGCAACCCTCAAGTCCCGCTGCTCCCTGCTTGCCGCGGCCAATCCCAAGCAAGGCCGATTCGATAAGTACGAGCCGATCGCCCCACAGATCAACCTCACTCCCGCCCTCATGTCTCGTTTCGACCTGATCTTCGTCCTAACCGACGATCCGGACACCGTCCGGGACTCGCAGATAGCAGAACATATACTGCGTGCGAACTTCGCAGGCGAGCTTGCAACTCAGATCTCCCGCAATACCGCGATCACCATCGAGGACGTCGATAGGGCGATGGAGGTGATAAGGCCCGATATTGAGCCCGAGCTTCTTAGGAAGTACGTGGCCTATGCCAGAAAGAACGTCTTTCCCATCCTATCCCCCGAGGTCAGGGAGCGGCTCAAGGTCTATTACGTGGATCTCAGATCGCAGGGCCAGGACTCTAACAAGCCGGTTCCAGTCACTGCAAGGCAGCTTGAGGCCTTGGTTCGGCTGAGCGAGGCGAGCGCCCGGCTTCGGATGTGCAACGATGTCGAGATGGCCGACGCCGAGAGGGCGATCAATATTTTCTACTCCTGTTTGAAGAAGGTCGGCGTGGACCCTGAGACCGGCTTCTTGGATGCGGATATCATAGCGACTGGCGTTAGCAAGAGCACAAGGGATAAGACCAAGGTGATTCTGGATATCATCAAGGAGGTTGGCCGAGAGCAGCAGGGATCTGCCCCGCTGGAACTGGTGCTGGATCAGGCCGAGGCCTTGGGGATAGATCGAAAGAGGGCAGAGGATATCATAGCCAACTTCAAGAGGGATGGAAGCATCATAGAGCCTAAGTACGGCATGCTGAGAGTAGTGGAGTTCTGAGGAGATGGATATTGAGCCAAGAGAGATCGAGCCTGGATAGTAAGAACCTTGATTGCACGAACCTTGATAAGATGAGCCAGGGTGACCCCGTAATGTGCCTGAAGACCTATCGCACCGGAAGTGAGCTGATGGTCGCCGTCTGCGATAGCGATCTTCTTGGAAGGTCGTTCCAGGAGGGCCCTCTCCAGATAGAGGTCTATCCCGAGTTCTATGGGCGAGAGCGCGCCAGCCATGACGAGGTCGAAAGGGCCCTGGTTCGTGCAACCATAGCCAACCTCGTAGGCGAGAATTCGGTAGGCTGCGCCATAAGAATGCAATGCGTAGCTGAGGAGAACGTGCTATTCATTGGAGGAGTTCCTTGCGCCCAGATGATTCGAATGTGAGGAGATCCATCTGTCCACGATGCGGTCTGCCGTCTGCCGAGGGCCTCTGCCCGAAATGCCTTCTCGCCTCGACCACGCTCCTGAGCTGCCCTCGAATGGTGGAGCTGGTCATTTGCGCGACGTGCGGCTGCCAGCTCGTACAGGGGCGCTGGCAGATCGTCGAGATCCCCTTGGAGGAGCTGATATTCAGGGCCGTGAGAGGTTCCGTTGGGGTGCATGTGGATCTTATGGATGCTCAAATCGACGTTTCGATAAGCCAACGCGGCTCCACTAGATATCTTGCCAAGGTCTCCGTTGAGGGACGCATCCTTGGGCTCGAAGCAAAGGAGGAATGCGAGATCGAGGTCAGGCTAAGAAGGGAGGCATGCGACCGCTGCAGCAAGATGGCTGGAAAGTATTTCGAGGCAGTTGTCCAGCTCAGGGGAAGCGGCCGAAGCCCCACGCAGGAAGAGATCTCGACTGCAGAGAACGCGGCTCATCAGCTAGCCCAGTCCGAGTATCGCAGGGGGGACCGCCTCGCATTCATCCAGGAGATCAAGCCGACGAGAGGCGGCGTGGATATGGTCGTGGGCTCGGCCCAACTGGGCAGGCAGATCGCATCCCTTCTCCATGAGACCCTTGGGGGCAACCTTCGTGAGTCGAGCAAGCTCGTCGGGATGAAGGACGGCCGTGATATATACCGCATAACGATTCTCGTGAGGCTGCCGAGGCTTAGGCAGGGGGACATCATCTCCATCAGGGGGAGGCTTATGGAGATGAAGGGCTACGACCGGAATAGGGCGATATTGGAGGATCTCCTCGATGGCGGTAGGCATTATATACCGGCGGAGGAGGCAGATGTTAAAAGGGTCCTTTCGGTGCGCCAATCGGCCAAGAGGAGCGTTATCGTGGCCGCAGACGAGAGCGCTGTCGAGATCTTGGATCCCGAGAGCTTCCAGGCGGTCATCGCGCCGCGGCCAAAACATATCCATATCAAACCTGGCGACGAGGTGGATGTGATCCGGATTGGGGATGGGTTTGTACTATTGGGTTAATATTATAAACTACACTAGCTACGCATATCATCATCGTCTCCACCAAAAGATTATTAAACTAGTTTAGGCGAATTTCTAGTGATA
Source organism: Methanotrichaceae archaeon (assembly GCA_016927425.1). Lineage (GTDB taxonomy): Archaea > Halobacteriota > Methanosarcinia > Methanotrichales > Methanotrichaceae > JAFGMR01. The sequence goes on along the minus strand of JAFGMR010000080.1, from coordinate 14,619 downwards.
GAGCACCGTGCTTGAGCCCATCATGATCATCACGCCTGCATCCAGCAGGTAAAGAGCTGCGGCTGAAAGTCTCAGTAGAATATGCTCAACTGTGGTCAGTTCTATCAATGATCCATAAAGCTGATGCCTGGACACTGAAATAGTTGGATAAATGCGCACTTTCACGATCATACACGCCTCCCCGAGATGCCCTGAGATCTGGATGAGCAAGGGGCGCGATAGTAGCTGAGCTTTTGGCGAGGCGATCCTGTCGACTGGCTCGAAGAGGCAGCGTGCGAGTTTAGCTTGTCTTACTATTTTAATATAAGGGGTGTCATATATGCAAAATGTTGATACAACTAAATATGTGATTTATGCCGACATCACCGCAGACGGGATAGTGGAGAGGCCCGACGTGGTGGGGGCGATCTTCGGCCAGACCGAAGGCCTCCTTGGAAGCGACCTGGATCTGAGGGATCTCCAGAAGACCGGCCGACTTGGGAGGATAGACGTCCAGATCTCATCGAGCGGCGGAAAGTCGGCGGGGACGATCTCCATTCCATCGAGCTTCGACAAGGTGGAGACTGCCATTCTTGCCGCGGCGCTCGAGACGATCGACCGCGTAGGGCCTTGCATCGCCCGAATCGGCATATCCAAGATCGAGGATGTGAGGGCCTCGAAGAGGAAGTACGTCATCGAGCGAGCGAAGCGAATCCTCGTGGAGATGTTCGACGAGAATATTCTCGAGACGGAGGAGATCACCGAGGAGATAAAGCAGTCGGTCAGGATCGAGGAGATAACCCATCTTGGCAAAGACAGCCTGCCCGCAGGCCCAAACGTCATGGAGTCGGACGCAATCCTCGTGGTGGAGGGACGAGCAGACGTCCTCAACCTGCTCAAGTACGGAATCAAGAATGCCGTTGCCGTCGGCGGAACCAACGTTCCCCCAACGATTGCCGAGCTCTGCTCGAAGAAGGTCGTAACAGCCTTCACCGACGGAGATCGAGGCGGTGAGCTGATCATAAAGGAGCTCCTCCAGGTAGCGGACATCGACTACGTAGCCCGCGCTCCTGAGGGCAAGTGCGTGGAAGAGCTCACCCAGAAGGAGATCGTAAGGGCTCTCCGGCAGAAGATCCCAGTCGAGCAGGTGCTCGACCTCTACAAGATCAAGAGCCAGCCCAGGCGCCGCCGAGAGGTGGCAACGAAGAGGAAGAGCCTCATCAGGGAGAAGCCGATCGCCATAAGGCAGGTCTCACCAAGGGTCGAGGGCCAGGTCCCCAGGATGGCCACGAGGGAGCTTCCCCCCCGCGAGCTGGTATCGCGAGAGGTCATGCCCCGAGACAGAGATGAAGAGCCCGAGCGCGAGCCCGAACCCATCGTGGAGGAGCAGGCCAAGGAGGAGTGGTACAAGCAGCACGTCCAGGAGCTGAACGGCACGCTTACTGCCCGGCTCTTCGACCGCAACCAGAACCCCATGAAGGACATCGCAGTAAGGGACCTTGCGATGGAGCTTAAAGAGGCCAACGGCGAGATCTCCGGAGTTATCTTCGATGGCGTAGTCACTCAGAGGATACTCGACATCGCAGCCGAGAAGGGCCTTGAGTACCTGATCGGCGCGAAGATGGGAAATATCGCAAAGAGCCCTGTAAGCGTGAGGGTCCTGACCAAGGGGGACTAGGGTCCTCCTCTCATTTTTCCTCAAATTTTGGGATCATCCATGAAGGATATGGAGTTCAAGCAGTGCATAGTCGTACGGGACGACCTCAAGCTAAGCCCTGGAAAGCTCGCAGTCCAGGTTGCACATGCCGCAGTGATGGCCTTCGAGCAGGCGGGCCGAGAGGCCTCGACCGCCTGGAAGAAGGAGGGGCAAAAGAAGGTGGTGCTTCGAGGAGGGACGGTGGAAGACCTCTACCGCCTGAGGGTCGAGGCCGAGCGCATGGGAATTCCTGCGGCTATCGTCGTCGATGCCGGCCTCACCGAGATTCCCGCAGGAACAGTTACCGCTCTTGGCCTTGGGCCCGCTCACAAGAAGGAGATGGACAAGCTGACTGGAAAGCTCAGCCTGGTCTGACCTTGAGACGATTTCAGGATGACTTCGAGATGGTATCGAGATGATCGAGCTTGCCGACGCAAAGCTTGGAATTGAGTTCTACGCGACAGACTCTCCCGGGATAGGCGGCTCGATCCGGCGCCGGCCGGAGGACTTCGAGGTCAGGGAGATCTACGCCGACCAGGATTACGAGGGGGGAAGGTACCTCGTCCTGGAGGTCGAGAAGTCGGGATGGGATACACACCATCTGATAAGGGAGCTCTCACGGATGCTCCGGATAAGCCAGAAGCGCTTCTCCTGGGCTGGAACCAAGGACAAGCATGCCTTGACCACACAGAGGATCGCGGTTGCAAACCTCGATCCCGCCGCCATCGCGCGGATTAACCTTCCCCGCATCGCAATCAAGATACTCGGAAGGACCAACCGGGCGGTCAACCTCGGAGACCTTCAGGGAAACCGGTTCAGGATTAAAATCGCAGATGTCGTGCCAGATGCCGAGGAGAGGATCTCTCGAATAACGTCGGAGATCGCTTCATTGGGGGGGCTTCCAAACTACTTCGGAATCCAACGCTTCGGCGATATCCGCCCCATAACCCACGAGGTGGGACGAGCCCTCGTAAAGGGAGATCCAGAGCTTGCGGCATTCATCTATCTCTCGAAGCCTTATCCAGAGGAGATTTCCGCAACGAGGGAGGCGAGGGAGAGGCTCTGGGAGGGGCGCGATATCTCGCTTGCGTTGAAGACCTATCCTACGCACCTTCACTATGAGCTAGCCATGCTCAACTATCTCGAGCAGCATCCCGGGGACTACGCGGGGTCGTTCAACGTGCTTGCCCCAAACCTGAGAAGGCTCTTCGTGCATGCCTATCAGTCATATATATTCAACCGGATCCTGAGCCTTAGAATGCGCCGGGGCCTGCCGCTCGATTCCGCAGTCTCCGGAGATGTCGTCTGCTTCTTAAAAGGCGGGAATCCGGATCCGGGGAGGCTCCAGAGGGTGACGGAGGAGACCATCGATGCCGTAAACCGGCACACTCAGAGGGGGAGGGCCTTTGTGGCGCTCCCGCTATTTGGATACGAGACGGAGCTTGCTGAAGGGGTGCCAGGTGAGGTCGAGCGGGCGGTGATTGCGGCTGAGGGGGTCTTGCGCGAGGACTTCATTGTTCCTGCAAATCCGGATCTCGGCTCGCCCGGGACACGGAAGGCTGCGCTTTTGCCAGTCGATGTTGCCTGCAGCATGGAGGGCTCGGCTGCATGGCTGGAGTTCGCGCTGCCGCCCGGGAGCTATGCGACGATCGTCCTTCGCGAGTATATGAAGGAGGGGATGTGATGATCCCTCTTGCGAGGGTGAAGGCGATCTGAGGCGGAGCAGCTCGATATAGTTGGCAAATTACAGCATTTTCGGCATGCTATCCGCTTGTAGCGTTTGTGCCTGAAACTATAGAGATAGGGTTATAATATTATTTGATATGTTCATATTTCACCATTAGAATGCCACAATGCTAATTTAATTAAGTTTAAATGTTAAAAATTCAATCATTTAATAGAAGGGAGGTCTTCGCATTGAGGTTAGAGAAGATATTGGCAGCGATGCTTATGCTAATTGCATCCACTGTATCCATGGCTGGCGCCAGCAGTCCGCTATCATCGGGCCTTGACATCATAGGGAGCAAGGCCGATATCATCGAGGTGGTATCGCCGGGAGGGTGGATGGGGGAGATCGACATCGTTGGAAGCGAGCTTGACGATATACGGATCATAACTCCTGGGTGGGATGGAATGGAGCTTGTCGGAAGCAGCGCCGGGAACATAACCATCTCATCATCAGCCCCAGAGGTTGTGTGCCAACCGGCTGATATCACCGTCATCTGCCAGGGATGCCCCCCTGCTGTCGGCGGGAGCGCGCCTTTACCGCATCTGGGAGTCGACGCCTGGTATGGACAGTACTGGTATGCTTCAAACCCCTATGCTCCGAGGTGGCCGCAGATATAGGATTGGATCCCTATCCCTTCCATCCGGGAATGGGGGATGGCGGGCCCGAGGTCGGAAGGCGAGCCCGATCCAATGGACTGGATCTAGCGAGAGGCATGAATAGCGGAGGAGTGATCAATTGCAAGCGACTGTCCATCTCATAGATCAGGCTATAGCCATCAGTCGGCAATTCCGCCTCCGCCCTCATCTCCGCGATTCCCCCTCACACGAATGCTCCCGCGCCAGCAGCGCGCCGTCGCTCTGGATGAGGCTCTTGGCAGCCTGCATTCAGGAAGCGCTTTCCTTCGCAGCGCCGGGGCATCCATCCCCGCCCGCAAGGCCAGGGAGTCTGCCCCATATCGATGAAGGGGGGAGCTTCGCATTCGATCTGCCGCCGGGACATTGCAGCATCATATCGCCCCCCGGCGATGAGATCCTCCATCGGCATCCCAGACATCCCGCGGCTTTTGCGCATGCTGCAACCACCGGGGCCAGAGGCGGAATGGGACAGCAGATGCCATACAGCGAGAGATCGCGTTCCTGGGTCCTTGTAGAGCTTCTCCTTTATCGATATGTGAGATCATCAAGCCTTCCGCTGCCCGAGGCTTTTATGGCTTTCGCGCTGGCCCAGCTCACAAGACCAAGCGATCAAGCTTTAAATAGCAGAAACTGAAGGATAATATTTATATGTGTAGTTTTAGAGCATAAGGACAGAAGGCAAGGCGTTCCCTACGACTCTGACGTGGATAAGACCGATGAGGAGATTATAGAGGGCCTAATGGAGATAACCGCTCTTGCAATCACAGATATAATAGCAGATGAGCCCACCTATGAATGAAGACCTGAGAAAAGGCGACATAGTTTTAGCACCTCTTTCGTACTCAGACCTGGTCAATAAGAAGCTAAGTCCTTCGCTAGTGTTGTATCATGATGAGGATGTGATGCAGCCAACTGTTGCATACATATCGAGCAAGATCCCTGCGAGACCTGGGGCATATGACATATTGGTCCCACTTGGTACGCCTGCAGTGAACTCATAATCATCTGAGTAATCCTTGAATATCTCTGAGATCAGTGGCCAGATCGGAAAATTTATTAAGCTCAATTGTATTTCAGTCATTGGAGGGTCTCACAGGGTACATGTACATCATAATATAAATACTTTGTGATGAATTGTGGCCTGCCACCATCACTGCCAAATTAGATAGTTCCCAGGGAGGAGAGGTTCGTCGCTATCGATATCTCCTATAACAACAGAACGGCTGCCTTCCCCCCAGGCGAATACAGGGGCGCCTTGATGTTGAACGCCACGCTACAGCCCGGGATTCTCGGAAGATGGATTGACCGGTTTGTGAACCTGGAAAGATGCAGCTGGAGCGAATATCGCATATCGTTTCCTCTGAAGGTCCAGGTGGGAGAAGAAGGATCGAGATGCACCTATTGAGAAGAACTATTTATAATTCCTGTGCATGATATCGATGTGGTGGCGTCTCATGGATTTCATCGCCAAGCTGCAGGAGTTAATCATCCTCCTTCTGACATGGGTAATGGCTGTCGTCCTGATAATCACAGCAGTCGAGCTTGTCTGGACCCTTTTCCAGGACGTTATATTGAACGTCTTCGGCCTGCAGATGAAAGAGCTTCTGAACTTCTTTGGCACCATTCTTCTCGTTCTGATAGGAGTCGAGCTCTTGGAGACTCTCAAGGGCTATGAGATGGACAAGACATTCAACGTCCAGATCGTGTTCCTGCTGGCATTAATCGCCCTTGCCAGAAATGTGATCCTGCTTGAGCTCGAGGATATTACGGACTGTTTCAAGCTGTCTGGATTTGCATTAATCATATTTTCCCTCTCTATAAGCTACTATTTGATCAAAAAGAGCGATAATACTTAGCTTTAATGAGGCCTCCCTCGATCTATCTCGCCTGACAGGCGGCAGGATGTCGCCAGAGCTTGCCCTGCGATAGGGGGATTTCTTCATCTCACATCGATCTCGTCATCGAGGCCCAGATCCAGCAGCGAAGATCTCATCTCATCGACCTCCTGCACGGAGGCATTGGAGACCTCGACCATTACCCGAAGCCTTAAACCCTTGTTCGTTGCGAACTTTGAGAGGGCCTTTGTGTAGAAGTTCATCCATTTCTGAGGTGGAAGATCGCCGGCCCAGGCTATCATCGGATTCCTGATAGCGATCGATGCCGATCCAAGACCATTGCAAGACATGTCTGCACCGCCACCGCTAGCCCATTCTCGTGCTCTTCGGCCAGCTTTTCCCCGGCTTCTCGCACAAGCCGCGCCAGCGTCGTCAAAGCCAGCGCCTGCCTAGGCGTGAATAGATCGCCCCATTCCTTTAGGCCATATAAAACCGAAATACTAAGCGCTCCTGATCCCGTTTCACCTGGGTACGGCTCATCCGGCACAAGCGATAGCGCCCCCGTATGCGCAGCCTTCCTCCGCTCAAGCTCTGCAGCCGCCTTCTCCGCGGCATCGAGATCCCGCGGGGTCGGGAGCCTATAGAACCTGCCTTGCCGGCCGGGCCTCGTTGTCACGATGCAAAAGAGGCGGGCGTCTGCGGCGCCGCCCCGGCGGGCCTTGAGCTGGCGGCGAACAGAAGCAACCGGCGTCGTATAGCCGCAGAGGGGGCAGGTGGCCGATCCTCTGCGAACCGTCCCCTCGTCGACGTCCTTTGCCCTCGCATCCTCCATGATCTCGAACTCGACCCTGCGGTTGCCTGCAACCATCCTCAGGGCAACGGACCTGCTCTTCTTCTTCGCAAGCCAGAGGGACCGCATCAGGGGGACCTCGGCGCCGCAGCCGGGGCCCTCGCAGGTGACGGTTCTGGCCCAGAGGTAGGCTATGGGCGTAGCACCGTCCGGGTCCTTGGGATAGAACTCAGAAAGCTCCCGCTCGGCCTCTGTCTTTATCCACTGCCCCCAGCGCCGGACCTCGTCGGCGAGCCTTCGGCCATACTTCGGAATGTACTCTAGGACGACCTTGTTGAGGAGGACCGCGACAGGGTTCAAGTCTGATGCGTAGGCGTCCGCTCCTACCCGAAGCGCCTCCAAGGGGATTGCGCCCCCTCCGGCGAAGGGATCGACTACAAGGGGCCGGGTGCCCGGAAGGCCGCCGAGGGACTCGTGGGCCGACTGGGTGAGCGCTCAGGCGGTCTGGAGATAGAGCTTCTCAGTCGAGTTGTTCTAGCTTGCAAACTCGGCGATGAAGTCAAGCAGCGCCTCTCTGATCTCGAAGGGATTCTCGTAATCGAGGTCGGTCCTTCCAAGGGGGTTCCAGAACCTCTGCATCGTCTTCGTTGCATCTTCGAGGAACCGGGATGGGCAGCTGGGGTCTGCTGGGTCAGGCCAGAGCGATGCGCAGACAACAACGCGGCAGGTGGCAGGCGGCAAGCGGCCTTCTCGCCCACCAGATATGGAGCGTCGATATGTGGCCGTGTCTGATCGACTTCTCACGACGGGCGTGCTCGCTGATCCGCTTTATCGGGAGGGCTACTTCGATCAGGCGCTTAGGATAGTTCATAGTTGGTCTGAGTCCATTCCCAATTGAGCCGATATACCTGTTGTCATGTACTGTGCCCACCCCCATTCAGCGATTATTCGATCATATTAGATCCAGCAATTCTTCAATATTGATACCTGCAGCTCTCACAATAGCATGCAAAGTACCTTTTCGAATATCTTTGCTATGGAATGGGACTACTGCAATCTTGCCTGTCTGCAGGTTATAGTAATAGTGATGGCTGCCCTTGACCCGCATCAGCTCAAACCCGGCTTTTTCCAGGGCTCTACCAAGCTTCTGCGGAGATATAGCGGGGAGCTTAGGCATAGGCAACAACTGAAACCGAGACGGTGCACTCTATAACATCATCATCGTTCGGCACATCCTTTTCGAGAACGATGAGAGTCTCGATGTAGCCCTCGATCGCCTCTCTTGCCATGGATATCGCCTCCTCGATGGTCTCACCAAATGTCACGCATCCGGGCAGGGCCGGGACTATCACCGTATAGCCGCCTTCATCTTCCTTTGTCAGCCGGATTCGATAGTTAAGGGTCTTCATTATTATTCCATGGAATCTTCTTCTTATTCAATCTTCGTGTTATGATCGACGGATCGATATCTCGAACGCCTGCTCATCGCCACATCGATCTATCCAGGCTGCTGCTCGCGCCCAGTGTCTTCACCCTTCAGGATATCCTCAGCTCCAACGTGGTAGTGCTCGATCTTCACAAGGGGCTTTTACCCAAGGCGCGCAGGATCCCGAACGACATGAACCTCGGGCTTCGTTGAGCAGTTGTAGACGGCGTATAGCCAGTAGTCCAGCTTCAAGCGCTCGGCCGTCCTGTACTCGTTTGTGGTTAGAGCGATCTCCCCGACGCCGGATCTGCCCTTAACCTCGATGAACCTGAGCTCGATCGCAGTCTTCGGATCCTCTGGGTGCGGCCTCCTGGAGATGAGATCGAACCCACGGTTATCAGAAGTCCGGCCATGATGGTCTTTCCAGCACCGGGATCGTCTGCCAGGAGGAACCGAATCCTGGGAAGCTTCAGGAAGTAGTCGTAGACGGCCTCAAGTTGATGGGGGAGGGGATCGACCCTGGCAATAGAGAGGGAGAAGTAAGGATCGTACTCGTAGGCCCATCTCAGCCTCCTTGCCTCGACCCCCAGACGGAACCGCAAGGCATCGCCGTCGAATGGCTCCGTATCCGAAGCTATATCCTTGAGGGTGGCAAGCTGCTCTTTGGAAAGCACGGAATCGTAAAACTGGCCTGTTCGCAATCCCTTGCCGCTTACCTTGACGAAGCCTCCCATAGGCGTTGCTTTGGAGATCTCGATTGGCTCAGGGAATAGCGGGCCCTCGACGATTGTGTTTGGCCTGAGATTCGAGATGTTGTTCTTCAGACGGTCATCCCTCCATCATTCTCCTGATCCTTTTGTTCAATCGCTCCCTAGTCCAGCTCAATTTTAGCGAAAGACTGGACCGGCGTCGTGGTCCAACTATCGTGAATCTATTGGCAGATATCAAGCCAAGGGCCTTTAGGTAATGGTTACGAGACCGTAAGCTCCCGATCACTGGGGTTGCCATCCCGAAGCTTATCGGTCTGGATTCTACAATATGCCAATTCTATGCCTGAGGTGCTCGGCTCCTAACGCCTGCAGAGTCTCGACCATCAAGATGATCGATCCCAAGCCACCGATATGAAACGATTCCGATCTACCTCGGGCACCGCACCTCACGCCCGGCCTTCCGCAATCATCTCCTCGAGCCTTGCCTTGATCCCCCCAATCGCCTCGACCGCGGGCCCGCCGACGTCGATCGGGGCCTTGCCATGGAGGTCTGCCTCTATCAGGTTCCTGTCGTAGGGGATGGTCCCGAGTACCGGGATTCCCATCTCGCCGAGCTTCTCCTCGATGATGCCGGGCTCATCGGTCTTGTTGATCACGGCAAGCAGGTTTGTAACGCCGATTGCTTCCCCCAAGCGCTTGATCCTCTCCACGGTCTCGACCGACCTCAAGCCAGGCTCGACTACGACTATCATGGCATCGACCCCACGGGCAGTCCCCCGGCCGAGATGCTCGATTCCAGCCTCCATATCCAGTATCACGACGTCTTTTTCCCGCGTGATCACATATCGAAGAAGCGCCTTTAGAAATGCGCTTGCAGGACACATGCAGCCGGTCCCGCCCGCATCCAGCGTGCCCATAACCGCAAGCCTTACCCCGTCCGGGCCTGTGCAGCCGCACATATCCATCACGTCGTCGACCTTGGGGTTGAGCTTGAACATGCCCATTGGCATCCCCGCCCTCTCCTCCACAAGCTGCTTATAGTCGGTGATGGGTCGCGGGTTCTGCGCAATTCCAAGGGCAGAGGCGAGGTTCATGTCGGGATCGGCATCGATTGCCATCACCTTGTAGCCGTCCCTGGCAAAGAGCCTGGCCAGCGTCCCCGATAGGGTGGTCTTTCCAACGCCGCCCTTGCCGGATACTGCAATCTTCATCAGTTGATCTCCATCGCATTTGAGTAAAGGCCACCTGGGCCATGCATGTTTATATCATTTCTGCAGATAACTGATACCTGTAGAAATCGGAGGATGAAGGAGAGAGGATGGATAGGCAGTCGGAGGAGATAATCAGCAGGTAGGCCGCCTGCACAGAGATATAGGGGGGAGAGGTCGGCAGAAGAGGGGCTGGCGATATAGAGCAAATCTGAAGAGAGGATGCCAGCAAGATTTGGGCGGTTGAAAGGCAAGTGGAGAAGAGGCGGACGATTAGGAAGTAAGAAGTAATCGGCAAAGTGGTGCCATGGAGAGTATCGTAAAGCGAGACGGCCGGGTCGTTCCATTCGATCCCCAGAGGATATCAAGGGCCATAGGGAAGGCGTTTGAGTCTCAAGGGATAGTCGATCCCGATGCGGCAGAGGCCCTGGCGGAACGAGTTGTTCGCGTAGCCGAGGACCGCCTGGACGAGATCCCGACAGTTGAAGAGATCCAGGACATCGTCGAGGAGGTGCTGATCGATGCTGGCTACGCCCAGGTGGCAAAGGCCTACATCCTCTACCGCCAGAGGAGAGGGGAGATCAGGGGGGCGAAGAAGTACATCGGCGTTGCAGACGACCTCAAGCTGAGCGTAAACGCAATCGAGGTCTTGAGGGGGCGGTACCTTAGGCGCGACGTTGCGGGGAATGTCATCGAGACGCCTGGGGAGATGTTCGCCCGCGTTGCCCGCGTGGTCTCCACTGCTGAGAAGCGATTTGGCGGCGACAAGGGTGCAGTTGAAAAGAGCTTCCTCCATGCCATGAAGGACCTGCTCTTTCTGCCGAACTCGCCTACGCTCATGAACGCAGGCCTGCCGCTTGGCCAGCTCTCGGCCTGCTTCGTCCTGCCTGTCGAGGACTCCATCTCCGGCATATTCAACGCCCTCAAGTGGATGGCCCTCGTCCACCAGAGCGGCGGAGGAACGGGCTTTGGCTTCTCCCGGCTGAGGCCTAAGGGAGATGCTGTTGCCTCCACCGGGGGCGTTGCAAGCGGCCCGGTCTCCTTCATGCGGATATTCGATGCGGCAACGGACGTGATCAAGCAGGGCGGACGGCGAAGGGGAGCAAATATGGCGATCCTTCGAGCCGACCATCCGGATATACTCGAGTTCATAGCTGCCAAGGAGCAGCCGGGACACCTCGAGAACTTCAACCTCTCTGTGGCCGCAAGCGACCATTTCATGAAGATCGCCAGGGAAGGCGGCAACCTCGATCTCGTAAATCCCAGATCCGGCGAGATCGCGAAATCGATAGAAGCATCTGAACTCCTTCGGTTGATTGCAACCTCGGCCTGGCGGGGAGGCGACCCCGGCTTGATCTTCATCGACAGGATCAATGCTACACATCCAATTCCAGGAACGATCGAGGCCACAAATCCCTGTGGGGAGCAACCGCTTCTTTCTCACGAGTCCTGCAACCTAGGATCGATCAACCTCTCGCGGGTGGTAAAGGGAGGGGGGGTGGACTGGGACCTCCTAGCGGGGATCGTACGCCTCGGCGTTCGCTTCCTGGACGATGTGATCGAGGTGAACCGTTTTCCCCTCCCCCAGATCAGGAAGGCAACCTTGCGCTCCCGAAAGATCGGCCTTGGGGTGATGGGCTTTGCCGAGATGCTTATTATGCTTGGCATATCGTATGCCTCAAAAGATGCATTGAAGGCTGCCGAGGATGTAATGGGCTTCATCAACGGAACCGCACGGGAGGAGTCGGAGAGGCTAGGGCTCGAGCGCGGATCCTTTCCCGCCTTCGAGGAGAGCAGCTATGCTCGCGCCGCTGCCATGCGAAACGCAACGGTTACTACAGTTGCTCCAACGGGCACGATCAGCATCATTGCAGGCACCTCCTCTGGAATAGAGCCGCTCTTCGCCATATCCTTCGTCCGCCACGTGCTCGGGGGCGCAAGGCTGATCGAGGGAAATCACCTCTTCGAGGAGGAGGCGAGGAGGCGAGGGATCTACGGCCAGGATCTGATGGCCGAGGTTGCACGAAGGGGAACGCTTCGCGAGATTCGAGGGATTCCGAAGGATATGTTGGATCTCTTCATCACCGCCCTCGAGATAGATCCAGAGCAGCATGTCAAGGTCCAGGCAGCCTTCCAGAGGCATACGGACAACGCAGTATCGAAGACGGTAAACCTGCCAAATAGCGCATCAGCAGGTGACGTCCTTCGGATCTACGACCTCGCCTACAGGCTTGGATGCAAAGGGGTAACCGTCTACAGGTATGGATCGAGAGGCCAGGTGCTCTACCTCGGGGATGGCGAAGGGGAGGAGTGCAGGTGCTGCAACGGGTAATTCGATCTTTTCATAGGATGTAAGAAACATGGCGGACGCGCAATATCAACGGGCCGGGGCCCAAGGGGACGTGGGCCACCTGAATATCATCATACTGACGATCGTACTTGCGTCCTTCATGGGTGCGCTCGACTCCACGATAGTGAACATCTCCTTGCCGTCGATCTCCAGGTACTTCGATGTCACGACGGCCATGACATCCTGGATCCTCACAGTCTACCTGCTGGTGCTAAGCTGCCTGATCGTGGCCTTCGGGAGGCTAGGCGACCTTCTGGGCTACAAGAGGGTCTTCCTCTCCGGCTACGTCTTCTTCGTCGTAGGATCCCTCTCCTGCGGCCTCTCTCCCTCGATCGAGCTGCTCATCGCCTCCCGGGCCGTCCAGGCGGTCGGCGCGGCCATGCTGATCTCGCTCTCCCCTGCCATGATCACCGCCTACCTGCCCGAGAATATACGAGGGAGGGGGCTTGGATACGTGATCACATTCACATCCCTCGGCATCGCCGCAGGCCCGGTATTGGGCGGATTTCTGACCGAGTATCTCAGCTGGCGCTCGATATTCTTCATCAACATACCATTTGGAGCGCTCGCCTTCGTCCTCGGGGCCAGGTTCCTTCCTGAGAAGAGGTCCTCGGAGAGGGGATCCTTCGACATCCTAGGCGCGGTGCTCGTCCTAATAGCCCTCTTCGGCCTTATATTCGGCCTGAACATGGGAAACCACATGGGCTGGCGCTCCTTCGAGGTCATCGCAAGCCTTCTTGCAGCTCTTGCCTTCGGAAGCGCTTTCCTGATCTACGAGAGACGGATCGAGCAGCCTCTCGTCGACCTCAGCCTCTTTAAAAACGCAAGCTTCCTTAGCGCAAATGCAGCCGGCCTTGTTGTGAGCATGCTTATGGCAGGCGCCTTCTTCATCTTCCCGTTCTACCTGGAGCTGATCGAGGGCTTCTCCGTCGACAGGTCTGGCCTCATACTGGTGATGCCATCGCTCGCCATGGTGGTATTTGGACCCCTTGCCGGAATCCTATCGGATAAAATGAGCAACAGGACCATATGCCTCTTTGCTTCCGTCCTCTATCTGGTATCCTTCCTGTTGCTGTTCGACCTTGAAATACGCTCCAGCATGGGCTTCATCCTGCTCGCATTGACAGCGATGGGAGCAAGCCTCGGGATCTTCTTTCCCCCAAACACCCACCTCATCATGCAGCAGAGCCCATCCCAGTATACGGGGATGGCTTCGAGCATCATCCAGATGATCAGGTACATGGGCCAGGCAGTGGGAATAGCCCTCTTCGAGACCGTAGGCATGATGAGCCTCCACGTTCCAGGCGGGGCATCCGGAGCGATCCATGAGATGGTCTCCCCCATGGAGCTGATGCATGCCTACCACGCCGTATTCCTCTTGGGAGTCCTTCTCTGTCCTCTGGTGATCGTCTTCACCATAAAAGCACGCGACCGCTTGCTTGCGTCAGGGGAGGATGCGATCCTCGTTTGAGTGGAAGAGGGCGAACGGTCCGTCCTCAACGAACTCGAAGATGGATTCTTCCGGATCCACCAACAACCCTAAACCCCATGCCATCCACCCCGTGCCCATGAAGAGGATCGGCATCGCCGACACAACGTTTGCCCGATACGATATGGCTCGTTCAGCCATAAAGGAGATCAAGAAAAATGCCTCGCCTGAGATCGTTCGCTACACCGTCCCCGGTGTGAAGGATCTGCCGGTCGCAGCAAAGAAGCTCATCGAGGAGCATGGATGCGAGGCCGTAATCGCCCTCGGGATGCCCGGAGCCGCCCCCATAGACAAGGTCTGCGCTCACGAGGCTTCCTCCGGCCTGATAATGGCCCAGCTGATGACCAATCGCCACATAATCGAGGTATTCGTCCACGAGGACGAGGCACCGGACGAGGAGGGATTAGCTCGCCTGGCAGATAGGAGGACGGCCGAGCACGCCATTAACCTGATCTCGCTGCTCTACCACCCGGAACGTCTTGCCCGCCTCGCTGGCACTGGCCAGCGGCAGGGCTATGAGGATAAAGGACCCCTTGAGGGCGGAAGCGGACACTGATCCCCGCTGCCTTCATGCTACGATGGGGCCAAAGGTCTTGCTAGACCCATCGAAAATGGGAGGGAATAGTGACCCCCGCCCATCTCCTACAAACCATGATGGGGCCAGAGGTCTTGCTAGACCCATCGAAAATGGGAGGGAATAGTGACCCCCACCCATCTCCTACAAACCATGATGGGGCCAGAGGTCTTGCTAGACCTCTCGATAGAGGGAGGG
>JAFGMR010000079.1 GCA_016927425.1 Methanotrichaceae archaeon | reverse complement strand
TGGGTATTGGAGGCATGTAGAACAGACTCAAAAAAATTGGTGTTTTACTGCTATCGATCTAAATGAGATCTGACGAAGATGGGTTATCAGCGCAACTCTTAGCGCTCTCTCTTTCAAGCGGTCGCTCATCTGATTGCCTCGATGCCTATGTAGTCGTAGTATCGATGCTTGAAGGAATCGAACTCCTTGACGGTCTGGTAGGCGAGATCGTAAAGGAAGGGCAGATCGGGGCAGAATAAGACCTTCCCCTTTAGGACCTCGATTTTCAGGGGCAGGGGAAGATGCTGGAATATCCTGATATCGTAGATCTCCTCGAAGAGCTCCGACATGACCTGCAGCCTGAAGTCCATAGCTCCTTCCAGGTCGTCGTAGTAGACGCAGATATCGATGTCTGAATCCGGGCGGGCCTCCTCCCGAGAGGTCGAGCCGTACAGGATGACGAACTTCACCTTCTCCCCGCCCAAGGCCATTATGACCTGGAGCGCTCGTTCGATCTCCGCCCTTCGAGACTGCATGGGAACATCCCCTACACGACAGGAGAACATCGATGCTGCCAATGGTAAATGAGCGCTATGCAGCAGCCTTCGGCGGCGGAAGCGACGCGCCCGGGAGGCGGCGGTGGAGATGGGGCATCGATCCAGGGGCGCTGGATGGCGGAGAGAGGGCGCTCTGGTAGGCGGGGATTTAGCATCCTCGAACTAGATGCGGATCCTGGCATAAGGAGCTTCGATCAGCATCTATGAAGGGAAGTCATGCATGGGATTATCTAGAGTCAATCCACAGAAATATATAATATTTATTAAATGATATATAACGCGAATATACAGACCAAAGGATTCATGAATGATTAGAGTACACACATTTTGGGTCTCAAGCAAATGAGTTGCATGAGGCTAGAGGAGGGCCACAATGTTGTTACGCCAGATCGGATGCATCATTGCAGCCGCATGCTTGTGCCTTGCCGTAGCGCTTGCATCACCCGAATGCCTCGACTTTACAGTAAGACTCAATGACAGCTGGAACAAAGAGACCTACCCGACCTGGATGGAATACAGCACTTCAGAAATTTATAATAAGACGGTCTGGAACTCCAACGCAGGACATATCGAAGCGAGTATCCCCCACTGGGGATTGAGCAATCTCTCTAGAGAGGTAGTTGGACCTAAGATCATTTCCTTTAGTTGGAACTGCAGCGTAGAATCAGACTCTATAGATATTATCCGTAAAGATGGCAACATCGATGTAAGCGGATTGTTCTTCCTCATCGATGGTGAAGTGAAGGCTGAATGTACTTCATCAAATGGCGAATATATCGACGAGATTCCGGAGGGAGTTCACAAACTTACATGGACACTAAGCAAGAAAACCGGGGATAATGGAGGGATCACCGGCTGGATCAATAAGATCTGCATTACATCCCCCACACCCAACTGCACGATCGAGGCGAACGAGTGGGAGGTCGTCTCTCATCCGGCAACAGCAAGCGTTCCCTTCGCAGGAGCAGGAGCGCAATATAGCTGGAGCATAGCGGGAGGCACTGTGGAATCCGGTAACGGGACGCCATCCATCACATGGAGCTACCCAAGGGCGGGCCTTGCCAACATCAGCGTGACTATAACCAGGAATGGGACGAGTTCCTCCTGCTCAAAGCTCGTCAACGTCTGGGAGTGCAGCATCACCGCGCCGGATAATGCTGCACCGAACAGCATCAACACAGCCTCTGTCCCAGAGGCCGGCTCCGACGCTGGATACTACTGGCTTATCGAGGGGGGCGCGGCGATATCGGGCCAGACCGAGAGGAACTTCACCTGGAGGGCAGGAGAGGGCGAATCAGTTGTGTTGATTGCAACCGTTACCATTAACGGCATCCCCTACCACTGCTCAAAGACCGTCTATACAACCGGAGAGTGCCGCATCATCGCCCCAGAACAGGTTGTCGCTGGCACGACATTTGAAGCTCGATTGGATTATAGCGGCCAATGGGGCACTTTGGAGTGGAGCATCGATGGCGACAGGATACCGGCCGGACAAGGAACTAATCGGATTACCTGGGCTGCAGACTGGCCGGGGCAGATGGTCATAAGCGTGACCATCCCAAGGACGAATATCCGCTGCAGCAAGACGGTTACAGTTCTGCCAAACTGCAATATCACAGCACCCAAAGCGGCCTGCGCTTTGCAGCCGAACCTTACGGCTAAGGTCAAGAATGCCGGGCCGGGGGCGAGCTATACCTGGAGCATCTCAGGCGGAGAGCCATTACGCGGCCAGGGTACTCCTCGGATCGAGTGGAAGGCTGGAAGGCGTGAGGCGGATACGATCAGCGTCGATGTGCGTGCTAATGAGACGGTGAATAATGGAACGTGGAGCGTTCCCATCAACCAGAGCTGCGTCTACCTTACCTACTGCGACGATCTGCAAGGGGAGATTGAAAGTGCTAAGGATCCGATGGAGATAATATTGACATGCGAGCCCTGTGGATCTCAGAGCGCTTACGGCCCGATCGAGATCGAGGGGAAGGATAACCTAACGATCAGATCCAAATGCATGGCCAAGATCGATGGGAATGATGCTTATGCTGCAGTTACATTGGGAAATTCTAGCAATGTATTGTTGGATTCATTAGATATAACACACTCAAAGGGGAGCGGATTATATGCGGAAGTATGCCCGTTCGTCGAGATGGTTGGAATGAATATTACATTACGTGGTGAAAAAAATCAGATGATTTCATCCACCTCAATACATCGGGGACTGCAACTTATAAGATGCAATGATAGCATTATTTCCAACAGCAATATCACAGTGGGGCCGAAATTGAAACTATCCGGCATTTTTATTATAGGTTCTCTGAATGTAAGCATATCGAATACGAGAATTGAGAGCCCAAACACATCTGCAATCCACGTGAAAAATTCCGATGGGATCTGCATCAATAATAGCTTGGATGATGATGATATGTTCAATGAGGTGAAAGGCCAATCAAATATATTATGCTGTCTATTTAACGACAATGAGTATATCTGTTGCAGCGATCAAAAGCCCATCGATATTATGAAAGGAACAGAGTATAGCAAATTAGAAGACCTGAGGAATAGGGTATTCTCCAATATATCATGTTCGGACGTCTACTGATAATTGTTCTCATTTTTGTTATCCCAATCTCCCAATCAGTGACGTATTCGGGGATGCAGGAGGAGGGTACCAAGGAGAGCCAAGCCTCGGCCCTGATAAGAGCTACTCAGGAACAAGTAGCCAGCACTGGAGGCACTTCTCCGGTTATGCTCGGTGGTGGGGGAGATATCCAAAGTGGAAGGAGTCATGAGAGGGTCCTTTACTCACCAGGAGATCCAGTTAGGATCAAGAAGATAATATATCCCATCGGCAACAGTTCATATTTATTAGGAGATGAAATACACATATATGTGGAGATCATTCCCCTAGTAAAGGAGCTTAAAGACATATATATACATGAATATGTTGATATGAGTAGTATAAGTAGCACATCCATTACAAATATATCTGAATGTTATCGATTATGCCAGTACAATCAGTTCCGTGACTGCAAAGAGAGTGCATCACGGGGAGAGCACAGCGTCAACGTAAGTAATAGATATTTAGAGAAGGTCATATTCAATCTCAATAAAGTAAGCTCGACTTACCTCAGCGCCTTCGTGGATAGCATAAATCGTTCGGAACATATCGTCTATTGGTATACCATTAGACCGAACGTCAAAGGCTGCTACAGGAGCGACACGTCGCTGAGATTCAATGATGGATTCAATTTTTTCCCCGACGTTGATCATTCTGTCGAGATTATCGTGGATGAGCCAGTGCCGAGATACGAGGCCGATATCTCATATATTCAACAACATGTAAGGGTGAAGGAATGGTTTCAACTCATCCCATATTGGATTCAATCAGTTCCATATATAGATCAGGTTATAAATAAACCGATTGTGGGGGCTTTTGTTGGAGATCATTTAGAGATATCCTATGAGATCAAATACAAGGGGGGTGCTATGGAAAGCGACGAAGATAATGTCACCATATTATTCGAGAGGAGCTGCGATCAATATGAATGCCAATTCGATGAGATAAAGTTGACTGCCGAAGGAATCAGCAAGAACACAAACAATTCTACATGCACCTCATTAACCATAGGGAATATAAAAGAAGGTGAATCTAAAAATATACCGATAAATATTATTTATTCTGTGCCCGGCACCTTCACCCCACCCCGCATTAAGATCGGGATTAATAGCACCTTCATTAAATTCGATGCCTACGATATCGTCGTCGATACATGGTGGCAAAGGAATAAGGATTATTTGCTCGCCTTTGTTGCCATTATAGGGCTTTATGGCGGCAAGGAATTATTAACCCACATCAGACCAATATATAGGAGAATGTGGTGGTTGTGGTGGAAGATACGGAAAGCACATAGTCTCCGAAAAATATTAGATGGTGTTTTTGGTTTGCCAAAGAAATTGAAAGTTTGGTGGTTACGGAAGAAGATACAAAAACGTAAATAGCCCCCCCACCCGATCGCCTCACCGCCACCGTTATATCTCCAGCCCGCAGAGCCGAACAGCATGTCCTGGATGAAGTCCGATAAGTACTCCGAGAAGGATAAAGAGAAGCTCGAGACCGGAAGCGGGTTCACCCGATTGTGGACGCTGCTTGCAAACTGGCTCTACCGCGCGGTCTCCTGGTAGCCAAGCGCCTTGTCCAATTGCCCCTTTCTCATTTTCAGCAGCTTTAGCGTAGCATCCCTTCCGCCGGCAATCGCCAGGATCGAGGCGAGGTAGCCGCCCTTTGCGATCCGCGACCCTGGCCGGGGGACGTCGACGAGCCCCTCCACATCGAGGCGCAGATCCCGATCGATTGCATGATCCCCGGAGGCGTAGGTGAGCGCCCGGCCGGCGGTCCGCCTCGGGGGGGCAGGCCTCGGCAGTCTGCCCGAGAACGCGGCGAGATGGGCCTCGAAGACGTTCATCCCTGTAGCAAGCTCAACGGCATCGAGGCTTCCCTGGAAGCGGGGGTTCACCTCGACGACCACAGGCCCCTCCCCGGTCAGTATGAAATCGACGCCGTTTGAGCCTATGAGGCCGAGGCGGCCGACTACCTCCTCTGCGATCCCGATCATCTCCCGGGCGTCCCCGAGGGAGGGATCGAGGGGCGTTATGTTTCCGCAGTAGAGAAAGCCTTCAGCCCCAAGCCAGCCTTCTCCTACTAGCTGCTCGTTTGCCGCAATGGCAACCGCACGGCTCCCATCCGATATGAGGGAGACGCTTGCGGAGATGCCCTTGATGTACGGCTGGACTATCATCTCCGAGCCCGCCGGCGGCAGGGCCGCTTGATCCGAAACGATGCGGCCCCCCACGCCGCCTGCGCCGCGGCGCGGCTTTTCGACGAATGGCGGCTCCATCGAAGACCCGGCGAGGGATGTCGGGATCGCTGGAAAGCCCTGCCGGTCGAGCCAGCGCGCGAGCCAGAGCTTGTCCGAGACCTGAGCTGCAAGCCGCGGGGGATTGTTCGCCACAAACTGCCCTGCTGGAAGGTCGATCCCCTCGAGCCCCGGCCCGAGGACGACTGCCTCTGGACGGATGCGATCGACGAGGGAGCTGATCGCCTCAGCGGATAGCCGAAGCGAGCCGCCACCTACCGGAAGGGAAAGCTCGATTGCCTCGCGTACATAGTCGAAGAGATCGAGATCGCAGTAACACTCGGCTGCCACGACCTCGTGGCCCGCAAGGGCTGCAGAGCGCGCGATGTGTCTTACGCTCTGCCCGATCAAGAGGACCTTCATGGCTCCTGGCCAACGCCTGCGATTTCGTCCTCTGACGCTTCCTTCGATGCTGCCTCCGATGCATTCGAGATCCGCTTTCCCCGAATCGTTGGAACGATCCTCATCCCGCCTGGAAACTCGCAATCGAGCTCTCGTCCATCCATCAGCCGGTCCAGGAATATCGCAAGGGCGGCAACCTCAGAGTGCGGCTGGCCTCCAACCGCGAGGTTCCAGTCGGCGATCCCATAAACCGCTCCCGGCACCTTCTCCGCGCCGACTACAACCATGATGTCACAACTTTTGTAAGCCTCCTTGATCTCCGGCATAGCCTGCGCGAGGCCGAGGCCGTACATCGTGAGGTGGACGATCATCCCTCCCGCCTCCTTGAAGCGGCGAAGCTCGTCCTTCCAGCGGACCCCCTGGCGCACTCGAAAGCCCCCGCCCCACCTCGAGGCCACATCGTCGAGGCTTGCAACGACGCCGTCGTCGCGGCCCGTCAAGAGCATCTCCTCAGCACCAAGAGCCCGGGAGACAAGCCCCACATGGGTGGTGATCCTCTTGTCCCTCTCTGGCCTATGGCCAAGCCTCAGAACCACAACTCGCATGAGCGCGGGATGCAACGGGCTCCCTAATAATCCATTCCGTCAGATCCCGTCCTTCGAGCCCCCCTCTTCACCCGAGCCTCGATTCCTTTGAGCCCTCCTTCCGTAAGAGCTCCCCATCCGTAGAGCACCCCCCCCTGCAGAGCCCTCCCTCCAAAATCGATAAATCCCTTGGGCACAGTTGGCCAACCGATGAAGCTGTGCGAGAGATGCCAGGGCAAGGGATACCTCCAGGTGGGAGAGCAGCCCTGCCCAAACTGCAAAGGGACCGGCAAGACCGATTCGATCAGCCTGGGCGAGGCGAGGGATAGCGACATAAGCGAGCTCATCCAGGCGGGATCCACCCGATGCGCCGTCTGCAAGGGAACAGGCGTCATCCCGCAGACGGAGAGCTGCGAGGCCTGCGGGGGCCTTGGGCGGGCCTTCCTCTGCCTCGTATGCGGCGCAAAGCTCTCGACCAAGGGTGAGCTATGCCCAAAGTGCTCCACCAAGCCGCTTGTAAGGATCCTCGATCAGTCATGCGACAGCGGAGATGTCGAGATTGGGGGGATCTACCAGGGGAAGGTATCAGGCCTTGCCAACTTCGGTGCATTCGTCGACCTGAGCGATAGGGTGAGAGGCCTTGCCCACAACAAGTACCTCAAGAGCCGGCCTGAGATGGGCGATTCCATCTACGTCATCGTAAGGAGCGTAGCCCCTAACGGAAATATCGAGCTGGAGCCAGTCGAGGTCAAGGAGCATCACCTCATAACCCAGGAGAAGGACCTGCCGGTGACAAGGGCAGTCGATCTATCGAAGAACATCGGAAAGCCGGTCTGCATGAGGGGAGAGGTGATCCAGGTCAAGCAAACCGGCGGGCCCACGATCTTCACAGTGGCCGATGCAAGCGGCGTCGTCTCATGCGCGGCCTTCGAGAAGGCCGGCGTCAGGGCATATCCTGCGATAGACTCGGAGATGATGGTCCAGCTAGTAGGCGAGGTCAGCACAAGGAACAACCAGGTACAGGTCGAGATAAGGTCGATGAAGCAGCTCTTCGGAGGAGATGCAACCAAGGTTAAGGACCAGATAGAGCGCTCCATCGACGGGAGGGCTGAACCCTATGACCCCCCCTTGCTCGTCGAGAGCGATATCATCTCCCGTCTGCGGCCCAAGATGAAGGATGTAGCAAAGGAGATCAGAAGGGCCATATTCAAGTCAAGGCCGATCGTTCTCAGACATCATGCCGATGCCGACGGGATCTCCTCAGCCGTAGCCGTGGAGACCGCCATTCTTCCGCTGATCCGCGAAGTAGGAGGGCCTGATGCCGAGTACTACAACTACAGACGTGCCCCCTCGAAGGCCCCCTTCTACGAGCTAGAGGATATCACAAAGGACCTCACATACGCCCTCGAGGATCAGGCCAGGCACGGCCAGAAGATGCCACTGATAGTGCTCATGGACAACGGCTCAACCGAGGAAGATGTCCCAGCCATGAAGCAGGCCCAGATCTATGGGCTCGATATGCTCGTAGTCGACCACCACCACCCAGATGAGGCAGTCGACCAGTATCTCATAGCCCACGTGAACCCAGCCCACGCAGGGGGCGACTTCGGCATCACGACAGGGATGCTAGGGGTGGAGATCGCAAGGATGATAGACCCGAACTCGGAGGATAAAGTCAAGCATCTAGCGGCGATATCGGCGGTCGGCGACCGCTCAGAGGCCCCCGAGGCGGGTAGGTACATAGAGCTCGTAAAGGATCGATTCTCCCTGGAGGACCTGAAAAAGATCGCCCTTGCGGTAGATTACGAGGCCTTCTGGCTCAGGTTCAACGATGGCCGAGGGCTCATGAACGATATCCTCTGCCTGGGCAGGCTCGACCGCCACCAAAGGGTGGTCGCCCTCCTCTGCGACCAGGCGAACGCAGCAATAGAGGATCAGCTCCGAGCAAGCTTAGGGAACGTCAAGAGCACGAAGCTTCCTAACGGCGTGATCATGAACGTCCTCGACGTCGAGAACTTCGCCCACAAGTTCACCTTCCCCCCGCCTGGAAAGACCTCGGGCGAGGTACACGACCGACTATGCCTGAAGTACGACAGAAAGCCGGTCGTCACGATCGGCTATGGACCGGACTTCGCAGTGCTGCGGAGCCGAGGCGTCCTGATGAACATCCCCCAGATGGTCAGGGAGCTAAATGTCGAGATCCCAAGCGGTGGCGTAAACGGCGGGGGTCACCTCGTCGTAGGATCGATCAAGTTCGTCTCCGGCATGAGAAAGGAGGTCCTCGCAAAGCTCGCCGAGAAGATCGGCGCATGCGCTGTGGAGAAGGATATCGCATCGAGGATTGCGGCCTAAAGGAGCGAGATGGTCCAATCATCCACCCCAAGGCCAAGGGACGTGATTTCTGGATGTGCGGTTGAGATAGACGGCCAGACAATCCCTAAATAGCCTTGCTGTCCTAGGGGGAATAAATGGCGCTCGACGAGTTGGGCATTGAGGAGCTAAGAGAGCTCTACCCCCCGATGAGGGACAAGATCCAGGCCAGGCTTTCGGAATTTCGAGGTATCTGGGAGGACGGAAGGGACTCGGATATCCAAAAAGAGCTGATCTTCTGCCTCTTGACCCCGCAATCCAGGGCTCGGACATGCTGGGCAGCCGTTATGAACCTCTGCGAGAAGGGACTTCTTCGGGACGGAGTGCCAGGTCAGGTTCAAGAGGAGCTGGTGGGGGTCCGGTTCAAGTATCGAAAGGCCGAGTACATCTGCAAGGCCATGGAAGAGCTAGGCCGGGAAGGCCGACTGCGCGCGACATTGCAGGAGTTCGACGACCCATATGAAGCTCGGGAATGGCTGGTGAGAAACATTTTAGGAATGGGCTTCAAGGAGGCCAGCCACTTCCTGCGAAACATCGGCCTCGGCGAGGATCTGGCAATACTGGACCGCCATATCCTCCGAAACCTTCTGCGTCTGGGGGCGGTTCATGAGATGCCGAGCTCACTATCTCGAAGTCGTTATCTAGAGGTGGAAGCGAGGATGAGAGAGCTCTCCTTGCGAACGGCGATCCCCATGGGCGATCTCGACCTGCTGCTCTGGTACAGGGAGACGGGGGAGATATTCAAATGAGGATCTTACGGAGCCTTAAGGAGAGGTGGGGGGAAGTCCCCCCATCTTCGGCAATCCTATCCCTTCCTGCTCGAAGGCGATGGAGGTCGGGGCGATTACTCACCCACCCAATAGTACAACATACATGGTAATAAACATTTTGGTTTGTGTGCTATTTCCCTGGCCGGGCCGCCTCGCACGATGATCGGATCCTGAGTTCCCAATTGATTAGGCACAACAAATCGATAGGCACAGGCTCTATATGTCTGAAAGAATGGGGGGTCGGATGAAGCCAGCAAGGATCGAAGATCTGATCTGAATGCATCGAAGAAAATGGAAGGGATATGGGGGATAGTCTTCCCCCGATCACATCATCCCTGGATAGCCGCCCATTCCGCCCATGCCTGGCATTCCACCCATGCCACCCATTCCCCCCATGCTGCCCATGTTGGCAGCCATCATCTGCTTGGCCGCTCGCTCCTGATCAGCGTTCGACCTCTTGGAGGTGATGACGTCGTCTATTCGAAGCACCATGTTGGCGGCCTCGGAGGCGGAGGTTATCGCCTGTAC
Organism: Methanotrichaceae archaeon; assembly: GCA_016927425.1. Taxonomy (GTDB): domain Archaea; phylum Halobacteriota; class Methanosarcinia; order Methanotrichales; family Methanotrichaceae; genus JAFGMR01. The sequence continues at coordinate 98,974 of JAFGMR010000079.1, read as the reverse complement.
CTTCACCTTCAGCGGCTCGACTACGCCCATCTTCCGCATATCCACGATCTCGCCGGTGTATGCGTTCAACCCGGCGTTCTTGTTCCTCTCGTGGCTGCTCTTCAGGGAAACGAGCTTATCGATGGAGCTGAAGCCGGCGTTCTCGGCAAGCGCCTTTGGGATGACCTCCATCGCCTCGGCGAACTTTGTGACTGCAAGCTGCTCTCGCCCCTTCAGCGTTGCCGCGTACTCCCTCAGGCGAAGCGCAATCTCGACCTCCGGTGCCCCTCCACCAGCGACGAGGTTTCGGTCCTCGATCGCAGTTGCAACGGCATGCATAGCGTCGTCGAGGGCTCTCTCGGATCCATCGAGGACCTGCTTGGTGCCTCCCCGCATGAGAAGAGAGATGACCTCGGAATTCTTGCAGCCCGTGACCGCCGTGAGCACACCGACACCCACATGCCTCTCCTCGACGAGATCTGCCTCGCCCAGATCCTCGGGGGTCAGAACGTCAAGGCTCGTCACGATGTTTGCCCCGGTGGCCTTGGAGAGGCGCTTGAGATCCTTCTTTGTGATGCGCCGAAACGCCATCACGCCCGCCTTAGAGAGGTAGTGCTGAGCCAGGTCGTCGATCCCCTTCTGACAGAAGACCACATTGGCCCCCGTTGCCAGCACCTTGTCAACGATCTCCTTGATGACCTGCTTCTCATGATCCATGAAGAGCCTGAACTGGTCCGACTTGGTGATCGTGATCTCCGCCTTGGTCTCGGTATCCTTCATCTCTATCGCCACTCCGAGGAGGGCGATCTTGGCCTTCTCGATCCTTCGCGGCATTGTCGAGTGGACTCGTTCCTTGTCGATCAAAACGCCCCTGATGATCTCTGAGTCGTCCACCGACTCGCCCACCTTCTTCTCAACTGTAACGTCATCGAGGTCCACCGTCTTCTTGCCATCCTGATCCTGCACGGCAGCAAGCACGATATCCACGGCGAACTTGGCCATCTTGCCCTCGGCCGACTCGCTCTCCTTGCCGGTCATGGCCGTGATCGAGATCTTCTCCAGGAGATCACGATCCTTCTCCGAGACCTCGAATGCCATCGATTTGAGGATCTCCAGGGCCTTCTGGCTTGCCATGCGGTATCCGCCGACGATGACCGTGGGATGGACGCCCTGGCCGATCAGATCCTCGGCCTTCTTCAAGAACTCGCCTGCAAGCACTGCAGTCGTGGTGGTGCCGTCGCCCACCTCCTTGTCCTGGGTCTTTGCCGCCTCCACGATCATCTTGGCTGCGGGATGCTCAACATCCATCTCCTTCAGGATGGTCACGCCGTCATTGGTAACGGTGATATCTCCAAGGGAGTCCACCATCATCTTGTCCATGCCCTTCGGCCCAAGTGTGCTTCGCACTGCATTGGCAACCGCCCGGGCTGCCATGATGTTCTTGGTGATAGCCTCTCGCCCCTTATCCTGACGCGTGCCCTCCTTCAGAATCAGTATCGGCACTCCGCTAAGTCCTGCCATTATGAAATCCTCCTCTATCTTCGCGGGAGCAGGATGTTTGATCTTCTATAAAAAGGTTCCCCTGGATTCGGATGCAAGGTCTGTCGAAAGACGCCAAAAGAGCGATTGGCGAGAAGGATCGATAAGATCGATAGCGCCGATGCTGATTCCGTGAGGCCTCTCATCCCTCGCCAAGGATCGCGCCGATTTGCCGGTCCAAATCCCTAGCTTCCTTTGCAAGATCCCCGCCTTCCTTGGCGAGGATGGCAAGGTCGCGGCGAAAGGGGCCGACCCGTTGCTCCGCCCCAGCCACGCCCTTTGCCGACTCAACGGCCTCTCTGATCCTGCCCATCCTCATCCAGGCGGGATCGGGCTCTTCGATTGCCTCTAATAGCGCCCTCAGGGCTGAAGCCACACTCCGGCCCCGATCGGTGAGCTCGAGATATCGAATCCTTCCCTTGGGCCTTGCCGCCAAGAGGCCGGCCCTCTCGAGCTCGGAGAGGACCGTTGACGCATGGGGGTAGGTCGAGTCGATGCGCTTGGCAACGAGTGCTGCATACGCTGGATGTAGCTCCTCTACAGCAAGCAGGGCAGAGACCGGCTTATCCTTGAGGAAGAGCCGCACGAGGCCGCGGCCCATCCACACCACCTAGGCGAGTCCCTCCGCCGTTGGCATGCCCATGGGGTAGAGGGGAAGGGGAGAAGCCCCCAAAGCCTCCTCTGGCAGCGTTACCAACACATCCTTGTTGAAGTCTGCATATGATATCGTGGCCTTGGTCTCGATATTCATCTCGAAGTCGCCCACGACATCCGCAGAAAGCCCGAGTATATCCGGCGTGAGGGTCATGACCATAGTGAGGTCGCTCTTCTTCACGAAGTGGTCCTCCTTAGTGACCCAAGCGGTCCAGGATAGCTCGCTCTGGTCGAATAGCTTGCTCATATTCATGAATGCAACCGGCATGGATGAGCCAAGCTGCTCAGAGAGAATGGATGAGAACGTGCTCATCTCAGGCACGACCTCGATCATGTAGCAGTCTGCACCATCCACCTTCTCCGATCCAAGCAGCTTCACCTGCGAGCTGTTCATCATGGCAACCTGGTTCTGGACCATGTTCTGCTGGCTCCAGATCAGATCGGCGTTCGGGATTGAAAGCTTGGTCCAGTTGCCCTGGATCAACATGTACATGGTGTCGTTAATAATGAATGTCTTGGACTCCTCAGTCTGACTGGGCGTCGTTGGATCGTCCACGGGGACCACCGTGTTGGTCGTGGATACCATCAGCTCCCTTGCTGGAAGGTTCACTGTCCCTTCTCCGCGCGAGGAGATCTCCACCCTGGAGGCGTTTGTCTCGTTGGATGAGTGGTTGATGAAATCCATCTTCTGCTCAACATCCATGGTGAAGCGATATGTCTCCAGGACCTTCACCGAGTCCACCATCATCTGCTTCAGCTCCGTGGCGTTGATCTGCTCCTCGCCCGGGCCCCCAATACAGCCGGCCATGGCCACCGCCGCCAGAGCCAGAACGAACAGGGTCTTCTTCATCCCATCATCTCCATAATCATCGCGACCATCATAGATATTGTCCAATCCAAGGGTATCCTCAGGCCACTAGGCTCGCTATGAGCCCGGACCGCATAAAGCCTTTCCCACGATTAAGGATCCGCCATCACGCTCTGGAGGCGAAGACCTCCCCGGTGATCATCTCATAGAGCTTGATGTATATTCGGCTCGTCTGCTCGACCACATCCCCAGGAAGAGGCGGGATTGCTGGATCCTCCTTATGATTCTCTCGAGCCAGATAGAGGCGGTCCTTGTAGCCGGACTCCCGATAGTACTGCCTAACGTACTCCTTGCTCAGATCAACGAACTGCCCCTCTTCATAGCTCGCCTTCTCCCAGAAGCGATCCTCGTCCGCGGTGCCGTAGACATCTACGACCATAGGCTCGCGGTCCTCGTCGAATGCGAACTCCTTTTTGCCGTCCACATGGATCAGGCCTCGCGACTCAACCCTCCTAGAGATGTCCCGGTCGATCTCGATTACGATCTCCACTATATCATCGAACTCGGCCGAAGATAATCCGGAGATCGCGAGTGCGCTCCCTCTGTCAAGCAGGCGATCCACCCTCTCTAGCTTTGTCGATACCTCCACGAGAGGCTCAGGAAGAGGTTCGCCGTACTCGATTACGTGGCCGGATGCGAATCCGATTTCAGCTGCCGATAGATCCCCGCCCTCGACCCTATCGAAGAGCGAGCCGGCGACGTACCATCGACATATGAACTCCAGGGGAATTAGAAAGCTCCTGGAGGAGGGGGTGATCCTATCAGTTGGGATGATCTCCACCCGCCTGACCTGCATTCCGTTTGGGGGGAGGTAGCGGAGGAAATGGGTCTTGATGCCCATCTCCCTTGCTCGCTCGAACCAGTATGCGCCCTCCCGACAGAGCGTCTCACCCTTATGAGGGATGAGGGTTGGGATCACCTTATCGAAGACGGATATGTTGTCTGTGAACCTGAACTCCAGATCCCGGCCGAACTCGTAGGCCTCTTTGACCTTGCCCTTCATCAAAAGCTTGCGATCCATCGCCTCAAGTAGATGACATCGAAGAGATAACCCTTTTGATGTGGGCTAACGATTGCGACCGCGTCCGTTTCGCTCGAAAAATCGGAACATGTTCAATACGTTGAGGCAAATTGCCCTTTTTCACTAATATTCAGCGGATCTGCAATGCCTCATGATAATGATATCATTTGATCAGTATCTCAAGTTTCCATAAGATGTTGAACATGTACTATCTATCTTTATGTCAACCGCGAATGAACGCGAATGAACGCTAATAGTTTCATTTAATTCTCGCGCATATGGGGCCCCTCAGAGGGTTCATATATGGCTTCCAATGGAGTTTAGGCGTTTTGAAGTTATCAATAAGTCCAAGTAGATGATTGGTAGCATTCAAATAATTTAGCAGTTACAAAAATTGCATTCGAGATCGCATGAGCTATGCCGAGGCGAAGCTATTTCTTGTATAGCCAGCCTAAAGGGGGCCCCATGGACCACCTGGACCGATACCGCCGGATCATCCCGGACTATCCCCTCTTCTGCGAGGCAATGATCCAGCCACTCCCCGTCTGCGTGCGCATAAACAGCCTCAAGACGAGTGCGGACGACCTCATGAGTCGTCTAGACAAAGCACGCCTCTCCTATCGCAGGCTTGGATGGTATCGGTGGGGACTGCGGCTCAATGGGATTCGCCCCGGCCTCCTGATCGAGCACCTGATGGGCCACATCCACCCCCAGGAGGAGAGCTCCATGATACCGCCGCTCGTCCTCGACCCCCAGCCCGGCGAAAAAGTGCTCGACCTCTGCGCATCGCCTGGCAGCAAGACGACTCAAATCGCGCAGATGATGGAGAACGATGGAATATTGGTTGCGAACGATCCCTCACCTGGCCGAATAGTCGCCCTTCGGGCCAACTGCGAACGACTGGGGGCGGCAAACGTTGCGGTTACGAGGTACGACGGCAGGGCCTTTCCTAGATATGAGTTCGATCGGATATTGGTCGATGCCCCATGCTCCGGCGAGGGAATGGCGAGAAAGGACCTCACCGTCTTGAAGAGATGCAACCTCAAGAGATCGATGGGACTGCAAAGGCTCCAGCAAGCCCTCCTCGGAAGGGCCGTCGATCTTACGAGGCAAGGCGGCGTGATCGTCTATTCCACATGCACCTACGCCCCAGAGGAGAACGAGGCGGTCGTGGAAAGCGTGCTCGATAGGGTTCGATTGATCGATGTGGACATTCCGGGGCTTGCCCGCTCACGTGGCCTGGATGCCTGGGATGGCAATATATTCGGAGAATTAATGGGAAGATGTGCCAGATATTATCCGCATCATAATGATACTGGAGGATTCTTTGTCGCAAAGCTCATTAAACGCTGATTTCAAGTTGATCGACCGAGATCTGATAGCCGACCTATGGCATTCCAGATTCGGTATGCCGCCGGATGCCTTCCAGTCTTTCAGCTTCTATAGAAAGGCTAGGATGATCTGGATGTTCAGCGAAGCGATGCTTCCGCCCTTTCGATTGGAGACGGCAGGGCTTCGGATCATGTCCATGAGAAAAGGCCCCTGGAAGCCCACCACCTATGCGCTGCAGCTGCTCGGCAGATATGCGACGAAGAACGTCGTCTCGCTGGACGAGGATGGAGCTCGAATGTTCATCGCCGGGGGGACTTTCGAGATAGAAGCTGATCTGGAGGAGGGATATGTCATCGCAACATTTGAGGGCCAAGTCCTAGGCTGCGCCCTCTACTCGAGGGGAAGGCTCATCTCCCAGCTACCCAAGGAGAGAAGGAGGCCTGATGATCCATGATCTCTTGCGAGAGCCTCTCAAAAGAGGTATCGATCGACTCCCCAGGGCTTGACAGGGAGGTTCTGCTTGCCCTCTGGAACCAGCCAATCCAGCTCTTTCGCCTCGCGGCGCTGCTCTGCGAGAGCACCTGCGGGAATCGCGTCTCCTTTGTTATAAACAGAAACATCAACTTCACGAATATATGCGTGGGAAGCTGCAGCTTCTGCGCCTTTCGCAAGAAGGATGGCTACGTACTCTCAGAAGAGGAGATACTGCAAAAAGTGGAGGAGGCGGAGACGCTTGGAGCAACCGAGATCTGCCTGCAAGGAGGCCTTCTGCCCGATATGGTCGTCGAGGATTACTGCCTCCTCTTGGATGTGATCCGATCCCACTTTTCCAGAATCCATCTGCACGCGTTCTCTCCAATGGAGGTCTGGCATATGGCGAGGAACTCCGGCGTTGGCATCCGAGATGCCCTCCTGGACCTCAAGGCTTCAGGGCTTGGATCCATGCCGGGAACGGCTGCCGAGATCCTGGTCGACCATGTGAGAGAGGCGATATGCCCTGAGAAGCTCGGCTCGATGGAGTGGTCTTATGTGATTAGCGAGGCCCATCTCCTTGGAATTCCCAGCACCTCGACGATGCTCTACGGCCATGTGGAGAGCTTGGAGGACAGACTGGACCATCTTGAGGTCTTGCGCCGCATACAGGAGAGGACGGGAGGCTTCACAGAGTTCGTCCTTCTGCCCTTTATACCGGGAAACAACCCCCTGGGGATTCGCTCAAAAGCCTCCGACCTCCTCGATCACCTCAAGATGCACGCGCTTTCCAGGGTAGCCCTCCATCCACTCATCACCAACATACAAGCAAGCTGGGTGAAGCTCGGCAGGGAAGCGGCCGGGGCGTGCCTGGAGTGGGGGGTAAATGACCTTGGCGGGACATTGATGGAGGAGAACATATCGAGGAGCGCGGGATCATTGGAGGGCCAGTGCCTCTCCCCTGAGCAGATATGCGAGATCATCGAGGAGCACGGGCGCGTCGCATTCGAGCGCACGACCCTCTATCAGCCGGTCGAGAGGCCGATTCCGATATGGCGAGAGCCCCATTTAAGAGAGGGGTGACCGATCCCCCCGATGGTGAAAGCCCCATTTACGAGAGGGGTGAACGACCCCGAAATGGGGGAGCGATCAGACGGGGACCTCGGCCTGAGCGGCACGGATGATGGAGTTGGAGAGCTCCGCGAGCTCCCTCGCGCCTAGCTCCTCCGGCCTTCTATCGAGAAGGGGGCCATCCAGCCGAACGAGAGCCGCCCCGGGGATGTGCGACGCAAGGGACCGGCGAATCGATTTGCGCCGCTGGTTGAAGAGGGCGCCCACCATCTCCACGAAGTGGTCCTCGTCTTCTGCCTCGCGCCCTCGCCGCGGCGAGAGCCTCACGACCGCCGAGTCGACATGCGGCATGGGACGAAAGGCAGAACGCGGGACCTTCTCGATGATCGCCCCCTCGAAGAAGTATCCTGCCAATGCCGATAGCCTGCCGTATCCCTCATGGTGCGGCCTTGCAAACAACCTTTCGGCGAACTCCTTCTGGTACATCAGCACCGCGAGATCGAAGTGAGTGCGCATCAACCTCAGTGTGATGGAGGTCGAGATCTGGTAGGGGAGGTTGGATACCACCTTGTTGAAAGGGGGGAAGGGTACCTTCAAGGCGTCGGCCCTTTGAATGCTAACATTTGGAAAACGATCCTTTAGAGCCAAAGCTAGAGATGGATCCACCTCGATCGCAACTACGTGTCCTGCTCGCTTCGAGAGCGCTTCTGTCAAAGCGCCATTCCCCGGCCCGATCTCCAAGACGCGGTCAACTGAGGATAGCTCGGCCCAATCAGCAATCCGCCCTACGATATTGGAATCGACCAAGAAGTGCTGGCCCTTGCGGCTCATCTTCTGCGGGGATCGGCGGTGAATATCCTGTACTTGATCCGGTCGTCTACGAGCTCGTCCTCCACCCTTTTCGCTATCAGCTTCTCTGGGTTATGGAGGCCCTTGACGCGCTCGGCGAGATCCTGGAAGCTCTTGAAAGGGCCTCCCTTTCGCTCTTTGAGGACAGACCACATGAGCTTCTTGCCAATGCCCGGCAAGAGCTCCAGAGCATGCATCCTCGTGGTTATTGGACCTGCCTGATTGAAGAAACGCAAGTATCGATCCTCGTTATCGAGGACTATCTTCTGTATGACGAAGGGAAGTTCCATCTTGGCGGCGTTTGTCATATCATCGTAGCCGATTCGACGGTTCACATGATCTATAACCTGCCGCTCCCCGCCGCCTATGTAGACCTTGGACTCCACCTCTGGGACGAAACCGTCCTTTGGGGTCATCTCCATGATCACGAAGTTGGTCTCTCCCACCGCTTGTACAAGTGGCTTTCTCTGATAGCTGCTCATCGCCTCTGAGACGTGCCCGTAAGGCAGGTAATCGAGGATGCGAGCACTCTCCTCTCTCTTTGGCGGTCTGCCTTCCGGGGCCATCCTTCAACTCCTATATATTATATCCAGGATCCGATCGAGATCTTCCTCGACAAGGGTGTACCTCTCCTTGGCATATACTGCCCGGAGCTCATCCCTGGTGATTGGCTTTATATCCGCGATCTTGACTGCGATCTCAGGGCTTATCTTATCGAGCTTTAAGAGCTCGTCAACAAGAGCCCTGCTATCGGCTGGGGGTACCTTGACGAAGAGATCAGCATGACGAATGGCCCGTCGAAGCTCGTAGCCCAGCTCCTCCACCTCCCCAGACCTGCGCAGCTTGACCTCCTCCAGGATCTCCTTCACCTCTGAGAGGGTGATGAGATCCTCCTGAATTATGGACTTTACGATCATTTTACTTCTGAGCCGACAGGTGTTCGGGAAACGCGATAACCATCTTATGGGCATCGCCGTCTCTGACAGTGAGCACGAAAGCCCTTCCACGCTTTCCCACAACCTTGCCAGTCTTTCCATGGAACTTGGGATTGGGCATGCCGCAATGCCTGCTGGGATCGATCTTGATGTGAACTGCGTCGCCTTCCTCGAACTCCTGGATGGCTCGGACTACTGGGGAGATCCCCCTCGCCCGGACCGACTTGCTAAGCTTGTACCTGGTCTTCCTCTGTATCCCGTGTGACTTTGCCATCTGATTCTCCACCTACATTTATGACGTCCAGCTCCCGCACCATCGCCTCCGACCCAAGCAGCTCAGCAAGGCTTGGCTTGGTCCTGCCGCCGTCGCCGGAGATCAGCTCCTTGATGTAGAGGCCGCCCTCACATCTCAATACCAACCGGGCGGCGTCACCCCAGAACTGGTCGAGATCGGCGCGAAAGACCTCCCTAGTTCTGATCTTATCTGCCCTGCGGTGACTGACGCGCGTTGGCGTGCGCTGCTGAACTATCCCTACCAAGTCATTCAGGATCGATTTAAGCTTTTCTTCCTCGACGGGCTTGGTGAATCCCACCAGCGCGCTGTAGGTCTTCTCGAATGCGGCCTTCTTCAGCTCCTCGACCTTTCGCGAGCCCACTATGGAGAGATCGCTCACCTCGACCTTGCCCGCGCAAGCGGCGTTGATCTCGTCCTTCAGAAGATGAAGATCTATCTTCCTTATCATTGGATTTCGAGCCTCGACGACGAACGGCCGCCCGGTCCCGAGCATCAGGGCATCGATATCCTCCCGCCCTGCCCCATGAAAGACCGTATCCTCAGCCCTTGTCGCCTCGATCACAGGGTCCATCACAAGCTCGTCGACGGACTCCGGATACATGCGGCCTGTGTTGTTGCACCTGGGGCACCCGCTTCCACCGCACTCCCGGCAAGGCCATCTCGTCTGGGGGATGCCCCGGACCAGTTTGCGGTATCGACCGCATATGAAGAGGGACGATACCTGCAAGTCGACGTCATCCCTCTCCAGTAACAGATGGACCGTTATATCCGGGCTCTTCAAGTCGGCCTCCTTGCCGGTCATCTGGGCTATGATCTTTCCAACCTCCCTGTTGAGCTCGGACTTGAAGGGCTCTGCCCATCTGGAGCCGCCGTCGGCGAGGAGAAGCTCCTCGTTCTCTGCGAGGAGGCCGCTCATCCTCGTCCCCACCAAGAAGGTGGTGTACTCGTAATTCCTAAGTGCGAATACCGCCTTCTCCGCGAGTGCCTCCAGGCGCTCGCGCTCCATCTGGCCGAGACAGACCCAACAAGTTCCCTCACGGTCCTCTTGGCCGAGCTTAAGCCTCGCAGGCCTGTGAGACTGGGCGAGCTTTTCAAGCAGCGGACGCCCATTTGAGGACAAGTCCGCAGCCATCGAGAGGAATGTCTTCACCGCCCGGCCTCTCTCGGCATTCGTAAGGCCAGTCGAGAGCATCGCAAACTGGCGGCCGAGGCAGCTATCGCATATGGGCCCAAGGCCCAGTATCCTCTCCGCGGCCTCCGCGAGCTCCCGGCAGAGGTTCTCATCCACCCCAGCCCCCTGGTCCTCTGTGTTCATCATAGATCCAACTCTCTATTATCTCTCACCTCGATCCGATCGAGCTCATGGTTTATCAGTATGATGCAGTGGTCGGCGTGAAGACTCCTGGGCCCCAAGCCGATTATCGTCGCGCCGAGACCGAGGAGGAGGTCCTCCTCCAAGGCCTCGAGGCCCATGTGATCTCCGAGGACGAAGACTCCGGTGGCAATATCGGCCTCCCTCACATCCCGGCCGTCCTCTCGGAGCAAGTATAAGGGAGGATCCAGCTCCTCTACGAGGGATGATAAGCCGCCTTCTCGAACCATGATCCCCGGAGTGGACCTGGTCCAATGGGGGCCAACCTGGAGGGCGAGCGCCTTCTTGATCAGGGCGGCGGTAGTCCTCTCGTCGGGGTTGAGGTGGCGGAGATCCTCCCCCCTCAGCCATACGGTCTTTGGGATCTCCCCGCCGAGGAGCACAAGGTAGACCGCGACATCGTGCCGTATTCCGTGGGATAGAACTAGGCCCGAGTTGATGCAGCGGCAGAGGATATCGAGCCTTCCCGAGGTGCCCGGGATGTCCTCTAAAGAGAACTCGGCCGATGTTGTGGCCTTGTGCCCCACTATCACAAATGTACGCATGCCGCGAGGGATTAGCGTCCCAATAGAAGGCCCTTCCCGTCTCGAAAGGGATAAGACGCTTGAGCACAACCCAACAGGCGGAATAGATGATTCAAGTTATATCGTTCGATATGGACGGGACGCTCGTCAACTCCCGTTTCGTGGACAGGGTATGGATGGAAGGGATGCCGGGCCTCTACGCAGAGAGGCATGGATTGGAGTTCTCCGAGGCAAAGGAGCTGGTCCTTCGCGAGTATCTCGATGTAGGAAGCGGCAGGCTCGAGTGGTACGATATGCAGTACTGGCTGGACCGCTTCGATCTCAGAGAGGACAAGTACAGCCTCATCGGCCGGTATGCCGAGGAGATCGAGGTATTCCCCGAGGTGGAAGAGGTACTCAAAGATCTCTCAGATCAGTTCAGGCTCGTCGTCACCTCAAACGCCGCTTCCGAGTTCATCGAGATCGAGCTCGAAGGCCTCGCGCATCACTTCACCGAGATCTTCTCGGTGACGAGCGAGTTCAAGAGGGTGAAGAAGTCCTCCGAGGTCTACAGGGAGGTCTGCCGCCGAATGGGGGCAAAGCCTTTGGAGGTCTTCCACGTGGGCGACCATTACGAGTACGATTATCAGTCGCCCCTGGAAGCCGGCCTCGATGCCCTCTTCCTCGATCGCACAGGCAAACTCCAGGGCCGCGAGGTCGTCTGCGACCTCAGGGAGGCGGCAGAGCACATACTGAACTACGCTTGAGGGTGGTGTCGAGACGAAGAGAAATAGCGGCCTGATACTCGCGCTCGATCTGCAGTCGGCAGAGGAGGCGGTGAGAATAGCCGATCTCTTGAAGGATGGGCTCGATTGCGTAAAGGTAGGCTATCCCTTGATCCTCGCCTCCGGCCTGGATGTGGTGAGAAGGCTATCAAAGATGACGCCGGTGATTGCTGATCTCAAGGTTGCGGATATTCCAAACACAAACCGGTTGATATGCGAGCAGGTGCTCGCAGCAGGCGCTTTTGGCATCATCGCCCATGCGTTTACCGGCCGCGACAGCCTCGAGGCCTGCATCGAGGCCGCGCGAAGGGCCGGGGCCGAGGTATATGCCGTCACCGAGATGAGCCATCCGGGGGCGGTCGAGTTTTTGGCCCCCCAGGCGGAAAAGATGGCAACTCTTGCAGCAGATGCCGGCGCTGACGGCGTTGTCGCACCTGCGACGAGGCCTGACAGGATCAGGCTGATCCGCTCGATCGTAGGCGACCTGACCATCATATCGCCGGGGGTTGGGGCGCAGGGAGGAAGCGCCCGCGAGGCCCTTGCTGCAGGCGCGGATCACCTGATCGTCGGCCGCTCCATCTACGAGTCGAGAGATCCCAGGGTTGCGCTCGATAGGATCCTCGCCGAGATCGGATGAGGCTGCAAAAGGCTTCTATATCTGCGAAAGCACATATAAGTATATGATAGTTGCTGAGTTCAGCGTCTTTCCGATGGGCGCAGGCACGAGCGGTGGAAGGTACGTCCGAGCGGTCCATGATATGCTAAAGAAAGCGGGAATCGAGTTCATCGCCGGCCCCATGTCGACTGCCATAGAGGCTGAGACCTTCGAGGAGATCTGCATGATAATCGAGCGGGCAAACAAGGTCCTGAGCGATATGGAAGTTCAGCGGATCATAACCTCGGTCAAGATCGACTACAGGCTGGACAAGGATATCTCGATGCAGTCGAAGCTCGATGCATGCCGATGAGAATCGGCGGCGGCGCAATCCGCAGCAAGCAGCGGGGTATTCGTTTTATGATCAAGAGCCTACAGTCAATCCTCGCCGAAATCCCCACAAGGTCTATGGCAAGCGGTTTTGAGACCCCCCCACACACGACCAAACCTTGGATCAGCGGATCCAATTCACTACGCCGGGATCGCCGCCCAGCCCCTCGGCGCTTCTATCCCCGCCCCCTTGAAGGCGAGCCAGGCCCGGGCGGTCACGTCCGTTTCCAGGTCGAACTCGTGCCTCAGGTCGTAGACGTAGCCTTTCGCCCTCAGGCGGCGGTAGAAGGGGAAGTCCTTTACGAGCACCTTGGCCGGATGGCTGGGGGAGAGGCGTATGTAGCGCGATGTGACGAGCGCCTCAAAGGCAATCCTTCGCGCAAGGGCAGCATCCGAATGGGGATCGATGTAGAGGTCGATTACAACCATCATCTCCTGGCTTCCGGCGTTCGCATTGAAGACCTGGCTTAAGACGAGCTGGTTGGAGACTGAGACGAGCGAGTCGTCCGGCGTGACGAGCCTAGTTGACCGAAGCCCTATATCCCTGACCTCTCCGTAGGCTTCGCCGATCCTCACCTTGTCGCCTACCTGATAGGGCTTGTCGAGGACGATGATAATCCCCCCCACCACCTCGGCGACGAGGTCCTTCAGGCCGAAGCCAAGGGCTGCGCCGGCAAGGCCGGAGACTGCCAGAGCCTGGGCAGATGACAGAACGAGGACCGAGTGAAGTATCAGGTAGATGGCAAGGCCATAGATCGAGAACTTGAGAAGCGGGATGATCATCTTGATCGTGATTCGATAGCCGTATGCCCTCTCGGAGATCCGCGCGAGAAGTGCCGTTGCTGCCCGTGAGAGGATGTAGGCAAAAGCCAGTATCATAGCCGATCTCAGTATCAGAGCAGTGTCGAGCACGGACAAGGGATCAACCAGGCTCTCGGCCATCTAGACCACCAGCTTCAGCCGTCGGAGATGATCAAATGCGCCCTTTAGTGCATCGGGCCGCATGGAGATGGTCTTCCCATCAAACGATATCAACCCCTGGCGTTGGAGGCCGTAGAGGATCTCCATCGAGCGTCCTGCCACCTCCTCGATCTCATCGAGCTCGAGCGATCCCTTGGAGAGGATGATGGAGAGGATGAAAGAGTGGTCGAAGTCGAGATCGATCGATGGCACCTCTTGAAGTGTCTCGCTTCTGACGAGCGGATACTCCAGGGCCCGCTTCCAGAGGATCTCCGCAACTCCGGGATTTCCTCCTGAGATTCGAGCCAACCTCTCGAAGAAGACCCTCTTTGAGGGAGGCGGCTCTGTTTTGTGGCGAATACATGGCCGAAGATCCTTGAGGTCCTTTATCCTCACCTCCGGGACTGGAACCTCCACCTTCCAGCCTCGAATGGCGATTGACCGCCTGCCCAATCGAATGGGGCAGCCTACCCTCATTGGTGCCTCCTTCTCGATTACGAACTCGAGCTCTTCCTCCCCATAAAGAGAGAGGTGGATCTCCATGAGATCCTTGGCATCCAGGACTGGCAGGCGTATCTGGCGGGGAAATATCCGGCCGAGCGGCAATATCTCCTGGAGGTAGTCCCAGGAGTAGACGCTGCATGAGGCTATGAATAGATGGGGGGATGAGGCAACATGATTTATAAACCGCTTCATCGCCCCAAATCCCCCGATCCGCCTTCGATAGAGCCTCTCTATTCCAGAGATGACCCCTATGCTCTTATCAGACTCAAAGGGAAGGCCGCCATCTCGATAGAGATCGGCCCCATCCAAGGGCTGGGCGCGAGGGTAGAGGCCTTTTGCCATCCTGTCCAGAAAGGCCTCAAGGCCGTAGAAGGGAGGAGCGACGAGCACCAGGTTGGAGCGCACCCCTTCGTCGAACTCATCGACCGCCCGGAGGATCTCCTCCTTTGCCGCCGCAAAGAGGGTGTCCTCGTCGTGAGCCGTTACCTCCCCCGAGTCGTCCAAGGCCATTATATCATATATCTGTCCGCCCTTCATATATGGCTTATCATGCCCCCTCTCACTTTCGCATGAAAAAGCTTCGAAAGATACCGTTTTTCATCCTTTATGCATGAGCCCACCAGGATCATGAACGTGTGAACCGCGAATATACCCAAATTACCTTATCGGATTCGTGTTCATTAGTGTGCATTAGTGGCTTCGTACAATCAACCACGAATAAACACGAATGAACACTAACATATTTCATTTAATTCGCGTGAATTTATGATAATTATAAGCGTTTATATGGCACTTCCATGGGAGTTTAGCGTGATGAAGTTGGCAATAAGTCCAAGTCGAAGATTGGTAGCTTTCAGGTAATTGAGCAGCTGCTCATCCATCCTCATAAGGAAAATCATCGATAGAATCAGGCTTATCCCCTGATTCCACCTCTATCGCCCTCGCAAGGATTATCATCGGGAGATACGCGGTTGTCCTGTGGGAGAATAGACGATGAGCGAGGATGAGGTCTGGTACAGCGAGGGCTTGAGGTTCCAATGTCAACGATGTGGGAGATGTTGCGGAGGAGAGCCTGGCCTGGTCTGGATTACCCCGGAGGAGATACAGGTAATCGCTGAGTACCTGGGCGTTCACAAGGAGTACTTCCAAGGGGTCTACCTGAGGGAGATGGGGGGAAGGTTCACCATAGCGGACCGGCTCAATGGAGACTGCTTTCTCCTGAGCCCCGAGAAACGGGGATGTCGGATCTATCCGGTCAGGCCGATACAATGCCGTGCTTACCCATGGTGGTCACAAATCCTGGCAAGCCCCGACGACTGGGCGGCTGAGGCAAATCGTTGCCCTGGCATCGGCAATGGCCGGCTCTGGACGAGGGAGGAGATCGAAGAGATGACGATCGATGTGTAATGATCGAGATGCATGGTCAATATACGCTCTGCCCCGATCCAAGATCGATGAGATGATGTCAACCTGCAATGATGGAGCCCCTCGCTTCAGCGAAAGTCGATCAGGACCTTCAGGGAACCAGGGGCCGCAACAAAGGCCTCGTTCGCGCGGTCGAACTCGTATATGCCGGAGATCAGGGGCCTTACATCGATGTATCTGCTCAAGAGCGCTCTTACGGCCGGCTCGAAGGGGCCGCAGCGCGACCCGATCACATGGACCTCGTCGACCACTATCGTGGCGAGGTTCATCTCAGAGCTTGCGGCGGCAGTAGTCTTTAGGACGATCGTTCCCCTCGGCCTCACAAGTTGCAGCGCGAGAGAGAGGCCATCTGGAGACCCCGTCGCCTCGATCACGAGATCGTAGGCCTTCTCGATCTCGAGGTCGGACAAAAGGACCGTATTTACCCCCTGGTCGCTTGCAACGGCGAGCTTATCGCGATGCTTGCCAACGAGCGTCACCTGGGCGGAAGTACGCCCGATCAAGAGCGAGATGAGGAGGCCAAGGGTTCCATCGCCCATCACGAGGATGCGCTTTGACGGACCAATTGCGACGCAATCGAGCACCTGCATCGCAGCGCCTAAGGGCTCTGCAAAGACCGCTTCCTCGTCGGGGAGGCCTTGGGGCACCTTGTGCAGGTTCTCC
Organism: Methanotrichaceae archaeon; assembly: GCA_016927425.1. Lineage (GTDB taxonomy): Archaea > Halobacteriota > Methanosarcinia > Methanotrichales > Methanotrichaceae > JAFGMR01. Next base: position 82,763 of record JAFGMR010000079.1, on the reverse strand, counting down.
ACAGGAAGGACGAGATAATCCGCCATCGATCCATCCCTCCCATCTATGCCCAATGTCGTCCGCGTCGGACAATGCTTTGAGAGGCCGCGGCGACAGTAGTCGCATATGCCGCAGCCGCAGTTGATCTCGCCCACTACACGGCTGCCTTCGAGGGCGCCCATTACAACCGTTCCAACGAACTCATGGCCGAGCACGCCTCTAAATCCCATATATCCACGCATGATCTGGATGTCGGTATTGCATATGCCGGCAAGCCTCACCCGTATCAGAGACTCTCCCTTTCGCGGCGCAGGCTTGGGGGTGCCGCGCACAAACCTGAGAGTTCCATCGAAGACCACTGCCCTCATGCATGACTCCACGTTGGCCGTCGATCAGATCGGTCCAGCGCTCCATGCAGCGGGCCGACCTTATAAATAATTGGTGTGTCAACCATATATCAGTCATTCATGTTACGATCATCTCATCTCTGTTGGCGCATCCTGGAGCAATTGGCAGGGGTTTCGAGGGGGGAGTCCTCATGAGCAAGGATCATGATACCGCCTCCATCCTCACCGAAAGACAGCTGGAGGTGCTCCGCCTGAGGGGAAAGGGCCTCTCTCAGAGGAAGATCGCCGAGATACTGGGGACCACTCGCTCTAATGTGAGCATACTCGAGTCACGTGCAGCCCAGAACGTCGAGAGGGCGAGGAGGACGATAGATGAGTGGATGACCATTCAGGCCCCGATTATCGTAACCGTGGCCGGTGGATCCGACATCTTCCAGATCCCTGGATTGATCTTCCAAGAGGCCGATCGCCTGAATCTTCGCCTCCCCATGGACTCGGTTGAGCTCGTGGTTCAGCTCAGAACCAAGGCCCCCCAAGAGCTGAAGGGACGTATGATATTGAGGGATATCCAGATATTCGTCTCTCGAGAGGGGGAGATGCTGGTCAAGCCCTTGCCCTAAGGGGATGGATCCGCCCGTCAGGGAGTAGCAAAAGGGATTGACGAGCGGTCATCATGATAGTAGTCGTAGTAGGTATGTGTACCTTGGCCATGCGGGGCGAAAGTGAATCGCGCCTGCCCGGCCCCTCATTGAGGTGTCGATATTGATGACGGTTGAAGTAGAGGTGGGCGGCAAGGGAAGGGCACTTGTCGAGCTGGACGGGAGGAATCCGAGGATAGCGAAGAGGATATGTCAATCGCTCCCCTTGATCGCAAGGGCAGAGCTATGGGGCGAAGAGGTCTACTTTGAGCTCTCATTGAAGAACGCTGACGAGGATCCGTCCCCTACTTCGCAAGAGGGCGATGTCTCCTGGTGGTCTCCGGGCTGCGCGCTCTGCATCTTCTTTGGAAGCACCCAACCGTATTCGCCGGTGAACCATATCGGCCGTGTTAAGGAGGGTCTGGACCTATTCCATCGAGTCGAAGCCGGGGACTCGCTGGTGCTCAGGAGGTCATAGTCGATATGGCGGAAAACGACGATATATCGGTCCGGGGCCTAGCCAAGCTCGAGGATACTTGTCGGAAGATCCAGACGATGGAGATACGGGGCGCCGGTCGCATAGCCAGGGCAGCAGCCGGGGCGTTGAAGGAGTATGCAGGTGTGCAACAAGTCGAGGATCTCCATAGGTTCCACGAGGAGATGGGGAGAGCGGCGGATATCCTGCTGGCGACAAGGCCTACGGCGGTCTCGCTATCGAACGCTGTGGGGATGGTAATGCGCATTCAGGCGTCCGACGTTGCTCGCGCGAGAAGCGCGATCATGGAGAACGCCGACCGCTTCATAGAGAACTCGCTAAGAGCGGTTGACCGCATAGGCGAGATCGGAAGCAAGCGCATTCGGTCGGGCGAGACCATACTCACCCACTGCAACTCGGAGGCCGCCCTCTCGATCATCGCGAGAGCCCACAGGGACGGAAAGGAGATCGACGTCATCGCAACCGAGTCGCGGCCGAGGATGCAGGGACTGCTCACGATCGGCTTTCTGGATGAGCTTGGAGTCCCTACAGAGCTTATAGTGGACTCGGCCGTGCGCAGCGCGATGAACGACGTGGACGCCGTCGTCGTCGGGGCAGACGTCATCACCGGAAACGGCTCGCTCGTAAACAAGATAGGAACATCGCAGATCGCGCTCTTCGCCCATGAAGCCCGCACGCCCTTCATCGTGGCGGCGGAGACGTACAAGTTCAGTCCTGCAACCATCATGGGGGAGCTCGTCGAGATCGAGGAGAGACCTGCCGAGGAGGTCCTCAAAGACGCGTCGCTCTATCGACACGTGCGCGTCAGGAACCCCGCCTTCGACGTCACCCCCCATCAGTACATCGACGTGATCTGCACCGAGGCAGGGGCAATTCCGCCGGAGATGAGCTACGTCATAATAAAGGAGCGACTGGGCTGGGAGCTGACCGATTAGGACCTCAACCTCCGCCCCAACAAGGCTGCAAGGATCGCTGCGAGAGCTCCTGGCATTGGAGCCTCTTCCTGGGCTGTCTGCGCCTCCTCGCTCTCACCTATGGGAGCTTGGCCATCCTCGTCGATCGGCCCAACCGCTATGTCCACGGCTGACATGCTTCCCTCTACCGATCTCTCCACAAGGACGAAGGCGCGACGGTAGTTGGACGGAGATCCCCTAGCAGCCACGCCGATATCGAAGGTGTAGTTGCCAGGCGCGATCTGTCCCGCTCCCATCACGAGGTCGAACCTCTCCTTTCCCCCCCTGTATACGTACTTGGTGCCGCCACCGTCGACTATCCACAATCCTGGCGGGAAATCCCTGAATATCAGCTTCCCATATTCGCTATCGCTTCCGATGTTTTGCACTATCACGGAGAAGTTTGCCTCGCTACATGGGGATATGTTCACAGCTGGAAGATCCATCTCCACGACTCGGAAGAAGGATGCGCCATCCGCCGGAAAGACCAGCAACGCGAGGAACGCGGACAAGAAGATGATTCTCATGATCTCCCTCAGGTTATTATATGCGACCTCAAGCCGTAAAGAGATTTCGGAATGACAGAATCGATGGGAATCGAAGATACGCCCATCGAGAATCGGCGAGGATCAAAAAAAACGATATGGCGGGCCTTCCCGCCTTAGGCTGAACGCTCTAGCCCATTCCAGGTGGGATCAATCCGGCCGGGCCAACCATATCCGCATACTTGCGAACATCGGTGAACCTGCTCTCAGCCTCGCTTCCGGTGTCCTGGATATCGGCCGCCGGGGCTGCGCTGCTCGCAGTTGTCGCAACCTCTTGTATCACCGCGGGAGTGAAGGAGGACACATCCCCATCCAGCCAGATAGCGCTGAAGGAGCCGCTTGCAGCCTCGCCATAGGCGTCGTACTGCTGGTAGGTGCCAGTGATCTGCGGATCGTCATATGTACCGGTCATCCTGGTTGCCAAAAGGTCTTTCCCCTTCAGAGCGGTCATGACGAGCCAGACCTGATCGCCTGAGACGGATCCAATAACAAGGCCGTTCCAGGGCTGGGCCCCCTCGTACTTGGCCGCTCCATAGAGGTCTGAGCCCTTCTGCCTCAGTACCATGTTGATCTGCAGGTCGCCCAGGAAGAGCGACCAGAGGTGCTGCAGATCGGCAGGCTCAGCAACGATGGGCGCTTGAACCTCTGCAGCGATTTCATCGGATGTTGTCTCACCATCTACCGCAGGCGCAGATTCGGCAGGGACGTCCGTAATGGGATCCTGGCCGGCGTCTTCTGCATCCAGGGCCAAGGTGGACCCACCGATCAACGAAAGGACTAGAAATAGGGAGAGAATAGCATCTCCCAAGGTTCTCTTTCTCAAAGCATTGCCTCCAATCGTGAATACCAATTAAACATAGGCAATGGATATACTATCGTCATTTGCCTATGTCCACGCGATATAGGGCAATCCTCCCTTAATAACCTTTTGATGACCCCCCTCGCCATTGGACGCCATCGGGCAGGCTGAAGATGTGAGCGGCTCTATCGACTTTGGTCGATCCTTCACACCGAGCTGGCCTCATCGGACGCGATCCCATCCCCAACGAAACGAAGATACACCCCTGGGCAGGGCCATATATTGAACGATGCCAATAGGAATTCCTCCGGATGCCATCATCGAACTTCGACAATCACACAACTGGATTTCGGACGATCAAGCTAGGCGAAAAGCCTCATGAGATGACGATTTGGATTGCATGGGATACCTGAACGCTTTATTTATTAAATAAAAGAGAAAAGTACGAGATAAGACCCCTTGATTGAAAATATAATAATTAATATAACTGATGAGTGGCAAAACCTCTCGACACGTTTTTAAGCGGGCATGAATCTTCCCCCATAAAGGAGAACTTGGATTGAGACGGCGAACTGGAGCGGCCCTGTTATTGGCCATTATGCTAATCGGCTCGGCCGCCGCGGCCAACTACATCTTTGAGCGATCGGTGATCAAGGGGGTGGGTTACCGCAGCCATGAGCTCGTGGGCCAGACCGCCCAGGGATACGCTGGCCAGAAGTTTGCGGAGAGGATCTCGGGGAGCGGGAACTTCGACGATCGCACCGAGTTCGAGCTGGACGTCTCTGGCAATTACATCAACTTCACGCAGGATGCCAGCTTCGATTACTTCCCAGTGAGTTACCAGACCGGGACCTTTGATCGCAAATGGACCGACAAGATCTGCGTGATCAACTACGATGCAGGGGCCGTCGTAACGGAGAGCTACACCGATGCAGAAAGCCTCCAGAAGAGCACCGAGGTTAGAACCATCGGCAACGACTCTGCCAGGATGACCGAGGTGCAACTCAGCTCAAACGTTATTGGCGTTGCTCACATCGGCTGGCTCTCCAGGGAGACAGAGACCAATAGCAAGGGCAGATATGTGGAGTTAGGACGGTCGGTGGAGGACTTGACCGGGGTATTCTCGATAGAGAAGTACATCCAGCTTAGCAACTGCTCAGGAAATGGGACCAGGGTGGACTGGCTGCCTTGCTTCTGAGGATCTAAGGCCCCCCTTCCCCCGGGGCCTTGGCTTCCACCAGAATATCGACCTCCCACCAATTCGGCTTTCCCCCAATGACCGCTGGCGACAGATCCCCTTTATCCCCGATACAATCGATATTGTGAGAGGCGTTCAGGGGATCTCCGATGGAAAGGTTAAAAATCTTGTAGGTAGGAACTCAGAAGTGGAGATGATATTCAATGGCTGATTGCGAGCTGTGTACACTGGCCAAGCCTACCCTCGTCCCCATCAAGGTGCAGGTTCATACGCTGCCCAATCCCGAGGGGGCCTACAAAGGCGTCTGCACGAGCTGTCTGGACTCCCTCGAGGCCGCCTATCAGGAGCGCTTCGGCAAGGCAGAGGAGAAGAAGTAGGGATTTGCAGGGGGTTTTCCCCTATCGGGATCTTTTTTTATGAGGCTACAGGCAGAGGAGAGGATCGTTCTCGTGCTGCTCTTCATGGCAATGGCTAGCCTCATCGTGGCTTATTGGGCCTTCGACGAAGGTACCACTGTTGTGAAGGGAATCGTGCTGGATATGCGAAACACCGCCTCAGGGGGCCATCTCCTAATATACATCGACTCCTCGGAGATGCCCATATTCGTAGCCCGCGACGTTGGGGCATCCCAATTGAAGGAGAGGTTATACCCCGGAGCAAGGATCGAAGTCGCTGGAAGGATTTCAAGCTATGCTGGCGGCAGGGAGATACAGGTGGAGCGATTCTCAGATATCGAGCTGCTATGACCGGCAGGGGTGGCTGGGCCTATCATGGAGGCCCTGCCTCGCCTGCCCCTCCCCCAGAGAAGGATAGGCTACAATAGATGATATCAAGAGGCGGATTGAGCCACCGGCTCGGAGAGGATCTGGGTCTTTCTGACCTCCACGCGGCGCAGGGGATAGATCTCCTTCGCATCCCTGTAGATCTCCAGAGAGAGCTTGCCCAGGACGATCTCCTGAATGAGGCCGTTTAGGTCCAGGTCGCCTGCCTTCTCTTGGACTACCTGCCTTGCGATCTCTCTGATCGTCTTCACCTGGTTCGCCCTGGCCCTCTTGACGGTAAAGCAGCTTGGTTTGACCCGTACCGTGTAGCCGTCGTTGGTGGTGACATCGACTATGGAGTCGATCCTCGACGTCCTCCTCTTCACGAGGGAGCGAATGTAGTCGGTGGTCATCTCGTGGCCTATGAACTTAGTATAGGCCGAGTCCCCAGCTACCCGGTCGACCTTGAACCTAAGCTTGGTGTTCTGCTTGGAGAAGTTGTTCGTCAGGTCGCCGAGCGTCGTCTCTATTACCCTGCCCATGAGCTTGGCGGGATCGTTTGCCACGGTCTCCCCAACTGGGGAGCGTCCGAACATCTCGGGCCCAATTATCTTATACCACTGCTTTGCCTTGGCCCTATCGGCCTTCCTCTGGGTTCTTCTAGCCAATAAATATCCTCCGTAAATAGATCGCTAATGGACTCCCCCCAAGCACTATATAAAGAGATCGCTGGCCCGATCTTTAGGGCCAGACGTAGATGTAGATATAGTTGGACCAGTCGTTGCAGTTATATATCAGTATATGCCAGCCAGATGTCCTGCTCTGGAACCAAGTGGATCTCCAGCCGCTTCCTTTGTAGCCGAAGTTATTGATCTCGGGGAAGCTGTAGTAGCTTCGGGGAAAGCTGCTCGATGGGGACCACTCGAAAGACCAGTAGGTTCCAGAGGTGGCGATCTTGGACCAGAGGGGCAGCCTCTCGCCACATCTTGCTCCTGCCGTTGTGGTGAGCTTGCTCGGCCATACCTGGATGTAGTACTCGTTCTTGCTGTAGCAAGCCTTCTGAGGATACACCGCCTGAGGGGAGTATACCTGGCCAGTGCAAGAACTCGCAGAGCAGCTGTCCTGATATTGGGTGATCAGGTTGAAGTCGGGCAAGACGAGCCCCTCAGCGTTTGGATCGGGCGGCGTTGGAGCATTGCTCGAGGTCTCCAGGCCGCTTGAGGTAGGAACGCCGTATGAGCCGCTTGAGCCATATGAGCCGCTTGAGCCATATGGGATGCCTGAACCGTATGAGGGAACATATGCCCCTGCCTGGGCGATAGAGGTGCCGCCTGGCCAGACGTAGATGTAGACGTAGTTGGAGAAGTCCCGACAGTGGTAGCAGAGGATATGCCATCCGACGACGTCGCCCCCAAACCACCCCTTCTTGAATCCAGGCCAGGTCCAGCCCCACCAGTTGACCGCAGGCGTCCACTTGCCAGGATACCACTCATACGTATAGAAGTTCTCCGAGGAGCTTATCTCAGCCCAGAGCGGCAGATATCCTAGAAAGCTACATCCTGCGACAGTGCTAAATCCCGTTCCGGTCTGGACGTAGTACCTGTTGGCGGAGACAATGGATCCTGGCCAATACCAGGAACCGGCACCGGCAACGCTTGTGCTGACGCCGTTTGGTGGCGTTGCGGCAACGAAGCCAAGGCTTCCATCCGGTTGGAAGGTCTCGGCCTTTGGCTGACCGAGGCTCAAATCGCTTGGGGAGATATGCTCCTCGTAGGGGCCGCTTATAGATGGCGAAGAGGTATAGCTGCCAAGAGATGTGCTGCTCGGGCTCCATGACTGAGAAACGGACTCCTCTGAATAGGAGGTGCTCTGGGGGATGGTTGCAGAATAACCACCGGCGACGATCCCCTGGGGAGATGTCTCCCAATAGCTGCCTGGAGTCTGGGCCCCTGCCGAGCCGGTGGACGTCTGGGAATCCAACCCCCATCCAAGCGACCCGGCATACGATGCACCAACGTCGGCGTTTAAGCCCTCTTCGGCGGATGATTCAAGGCCCCCCACGCTCGCGAGGGCAGAGCCTATGCATATCCAAATGGAGAGAAAGAGGCAAATATGACGTTTCATGAGTCCTACCCCTGTCCGGAGTCCAACTGCTCCCTGCAAATATTTTGGGGCCGAATCTATTTAACTCTTTTTGCCTTGGAGACAGGGGTCTATCTGGGGGAGGTTCAAGAGCCCCCCCAGATGAAGAGGCGGATGGACCACCTCTATACGGAGGGAAGGCAAGGTATCCCTAGGCCTGTGATGCAGTCCTCTCCCTCCAAGAGGGGCAACGTGAGCCAGTACTCTTTGCCGTCCATATAGGGGATGATGGCCTCGTAGTAGTCGCCCGGCGCCGTGCCATTAAGTTTGGCCTGGGCGGCCTCCGCAAGGGGCTTGTAACCCTTCGCGCTCGTCGTTATGTGGACCGTTGTCACGTCGTTCTCCTGGGCGTATCCTTGCATCAGACCTATCACATCCTCTGAGCCATATCCCATGATCACGTATCTCGACCAGACAACGGCAGCCGCTCCGCTTATATGGGGAGTGGCCATGCTGGTGCCGCTCATGACGGCATAGCTACTGCTCTTGTAGGTGGGGTAGGTGGAGGTGATTCCCACGCCCGGAGCGCCGAAGTAGACCTCTCCTACTTCCATTACACCGTTGCCATCGTTGAAGCCGGGGGATGTCCACCAGATAGCACTGCCATCTCTGTCCAAAGCTCCCACCGAGATTACGCCTTCGAATGCCGAGGGATAAGCGATCGTGGGATTCGATGGAAGGCCGTTTCCAGCGGCTGCAACCGCCATCACGCCGTTATCCAGGGCGTATCTTACCGCCTCGGCCAGTATCTCACCGACCTCGCTTCCCCCAAGGGACATGGAGATGATCTCAGTCCCGAGATCGGTCGATCGATATATTCCCCGCGCTATATCGTCGTCCTCTAGGTTGGTGCTATATACATGCAAGTCTGCATCAGGTGCCATTCCCCAGATGCCCTGGCCGTCGAAACCACCATCCGCCAGTATGGTCCCTGCCACATGGGTTCCGTGGCCATGGTAATCGCATTGATCGTACTCCCCGGGGCCATAGCGATCGGAGAAATCCTCGAGGCGCATCACTAGATCCGGATGAAGGGCGTCGACTCCGGTATCGATTATCGTAACATCGACGCCTTCGCCGCCACTAGTCGTGGAAAGGGTTGAGTCGCCATACATGGCCTTAATCCCCCAGGGAACGCTCTCCGTGGGGGTCTGGCTCCTCGCAGGAACCTCCCATAGCCTATCCCAGTCCGATGTGGTAGTCTCGATATCATTTGCCCTGATCACCTTGCTCTCGTCGCGAGAGATCGAGTAGGACGCGATCTCAGACCAGCACCGTGCCTCATCGTTCCATTTGTATATGAACTCAGAGGCCCTCTTTCCCGAGGCTCCTGCCGAGGCAGTCGTGACGTATTCGTCCTGGCCATGGTGCTCGTTGATGGGATATGCGTGGCTGTATAGATGGGCTTGGAACTTGTCGATCCCTCCGAGGATGCCCTCCGCTCGTGCCGAGAGGCCGGACTCGATCTCGGAATTGCCGGATGTCGAACTCACCTCGACGCTTCGACTATCGGTTTCGAGCTCCACATCGACTACGGCGCTTCGGACAGTCTCAGCCCCGAGGCTGAGCGATCCATAGCCAGGCAATCTCCAGATTCCCTGGGCTTGAGCGCTCACGAGCTCGTATTGGGCAGAGCTTGACCCAAATAGCCTATCGGCCCAGCCGTTGACCGAGAGGGTCAGGTAGGTCCTATGATATAGGTCCTCTCCCGCGAGGCTGTTCATCGCAATTGCTGCCGACTCCAAACGGAGGTCATCGGCATGAGATGCCTGGATCTGCGCAGAGGACATGATGGGATCGATCCCGATGACTGCCTGGTTTGTGACCATAACCGTCCCATCGCCGATGAGGCTTTGAGAGGTGTAGACCTTATCCGAATCGGCCCTTGCCCACTGATCGCCGGTTATGGTGCCGTCCCAGGATGTGGTTGTACTGGATGTCAACGTCTCGCCGTTGTTCTCCGCCTGGGCGATCTGCATGGTGCTCAGACGACCTTTCGTGTTATCGAGATGCTGTGTGAGGGCGACGGAGTCATCGCTCGATCTGGCAGAGCCCGAGATATCGTAGGGATATCCATCGCCGCTGACGCGATTGCTAACGCTTCTCGCCCCATCATGGCTTGTCCAGCGGTCTGATATCGTATCCATTCGGCCGAATCCAGATCGGATCCATGTGGATACTAGCTCATCCTCCGTCAGATAGGTACTCTGTGAGTTGCCGGCCTGAGCGGTTAGATCCGTCCCTTCATCATAGCTGCTGTAGCTACCCTGGGCATTTGATGACTTGGTGCTCAAGGTCACCCTGTCCCCACTGGCTTTCATCTCCCAGATGGAGACGGTGGCACCGTTCGCCCCGGCGTAGATCCATCCATCCAAGGACTCCTGGGCATCGCCTCCGCGATCCGTCGAGAATACCTCCTTCTGAGAGTTCGTGGAAGCAGCTATTGTCTTGAGGCCGACATGCCCGGATCCGCGAATGCTGGTGGAGGCCATCGTTGCCACGCCATCCATACCCGCGATCAGCGTGCTCTGAGAACTCATGAGGCCATCGTCGAAGCCGGACTCCTGAATCACCTCATCCTCGCCCCTAGCAGCTGCCATATAAATGAGTCCTTGGCCGGATGCGTCCACATCCTGCGCCATCTGGCTTCCTTGGGGGGCTGTTTGCGATCTGCTATTTATGCTGAGGAGACCATCGCTCTCCAGTTGGACCTCCGCCCCATAGGCGCTTCCCATATAATCACCTGACTGCGACTGCTCGATCACATTTTTGCCTCGGGCAATGACCGTCCTATCTTGCACAATGGCCCCCCCTATCTCGATCGACTCCACCAACTTGGCAGAGTCATCCAGCTGGAAGCTCTCATCGATATGGCTGGATCCGCCTCCGTCGCCGGAGCCAACACTGAGGGATATTCCCAGGGCTATGGAGGAAGTTGTGACCAGGATGATCGATACGATCAGGATCTCTTTTAAATATTTAATCATTTGAATCGCCTTGGCAGGAGCAACTATTTGATGTAATTCAAGAAGTATTCGACGATGATAAATCTATCGGTCAACGTCGATCCATTAGAGAAAACGGGAGGCTCAGCTGAATTTTCCAATTCAACTCCAAAAAATCATTATAAATGATTGCACCAATCAATTTAAAAAATTGGATTTCGTACAGATGTGGCGGCTGAGCGATCATCTCGCTCACTTTCAGATGCGCCCAAAGCTTGCGGATACCAACGCATCACAGGCAAAAAAGGACTGCAACGCGGGAAGATCGATCACGTGCAATCGTGATATATCCCCGCTTCAATGAATCAACGCTTCCAAGTGGACCGGATCATGGTTGAGAGGCCTGGATTCTTAAACTGTTTATATATATTTGGATCTATTGTATTGCCTATGAAGGGATCGATCGTCCCCCCCTCCATGTTGGCAACCCAGAACTGCATCCCTGCCTCCTCCGCGGCATCGCTCCAATCCCTGAAGAACTCTATGAAGGGCGCGGGGCTCTCCTCATGGGGGACCAGCACCACCCTTTCCTCCCTCAGACAGTCCTCAAGCCGTACCATTCCTATGCGAGGGAAGACCATTACATCGACTTCCATCCCTGCCCGACCGAGGAACCTGAGGCCGGATGGGGTCCTCTCCACGAGGTCGTAGCCGGCATCGGCCATGAACTCCATCAACAGATCCTCGAGGTTGCTTTCGACGAGCTCCAATAGCTCATTTCGAGAATGCCTAAAGACCTCGTAGGCCCTATGGAAGTCCGGCTTGTCGTATCCGGCGGATAGGGGGAAATGAAATATCCTGCCATCGATAGTTATCGCGCTATCCAGCTTGGGGATCTGGGCAAGGACGGGCTCTCCGCTCATCATGCTCTGAAAGATGGCGGATGCAATCCTCCTCTTGCCGGTCAGGCGGGCCAGCTCCTCTCGATCCTCCTTCGTGAGATTCGCCTCCCTGACGGCTTGATATGTGCGCTGGAGCATCTCGCATCTTGCGATTATCCCCCTCTTCTCGATCCTCGCGGCAAGCGTTTCGCCAAGTGCTATGATTTTCTTCGACATGGATCTATGCATCTCGTTTCAATAAGGGCAGGCAGTTTTCGCCCTCACATACATGAGGAGAGCTCTGCCCTTAGCTCCCCCATGGTTGCTGTCCTCTCCGCGAAGGCGTTATGCTGGTGGATGCTCTCCTCATTGATCTGCTTGATCGTTACAACCGCCCCATCCAGCAGCTCATCGAAGCTCTCCACAACCCTCTGTGCCATGGATCTCACGCAATCCTCCACGAACTTTGGGTTGCTGTGTGCACGGGAGACGACCAGCGCTTCATCCGGCCTCTTCAAAAGGCCGTATACGCGCGAGCTCATCGACTCCTCTATAATTCGGATGATGCGATCTATCGATATGCAGCGCTGGTTCTTCACCTCTATCGATATGCTGCCACGGCCGCGCTGATTGTGTGTGGCCACAGGGATCTTCTCGGCGAAATTCCTCGCGGTCTCGGCATCCAGGCCGAGGTTGGCAAGCTCGCTTATCACCTGCCCCCTCATGATCTCCTGAGCACAGGGACAAGCGGTCATTCCCACGACCTCCGCTCCCACGATCTTCTTCAGATCGGAGGTCGGCCCGGCCCGGGCCACGGCCTCGGCGAAGATATCCACTACCTCTTGGCAGGTGATCTTAGTGGCCGGGGTCTGACGCCGAACGATATACTCGCTCTTCATCTTCACCTCTGCCCGAGTCGCATACTCATGCCTCGCGAGCAATCCGGTCGCGATCTTTCCGCAGAGCTCCTCGATCTCGTAGACGGGCCTTGATATCTCCTCCTCCAAAACGGCATCGATGACCTCGAAGTTACGAGATAGGTTGGCGCCCTTTCTGTCCGAAGGGAGGTCTACGAAGACCTCGAACCTCGATATGAGGACAATAGGCCGCTCATCGCCCCCTCGCTCGACCTTGACCAGCTTCTTAACGCCGGTTGCCCCAACCCTTGTGAGGTTTATGGGATAGTCGGGAGAGCATGCCTGAATATCCGGCAAGTCATACAATGGACCTCACCCGTCCTCGCAATCATCGAGAAGATCGAACCTCATAATTAGATCGTCCACCTCGTCTAGGAGATCATCGAGCATTTCGCTCACCCTCCTATCGCGCTCGTATAGGGAGCTGAGCAGCCCTTCCACCTCCCCTTGCAGCCGCTCATCACCGAGACGGAGCAGCATAATATCCATCATCTGCCTCTCGATATCATCCGAGTCCAGCATAGGATGATCTCCAGGGCAAAGATATTTGAGACTTTGCCCTCCCGGTCCAGAGTCACCTATATCTATCGTGAGCTCATCACCTACTAGCCTTGAGGAGTCTTGATGATCAGGAGATGCGCCATAGACGGTTACTTCAGAGGCGAACGTTGCAGCTGCGGCGAGAGTGGTTCACTGGTCTTGGACGAATCCCGAACGGAACAGCTCGGGCGGCTGGTGGCAGGGGCGCTTCGCCACTTTCCAGACGACCTGGGCCTTGCCATGAGCCCACGCGGCTGGGTGGATCTTTCGGTACTGGGGGAGGTTGTCGGCACCAGGCATCGATGGGCAAACGAGGCCCTCGTGGTAGCCCTGGTCCAGTCAGATCCTAAAGAGAGGTATGAGATCAGCGGGAACAAGATCCGCGCGAGGTATGGGCACTCGGTGGATGTGGACCTGGATCATCCTGAGAACCACGACGATATACTCTACTTTGGGGCTGCGGAAGAGGAAGCGGCCATGATTCTGGAAGAAGGGCTTCGGTCGGCCTCTCAGCGATACGTCCATCTCAGCAGGACGCCTGAGAAGGCATGGCATGTTGGCACATTTCGCACCAGTAACCCGAAGGTGATACGCGTGGACGCTGCCAACGCCCGAGAAGCGGGGGTGAGCATGATGACGGTCAACGAGGAGATAGTCCTCTCTTTGCCAATCCCCTCGCCCTTCCTATCGCTTCTTCCGGTTCAGGAGCAAGCGGCCCTACGGAGCCAATACCGCTAGCGAGGGTTCATCGGTCAACTTCGCTAGCCAAGGTTCATCGACCATACCGCCTCTCCCGGGCCTGGAAGTCCCTGATGGCCCGGAGGAGATCGATCCTCCTAATCGAGTTCCAGTTGACCTCTGTGAAATAGAGCTCTGAGTAGGCGGCCTGCCAGATCATGAAGTCGCTCAGCTGTCGTCCACCGGCGCGGATGACCAGATCAGGCTTGAAGCGAAACCTCAAATTTGCCTCTATCATCTTCTCGTCGATCTCCTGTGGCTCTATCAGGCCGCGTTCCACCTCTACAAGGACATTGGCTATGGCCTCCGTCACCTCCTGCTTGCCACCATAGCCGAGTGAGATGATGACGTCCATGCCCGGTCCATCGCTCAGGAGAACATCGCCGCGCCTGCTATGGATGTGTATCCTGGCCGGCATCTCGGCGAGCCCCCTCATCAAGGCCGCCTCCAGTTCCGGCCGGTCCTCGGAGATATATATGAGAAGGCTATTCACCCCCAGCGGGCCCACCCAGCCGATCACCTCACGAAGGTTATCGAGGCCTGCTCCATCGAGATCCCCTGAGGAGATCACTATGGCGACGCAGGAGGGAACCGGATACGGCGAGATCTGCCTCATAAGACGCTTCTCGTAGAGATATCGAAGCATGGCAATCAAAGCGAGCGATCTCCAAGGCAAAGTATTTTTGGTATGGTGCTACAATGCGCAAGTTATGCAGAGAGAGGACTTGGCAAGGATTGCAGCAGGCCTAACCGTGCTTCTCCTGCCCTACGCTGAGGTGATGGCGGTCCTCCCCCTCGCGTTCATCTCCTACTTCAGCCGGTCAGCCCGGATGCTATCGGCCTCATTCGCCCTGCTCCTCCTCCTCCGATACGCCCTCGACTATATCTCCCTGGACCTCCCGCTATATGTGGTCTCTATCGCCTTTATATTGCCCACATTCGCGCAGGTAGCCTCGAAGAGGTTTGCCTCGCTCACAGGAAGCCTGATCTATCTGATGATGGCAGTTGCCCTGGGATATCCTGTAGCCATACTCGCCTCGGCAGAGCTTTTCCCCGAGAAGGTGCTCTTCCTATCCATGCTCGGCGGGCTGAGCGGGGCCTTCCTTCAACACGTATCCTCTGAGAATGACTTCACAGTACCATTCGGCTCCTGCATGGTGATGTGGCTCTTTAGCTTCGACTATCCCCTCCCCGAGCTGTGGAGGCTGCTCTTGATCTATGTATTCGCATTGGCATTGGGGCTTGGGGCCTACTGGGCAAAGGCAGCCGATGTCGACGCCGTGTTGAGCGAGATCATCATCTGCATACTCGTCATCCTCTTTGGGGGGATCTCGTGGTTCCTCCTCCTCCTCTGCTTCTACCTTCTCGGAGGCGGGTTTACCAGATTCAGATATGCGGAGAAGGTCAAGTTGGGCGTAGCCCAGTCTCGCGGGGGGGTTAGAGGCTACAAGAACGTCTTCAGCAATAGCCTGGTTGCCCTTGCTTTCGCCATAGGCTATGGCGTATACGGGACCGATCTCCTCCTCTTCGCGTTCTTGGGAGCTGTCGGGACGGCAAACGGCGATACTCTGGCAAGCGAGGTCGGGCAGACGAGCAGATCGAAGCCATTAATGATCACCACCCTGCAGCCCGTCGATCCCGGCGTGGACGGCGGCGTGACGATGCTGGGGGAGGGCGCTGCATTTCTCGGCGCTCTTGCAATAGGCATCCTCGCGGCGCTCGTCGGCCTCGCCGGGTGGCAAGGGATCTTCGCAGCCCTTGTTGGAGGGTTCCTGGGGACAAACTTCGATAGCATCCTTGGAGCTACGCTGCAGAGGAGGGGGCAGCTTACCAACAGCGGCGTGAACCTGTTTGCAACCCTCTTCGGGGGGCTTGTCGGCGGAGCCGTCTGGGAGGCATTCCATCTCCTCGGGATGTGAGGGGCATCGCTTTCACTCTATCGGCGAGGCTAAATGCGGGGCGTTTTGCCCACCATTCGATCGATCCTCTCTCCGATGGCGAGAGATCTTGATAGAGGCGATGATGCTGAGGGCGTTTGCCCACCACTCGATCGATCCTCTCTCACCCCCAAGCAAGAGGAGGATCGCTCCATTGGCAACGATTTTTATTCGATGAAGGGGCATCACCCCTCATGAAGAGCTACGGGATCTTCGGCTACCCAATCGAACACAGCCTCTCACCCGCCATGCAGAACGCCGCCTTTCGCGCCCTGGGGCTCAATGCCTGCTATCATCCATTTCGGGTGGCTCCAGACGATTTGGAAGACGCCCTTGACGGGGCGAGAGCCATGGGATTCTCAGGCTTGAACCTCACCATCCCTCTCAAGGAGAGGGCTCTAGCTTATCTCACGCCGGACAGCGCAGCATTGGAGATGGGGGCAATCAATACTGTCGTTCCAGCCAGGATGAGCGGCTTCAATACCGATGGCCTGGGCGCCAAATTAGCGCTGGAGAGGGCTTGTGTTACGCTTGATGGGACGAAGGTTCTCCTGATTGGATCGGGAGGGGCTGCAAGGGCTATTGCCTTCATGCTCGCGGAGGAAGAAGCGGAGATTGCGATTGCCAACCGTGGAAAAGCCCGTGCATTGGATCTAGCGAGCCGCTCTGGCGCGGACGGCTTCGGCCTCGACGAGCTGGAGCGGCTCGTCTCCTGGGCAGACCTCATCATCAACGCGACTTCGGTTGGGATGTCTCCTGGCGACGCAAGGCTGATCGATCCTCGGTGGCTACGAAAAGGGAAGGCAGTCTTCGATATAGTGTACAATCGAAAGACCGAGCTCCTCATGGACGCCGAGAGGGCGGGATGTCCGGCGATCGATGGGGTTTCCATGCTGGTCGGCCAGGGGGCGGCATCGTTTCGAATATGGACAGGGCTTGAAGCGCCTGTGGATATTATGGAGAGGGCTGTAAGGGAGGCCCTGGGAGGGAGGAGATGACGGATAAGCGGATGCTGATCATCGGCGGGACTGGGGCGACTGGATCTTGGTTTGCACGCTACTTCGTTGAGAAGGGCTTTCTGGTCTCCGTCTGGGGACCGAGCGGTAGGAAGGAGAAGGCGGCCGAGATAGGGGTCGAATGGGCAGACGACCTCATGGAGGCAGTCGAGGAGAGCCAGGTGGTCGTCATAAGCGTCCCGATCGACCGCACCGTCGAGGTTATCGAGAGCGTAGCAGGGCACATGTTGCCAGGATCGCTCCTCATGGACCTGACATCGCTCAAAGCGGGTCCGATGGAGGCCATGATTCGCTCTGCGCCCCCAGGAGTCGATCTCCTCGGGACTCATCCGATGTTCGGCCCCACGATGCCATCCTTGAGAGGACAGACGATCATACTCACGCCTGCCTTGGATCGCTTGGGAGAGTGGCCTGATGTGATGCGTTCATTCTTCGAGGCAGATGGGGCAAAGATCGAGGTGATGACGCCCGCTGAACACGATCGTGTAATGGCGGTAGTCCAGGCCCTCACCCATTTCGCCTACATCGGAATCGGGGCATCCCTTGAGGCTCTCGACTTCGACGTCGAGCGTTCGCGCCGGTTCATGTCCCCGGTCTATGAGATCATGCTCGACTTCGTCGGCCGAATACTCGACCAGAGCCCGGATCTCTACGCCTCGATCCAGGGAAATCCCCTCGCACATGAGGTTAGAGAGACTTTCATCGCCCAATGCAGGCGACTCTCCGACAGAATCGATGCCGGTGACCTCGAGGGCTTTCAGGATATCATGAGAGAGGCCGCTCTCCACTTCGGCCATACTCACCAGGCGCTGGAGCGCTCGGATGCGATCATAAACCGCAAGGTGCGGAGGGACTAAGCGGTCCGGCGGCCGCCGCGGCCAAGGGATATTTATATCTGCATTCATCAAAGGCCTTTGGGGAATCGTATTTGGACAAGGAGAGAGCCTATCTGGTTGCCACGCCCTTCAAGAAGCGGGGAAAAAAGAGCCTGAAGGTGAGCGACTTCATATTCACCATCTCGCTCGACCTCAAATGGGGTCCTCCCGACAAGGTGCGTGCCCTCTTGCTCGAGGCGGAGAAGGAGGGCATGATCTGCTTGGAGGGGGATATGGTCCACGCCTCCTTCGAAGAAGACGAAGTGGAGGTGCCAATCGGCTTCAAGCCACAGGCCGAGGAGAGCCTATTCGACAGGGCGGTGCGGCTGATAACCTCCAATACGGGCATGGGCCGAAAAGAGGTGATCGCTCTCGTAAACGAGCGCCAGGACTCGCTCCAGAGGCTGGTGGATCTCGATGCAGTGGTGCTCCTCGTCGCGAGAGAGATGGGCTTGGACGTGAGGGACATGGCTGCCGAAGCTTATCGCCGGCTGCTCGATGGTGATGATCTCTCCGCAAGTTCGACCGCCACCCATTGAACATCCTCCCGCTAGAGGAAGGCTCGTTATGGATCGGTGATGCTGATGATGAGGACGCTCGTGATTCATGGGAGCAAGTATGGGTCCACAGAGGAGATAGCTTCTGCCATCTCCATGGTGCTTGGACCTTCGAGGTGCTGCCGGGCAGAGGAGTTTCGGCCTGAGCTACGCGAGTTCGAGCTGGTAGTCCTTGGCACGCCCATCTACAAGGGCATGGCAAGCCCAGCCATATGGAACTTCATTAGGGAGGGGAGGGACTGGCTAAGCGACAAGCCCGTTGCCCTCTTCTGCACCTGCCTGAACAGGGATGACGGGAAGAGGAACATCGATCAGCTCCAGGAACTCTTGGGAGGCGAGGTGATCGCATCCCGGGTCTTCGATGGAAGGATGCAGCTGGAGAGGCTTGACGAGGCAGACTTCCTCGGAATGGAGGTGTTCTCGAAGAGGACAGGGACTCCCTTCGAGAGTGTCGACCACATGGACATGGAGGCGGTGGCGGAGTTCGCCCTTGAGCTGAAGAGGGAGAGGGATACGCGGAGCCCGGGAATGGACCGGGGGGATCTGAGAAGGCTCATCGAGGCATTTCTCGCGTCGCACAAGATCTGCACGCTTACATCCGGCCATGGAAATCGCGTCAGGGCAACGCCCATCGAGTACAACTACAGGGATGGCTCCATCTACATGCTGAGCGAAGGAGGCGAGAAGTTCGCACATATCCTCCTAAACCCCAATGTCTCGATCGCCGTATACGACGAATATGTGAACATGGCCACCATCGGGGGGATCCAGATATCCGGAACTGCTTCGATCGTAGCTCCCGATGAGGAGGAGTACCAGGAGATACTGAAGGCCAGGGGTCTGAGGCCTGAGAGGATCGCGTCCCTCTCCATCACGTTGAATGTGATCAGGGTGCGCCTGGAGAGGGCCGAGTTCCTATACGCCAAGCTCAAGGCCAGGGGAGATCAGATATCCCAGGTATACGACTTCCCCGGGGCAGAGCTCTAGGCAGCCTCCAGCCTTCGGAGGGCCTCCTCGAGTGCATCTGGCTCGCAAAGATCTGCCATCATTCCCGCTCCCTCCTGGAAGCCCTCCAGCGCGTTGAAGAATCGGTCGAGGGGGTCTCTGCTGTAGGTCGGCACAAGGAATACGTGGGTGTGGGGAATCCTTCGACCCCTGATGTAAAGGGCGACGAAGTCTGGAGAAAACGCCCTTTTGATCTTCCCCGCGACCTTCTGGGCACCCTTGAATACGGCCTCGACCTCTTCCTCAGAGAGGTCGTGCCACCATGGGACATGCCTCTTTGGAATTACCAGCGCGTGGCCCATGGCGAAGGGGTTGATATCCAGGATCGCCATGCAAAGGTCGTCTTCATAGATCACGTGGGCCTTTTCCGTCCCCTCCACAATCTTACAGAATATGCAATCCTCGCCCATTCCTATTCTTCCTCCATGTCCGCGGATCCCATTCTCCCATTATTCGGAAGCTTTCACAGGTAGCATTCGCCCTCGGACTCGTAGGCCTCCTCCACTTGTGCTGCCAGATCAGCTGAGACCTTGGATCCCACGAGCTGGAAGAAGGCCTGGGCGTACTCGATCTCCAGGCAGCCGAGGCTCTCCTTTCCCTCAAGTATCATCCGGCAGAGGTAGGAGAGCTCGTCAGAGGATAGCCGGTCGAGCCTGCCTGCGAAATCGATCAGGTCGCGCGAGATATGGTTTGCAAGCGGTGGAAGAATAGACCTGTACTCAACCCCAGATCCGGAGCAGATCAGCGCCTCGAGTTCAGGCGCGAGCTTACGCAGTATATCGAGATCGTCCTCGTTCAGTCGCCTTGGCATATCTACATCACCTCGAATCGCTCAAGCGCCCCGCAAGGCCAGAGGAGGTAGCCCCTCCCTCGCCGCCTGGCATGGGAAACATCAGGATCTCTGGGATCCCATAACTGTGCATCTCCTTGTATCCTCTTCGCGAGAGTATCGAGCAGATCGACTGAGCCCTTCATAATCATGAGATCCTCCACCTCGCAAGAGTGTTTCCCCCCCAGGAGAAGCGCGATCTTGCCGGAAGGACGTTTACGCAAGGCTGCCAAACGCTCCTCGATGACGGAACCTTGCGATCCCGTTAGAGCCTCCCCTCGGAGTTCTGTATAGCACGATTTCAAGGGTTTCATCCTCCACTATCCTGATCCCCATCTATCGGCCTCCTCCCCAATCCTGAGACCCATCTATCCCCCTTTGCCGAGAGCTCCTTCTTCCATATGGCAGAGCGCCGTTTCAGCTCCTCTATGACGAAGGAGCATCCATCGAATGCCGCTTGCCGATGGGGGGCAGCGCATACGATCGCGACAAGGTCGCCTCCAATGGAGAGTCGCCCAACTCTATGGACTATATCCACCGACCTGATATCGAAGCGGTCCATCGCCTCCTCTCGGATCCTATCGAGCTCGGCGAGGGCCATCTCCTCGTAGGCCTCGACCTCCATGCCGTCTATGCCGTCGTCCCTGACGATGCCCAGAAAGGTCACGACTGCTCCAACCTCCGGCCTCTTTGCCGTGCGGATGATCTCCTCCAAGGGGATATCCTCTGGGCCGATATGTATCATCATCCTCCGGCGAAGGGAGGAAAGATGGCAAGCTCATCTCCCTCCTTGAGGGCGGCATCGAGCCCTCCCTGTGAGTCGATGTTCACGCGGTTGAGCATGATCATCGCCGTATCCTTAAGCGCCCCTGTGGGCTCATAGACCTCCTCATGGAGGCCTAGATGGCTCTTTGCGAGCAGGTCGAGAAGGTCCCTCAGCCTTGCCCCTGCGGGGAGCGCAACCTCGATCTCCTTTCCAAGGATCTCCCGGAAGTTCGCAAATGCCACGACGTTGACCTTCAACGCTTGGGCCCCCTTCCCTTGAGCGACCTCTTCATCTCCGCGCTCATCGCCGACCTGAACCTCTCGACCTCAGCGCCGTCCTTCAGGCGGAGGACGAAAGTCCCATAACAGGGCTTTGTGAATGGAAACAAGATGTTATCGTTCTCGATCCCAATCGCTAGTGGAGGGACGCCTATCAGGTACTCGCCGAAGAGCTTGAAGCCCGGCTGGACGTGATGGACCTCCGGGGCGTGTGACTCTATGTACTCTCGGGCCTCCTTGAAGGAGATCCTGGCGAGGAGCACCTCCGGCTTGAGGGCCTCTATGCAGCCCATCCCATCACCTTGTCAAGGCGCGCCTTCAGCGGAGCTGGGTTGTGCACCGCCTTTGCAGCGATCGTTTCGCAGTCGAAGTCAATTATCTCTGCGAGCTCATCGGCGCCTCTTCCGTAGATGAGGGCATAGATCCTGGCGCTCGATATGCTGCGAATCGTTGCCCCATAGGTCACTCCAGCGTCGTTGTGCATGAATACGAAGCAGATATCGAACGTCATTTCCCCCTCTACCGTCTTCGCTATGCAATCGTCGAGGTTCATCGTCTCCGAGAGGTAATGCCTCTCAGGGTCGGCCACCTCCAGGAGCTTCAGGGCGGCGCCGGTTCCGGCCACGAGGACCTCCCAGCCATCCCTTCTCAACCTCGAACAAAGATAGAGGGCGAGGCTCGTCTGAACCGGCACCTCTGGGCAGCCCATCAATAAGAGCGCTTTCCCTCCCCTTTCGAACATTTCATCCTCCTCTGGCTATTTGGATCTTGGAAGATACTTAAACCTCACCGCCCCCGATATGAGCCGCAGTCCGGGCAATCCGGATCGCGGTCAACCTCGACCTCTTCGAGCACCGAGGCGAGACCATCCCATATGGCGAGGCGATTTTCGAGGAGGCGGCCCTTTCCTCCCACGTACTTCACCGCCTCGTTCACCTGGATGGAGCCGATGATGCCGCAGGTAGATCCCAGGGCTGGCGAGGGGGTAGATCGAGGGTGTCTAGGATAGATGCATCGAAGGCACGCCGTCCTTCCCGGGATCACCGTCGTTGCCTGGCCCCTAAAGCCGGAGATCGCCCCGTGGAAGAGGGGAATCTCCCTCTCATTAGCCGCTCTGTTCAGGAGGAACCTGGCGTCGAAGCTGTCGAGGGCGTCTACGATGAGCTCAGCATCGCCTAAGAGCTTGTCGATGTTGTCGGCTTCGATCGTTGCAATAATCGGCTCTGTCTCCACCACAGGGTTCAGCTCTCTCATGGACTCGCATGCGGAGATCGCCTTGCTTCTTCCAAGGTCCTTCATTCCGTGGAGTATCTGGCGGTTCAGGTTGCTCATCTCAACGCTGTCGCAATCCACTATTGTGATCCGGCCAAAGCCTGCCGCTGCCATGTAGAATGCAACCGCCGAGCCTAGGCCTCCTGCGCCCGCGATGAATACATGGGAGGAGGAAAGCCTCTCCTGGCCGGCCTCGCCGAGCAGCGGTATCTGGCGAGAGTATCGGAGAAGATCGCGATCTTTGGACATCGGCTGGAAGAGTGAAGCTCAGGCGATTTAAGCCAAGCGATATGGATGGGGTCTGGGGATGAAGGGCTTAGGCCGCTGCGTCTGTCTGCTATATGCGACTATCGAAGGATCGCGCTAATGCGTTGAGAGCGCATAGGCAAGCGCCGGTAGGGCATATCCTCGCAAGAGTGACAACATCGAAAAGAGGCTGTCGAGGGTGGCGAGGTGATCTCCGAGAAGGGGCGTCCCAGTCCCCCCCATGCATGTTGCTTCCTCGCCCATCCGGGGGGGCGATGATGCCGAAGGAGGAGGGCGAGGG
The DNA here is from genome assembly GCA_016927425.1 of Methanotrichaceae archaeon. Lineage (GTDB taxonomy): Archaea > Halobacteriota > Methanosarcinia > Methanotrichales > Methanotrichaceae > JAFGMR01. The sequence goes on along the minus strand of JAFGMR010000079.1, from coordinate 59,802 downwards.
TGCAATAGATGCTATCTCTGTTGCACCGTCCTCCAGGGATCACTGCCGCCCCCCCAGGCCCCGAAAGCCGGAGATCGCCCCGTGGAAGAGGGGGATCTCCCTCTCATTCGCCGCTCTGTTCAGGAGGAGACTGGCGTCGAAGCTCTCGAGGGCATCTACGATGAGCTCAGCATCGCCCCTCCAGGCGCAGTGGGTCCCGGTAATCCCCGCGATCTCCTCTGCGGGTGATCGCCCGAGATCCATTTCACCACCATGCCCCCCCATCGATTAGATCGATGCTCCCATCTTTTTATCCTGGAATTCCCTAAGGGTCATGCCGGAATTGTCCTTCCAATCAATGCGCCCGTTGGCAGATCTTCCTTGAACAACCCCCGCCGCTGTCGAAGGAGAGTTGAAGAGATAGTCCTGAGCGAACTCCAAGTGGTCTCCTCGGGATATCAATACGCCTTGTGATTGAAGATCCTTTCTGAGGTCAGATAGATATCGATGAATGGAAGCCACCTCATCACAGACCACAGTAGATCCTTTGAGCACTATGAAACCCTCTGATGTTTCATAGCCTCTTGCAAGTATCCCTTTCGCGTCGATCTTGAATTCATGTCCGGAAGAGCCGTTTAAGACCGTGGTTTTCTCAAAAACAGTCAGGCTCAGCAATGGAAATATGCTTAACATGTCATATAGGAAGCTCTCTGCATCAGCCGTCTCCGCTTCTGACAACGCTGGTTTTCTAGGGGTATTTGAATTATCTAGGATAGCTCTCTTGGCTTGCTTAGCCATATCCAGCAATCTGGCCTCTAAATGCTGAACATGGGCTTTGTTCAGGCTTCCATCGGTGGAGACGAAAAAGACTGCCCAAGTCCAGAACTCTTTATTTGCGTAATGCTGCTCCAGCCTTGGACCTACTGGATCCCCTTCACCAACGTATATTTTAGGCATTTCTCCATCCTCAGGAGGGCCTACAAGGACGTAAGCTCCTGGCTGAAAAAATTCATTACGATTTTTTACCGATGGCAGGAGAGACCTTGGGCACACAATGCCGCAGCCAGTCCAATTGGACTTGGTTATTATCCGTAGTCCTGCGGGATTTCCTTCGGGGCAGAAGACGCGAATGGAGAAGGGCCGGATCATAGACGCCTGTGAATAGTACCCATTGGCTTCAGATCTAGCGCAATCAAAGAGATTGTGATTCATCGAATATTCCTTCTAGATCCTCACGAGTCCTAAAATCAAGTCGTTCCCATCCTCGGTTCTCTCTACATCCCTATAAGTTATCAGTTATCGTTCTATATAGCTTTCGGGACTCTATAGGTAGTCTGCCACGATTGAGGTGATTTGGACTTCACACAAGAAGGCTGTCCCAGAACGCTCTTGACTCACGGTTTTTCTTTACCGCATGCTGTGCAATCCGCGCACTATTATTTAAACCGAAACGGCACAAGGGACACGAAGAACGCATAAAGTTACCATTTAATCCGTATTCCAATCCATTTTTTTTAATAATTCCTTTAGGACTTACGCAGTTAGATTGCAGAACGTTGGATATTTTGGTTAAAGATATCATAATGATGTCGATTAGATTGATGAATCCAATTTAATGATAATTATAATTCATTTGATTTCAAAGTCCAACATCAACTGCGCAACTCCTATCTTTGTGAGTACTTCGTGCCTTTGTGTCTTTGTGGTAAAATCTCTTTTTAACCCATACGTTCCCATGTTCAACCACTCAATGCAGGTAGACTGCCCAGCGCCTCCTATGTGTGGAAAATACTTTATACCGTGCCGACAGGCCAATATCTGACATGGACAGCATCTACGGCTTCTTCGCGGTAGCCTTCAGCGCCTTCTTCGCAATAGTCAATCCAGTGGGAAACGTCATGGTCTTCCTCTCCCTCACCCAGGATATGTCGGAGAAGGAGCGCCTCGTTGTGGCGAATAGGTCATGCCTCTTCGGCCTTGCCATCATGGCAATCACTGCTGTTGCCGGGACGTCGATTCTGGGCTTCTTTCAGGTGAACGTCGACTCGCTTCGGGTGATCGGAGGAATCCTCCTCATGAGCATCTCCCTTACGATGATGCACGGCGGCCAGTCCAAGGCTGCCCATACCCCAGAGGAGGCTGAAGAGGCGGGAAAAAGGCAGGACGTATCGTTCTTTCCCTTGGCCATACCGATGCTCGCAGGGCCCGCATCGATGACCACCGCCATCATCGTTATGGAACACGCAGGCTCGTCCATCGCCCTTCGCGGAGAGGTCCTGGCAACGCTCGCATTGACCTTCCTCATATGCTGGATCCTCTTTCGCTCCTCGGAGACCATCCATAGCTACCTCGGCATAACCGGGGGAATGGTGGTAACAAGGGTGATGGGGTTGATCCTAGGAGCGCTTGCGGTCCAGTTCATAACAACCGGCCTGTGGCAGATCTACCTCACGTTGCAGGCAAGCGGCGCTGCATGATAGCAACCGCCTGACCTGCCCCAATGCAACATCGACGATACGACCTATCTCTTCTCCATCTGCAAAGCGAGGAACTCCATAACATGGATCATCGATTCCCGCACCCTGGGGATGGCCTCGGCGTGAAGGTCGGAGGACCGCAGGGGAAGCGCCAACATCAGCGCAATGCTGAGGAGCCACCTGACCTTTGGATCCCTGTGACAGCCAGCCCAGGCGACGGCGCCCCTCACCCTATCCATGCTCTCATTGATCTCCTCCATCTCAAGAAGGCTCAGCTCAGGCCCTCCCCAGGGAACCACCATCCTCCAGCCGTCGATGATAGACCGGATCTCCTCGAGCTTCAGGTCTTCGGGGATCTCCACCCTTCGAATAAGATCGATCACAAAGCTGAGCTTGCAGCCTCTGAACTCGGCCTCCGGCACAGAGGAGTCACATCTCGATAGGCGGGCCTCGTAATAGTTCAAGAGCCCTAGAAGATCTCCGGCCTTTGGGATCTGCCCAGTATCTACGATCCTCTCCATATCAGATCACCATTATCTCGACATCGATGCTGCACGCGCCAAAAGGATCCGCACCATCAGGAAAATAGATCGACTGAGATCGCCGCACATCTGCGGCGAGAGAATGCATAGTGGGGGCAATCATATCGCAGAGGTGGCTAACAATGCAATATATATCTTTTCTATAGAGTCTATATAATCAGCATAGACCCACATATAGTATATAGCAGGCTATCGAGGCGCCGGTCGGCCCGTTCAACGGAGAGACGAGCCCAGGATCACGCCTGCCTCCCAAGGACCTTGCTATATACCTCCTCCGTCTTGTTTGCGATTGGATTCCAGCTGCACTCCGCTTGCATCCTCCTCCGCCCGGCATAGGCCATCTCTTTCATCTCCTTGGGATGTTGCAGGAGGTAGTTGACGCCCCAGGCGATGGACTGGGGCTGGATGTAGGCGAGCACACCGTCCTCGAAGTTGTGGATGATGCTCACAGCCTCAGTTGCAACGACTGGCTTTCCCGCATCCCAGGCCTCGAGGACAACCACGCCGAACGGCTCGTTTCGGCTCGGAACGCATGTGATGTCGCATGCATTCATCAGATCCTCCTTCTCGGCGCCGCGTATGTAGCCGAGGAACCTGCAGGCACCCTTCACCCCGAGATCCTCTGCCCTTCGCTCGCAAGCCCAGCGCATATCCCCCTCGCCTATGAAGACGAACTTGGCATCCCAGCGGCTCCTCAGTATATCGGGGATCGCCTCTATTAGCAGGTCCGGACCCTTCTGATAGCTCATCCTGCCGCAGAAGAGGATCACCGGGGCAAGGGGATGGATGCCGTAGCGCTCCTTCACCCGCCCAGGGTCGACCATGCGGCCGATCTTGCCAGGCAGGATGCCGTTTGGTATGATGGAGATCTTCTCCTCGGGGATGTTGTAGATCATCTTCATCTCCTCCAGCATCCTTCGCGTGGTCACGATGACCCGGGAGGACTCGTAACCGCCAAGCCACTCCCGATGAGAGATCTCCTTTGCGATCTCCCAATCGCTGAACGTGTTTCCATTTCGCCCCCACTCGGTGCTGTGCATGGTAAGGACGTAAGGTAGGCCATGCTCCCTTTTTATGCGGTTCAGTGCGAGCACTGGATGCCAGTCATGGCCGTGAACTATATCGAATGGCCCGAATATCTTCTGTACCTGCGCGAAACGATCGCACATGGCATCTCCCATCCGGTTCATCTGTTCGAGCAAATCTCCTGACGGCTCCAGATCCACCCTCTGATAGTAAACCTCATTGATCTTGTCGAAGGCATCGAAGTCGCCCCGTCTGGTAAAGACGTGCAGGTCGTGACCCTTTCTGGCCAAGGCCTCGGCAAGCTCGGAGACGTGAGGCGCAACGCCCCCCACCTTTATGGAATATAGACTCTCCCAAGAGAACATACCTATACGCATCTATCTATCCACCCATGGCTTGACAGCATCTCTCATCGAATCCCAACTCCAAGGGTTTAGCATATCTCATATGATAATTGTGCAGATATTTACATTTTCGCGTTGAACGAAAGGCGTGCCCACGATTGGGCCATCCATATCATGCATCAGCAAGCTCCCTTGCAGCCTGCTCCGGTGGCACCGGGTTGATGAAGATCCCCGTGTTCTTCTCGAATCCAGCCATCTTGGTCGTCACCGGATGTATGCGCAGGTTCATATGGTATCCTTCAGGCAGCTGGAAGAACATGTAGTTGTAAGGCGGGTCGTCGAGCAGTTGCCCGAGACCCCTCAATGCCCGGCCAAGAATCTCCGCCAGGTCTGCCAGATGGGATCTGTCGAGATCGATCAATGAGCTTGCATGGACTCTTGGAAGTATCCAGGTCTCGTAGGGCACCTGGGAACAGAAGGGGGCGATCTGGATCCAGGATCGATTGCTTGCAACCAGCCGGGAGGAGGCCCCTTCCCTCTCCACGATATGGCAGTAGGGACAGAGCGGGGACTCGGTGATGGCACGCGATTCGCTCATCAGCAGGGGGGGCACTATGGGCAAGGATATGAGCTGAGAATGGGTATGGCGAAGCGATGCGCCCGCGAGCTCGCCCCAGTTCTTGAATAGAGATACGCATGCAGCGCCCGCACCCATATGCTCTCTGTACCTGTCCCGGTATACTGCAAGCATCAGCTCCATCTCAAATTTATCGAATCCAGCAGGGCTCTTATCGTGGTTCGGGGACTCTATGATGATCTCATGGCCGCCTCGACCCGAAACGGCCACCCATTCGCCTGTAATCGGCCCCGGATCCATTGACACGGCTGGAAAGAGGTTTGGGATGCATCTCGCCTTCCAGCCCCTCACCCGCTCCAATCCATCGGCGAAGATGCCATCCTCGCGGTATGCCGCTGTTGCAGGCGGCGTCATCTCCTCGTTTCCTGGGCAGAAAGGACAAGCCTTCGCCGATTTGCTCGTTCCTTTCGGTTGAGCAAAGTCGGTTGGGCGGCGCTTACGCTCACTTGCTATGATGCAGTACTCATCTAGGAAGTAGTGCCTTCTCAGCTCGGTGATCCGACTACCTCCCTGTATATCTCTTGGGTTAGCTCGGCTGCCCGGGGCCACGTGAAGAGGTTTAAGGAGCGCTCTCGTGCATTTCTCCCCCACTCGGAAAGCCGCAGTGGATCCTCCAGGGCGAGGTTGATCCCCCATGCGATATCCTCGGGGGAGCGCGAGTCCACATGCACACCGGTCGGCCTCTCCGTTGCAGGGTTGTTCACGATCTCAGCGAGACCGCTTACTCCGCTTGCACCAACAACGGCTGCCTTCCCCATGGCTGCAGCCTCGAGCGCCACAATGCCAAAGGGCTCGTAGAGGCTTGGAAAGACGCAGACGTCTGCGAGGCCATAGTACTGGACCTTCTCCTTCTCATCGAGGAAATCTGTGACGAGCAAGATCGGTAGTCGCTCTGCCTCGCAACGGACCTCCTCTTCGAGGGTGCCCTTTCCAACCATGAGCAACCTTGCCCGGGGGTTTCTCTCGAGCACCGAGGGCATTGCCTGCAACAGTTGAATAACGCCCTTTACAGGCTCCAGCCTTCCGAGGAAGAGAATGACCAAATCGCCCTCATCTATTCCCAGCCGCTCACGGATCTCCTTGGAACGCCCGAGGTCGACCGCATCCGGGCTGAAGAGACCGGTATCGACCCCGTGATAGCAGACGTGGATCTTCTCCGCCGGAACGCCGAGCTCGACGAGCTGCTCCTTCATCGCATATGATACCGTCATCACAGCATCTGCCAGATGAGCCCCCCTCTTCTCCAGCTCCACCAGCTGTGAGTTAGGGTGGTCGGAGCGCCCGACCTCCAGGCCGTGGACGTGATAGATTAGGGGCAGTCCAGACCTCTTTGCCGCCATGCCCGCTGGAAGCGTCAACCAATCGTGGGCCACGCAGAGGTCGAAGGGCCCCTTCTCCAAGAGCTCCGATGCTGTAATCTGGTTGAAGCTCAAGAGGTCGAGGAGAAGGTCGAGCCCCTCTTCCCCCCAGCCGATCGTCTCAGGGGAGAGGAATATCTCGAGGCCGTCTCTCATCGGATTCGGCCTTACCCTGATGGCTGTTACCTTTCGGCGGCTCTGCCTCTTCTTGAGGGTCTCATCACCAGGCGTAAAGACAGTGATCTGGTCTCCGAGTGATGCAAGCTCCCTCGATATTGAGTCCACGTATACCCCAAGCCCCCCATAGATCTTTGGAGGGTACTCGGTGCTGAGATATGCAACTTTCATGCCGTCCATCTCCATCCTTCATCCTCACATAATCCTCGCATATCGCCTACACCACCAGGTTATGATAGTACTCCAGGACCGGCTCCCTCCAGCCCATCTGCTTTGCTAGGGCATAAGACTCCTCGCAGAGCAGGCGGTACTTGACCTGGTCGTCCAGGTAGGTCCAAGTGAAGTAGTCCATCGCAAGGGCGTAGTCGAGAATCATCTCCTGATGGGCGTTATCGATATTGTCGACGACGACTACGCCCCCCATGCCCCTCACAAGCCGTCTGATCTTCTTCAGGGCGTCGGAGAAGCCACAGGCACGGCTCACGATGCTCGGGGTCCCCTCCCTTCCAGCCTCGAGCCCTGTCAGGAGGAAGGGCTCGTATTGCGAAGGAAAGATGCCTGCAATGCAGCCTGCCATGATCTCGTCGGCGGTCATGCCAAGGCCGCCATCGTCGGGCCCGACCCACTGGGGATAGAGGACCGCCGATACCTGCCGGTTGCCCGAGATCAGGTTCTTGATATCGAGCCCCCTCTCCTGGATCATCTTGTACATTCGGTTCTCCTCCCAGACGAGGACCTCCGGCGTGAGGTTGAGGGGGAAGCCTTCGGGGAGCTTCTCCTTGGCCTTGGGCCCGTGGGCCGCTATCAAGAAGCAGATGATCTTCACCCCCTCGGCGAGCCTCTGGCCCATGATCCTATGCTTGAGCAGGTGGTCAGCCAATGTCAGGGCGTCGAGGAGCTGTGGATAGCCCTTGTTCTCTATCTCGATTCGCGATATCGTGAATATCGGAAGGATATTCTCCGAGTTCATCCTCTCGCCGTTGACCTGCTTATATAGGTTCTCGGAGATGAACTTCTGGATCTTCGACCGGCAGCGATCCTTCTTGTTCCAGTCTATGCCGTCGGATTCAACCTCGATCCCGTTTCTGATCACAATGCCGCTTATGTCATGGAAAAGATGGGCTTCCTTCATTGTGGAGTCGCCAACGAACGTGGTCACATCTGCGTACTTGGCAAGCGACTCGAGACTGGCGAAGGAGACGGGCGTGTTCGGGTCCCAGGTCTTGTCGTTTCGAAAGATCTTATCCAAGGAGCGGTAGCCTGCGGCCCTTCCAGGGGTCGTGGCATGCATCGTTGCCATGGTCCGCACAGGCAGGCCGAGCCCCTTGACCCGGGCGAGAGCGTAGAAGACGCCGAACTCATGGCAGTGGAGGGAGATTCCCATCTGAGGTATGACTGAGCGGGCGAACTCCGATACGGCCTCGTCCTTGTACCTCTTTGCAGGCTCTTCACCCAGGCGGACGAGCATCCTTGCGAGCTCAGAGACCGCGTAGGATAGGCCCAGGTAATGGACGTACTCAGATCCGTTTTGCAGCCGCTCGAACCGCATGGAGTCGAGGCCGGCTACCTCCCAGGCCTCCGCCTTGATCGCCGCGTTCAATGTTACCTCGACGCCGCCCCTGGTCGTAAGAACGCTATCGTAGTAGTGGGTGTTGAAGAGGAGGTAGCCAATTGGAACCCCATCGACTTCCTTCTGACAGGTCACCGTCTCGAGCCCCTCGGACTTCAAAAGGCCCAGAGCCGACTCCAGGTCCCGTCCCATATCGAGCTCGTCATAGCCGCTGATATCGGTGACCCTCGACTTGCCCTTGTTCCAGTCGGAGCCCGCGGTCGGGTAGTAGGGTCCTGCGACCAGTATTTTTAGGCCTTTGTCTATCTCACCGGTCGATGCTAGCCTGGCGAGGGTTCGGGCCTCGGCGTCCAGGACGTCCCAGATGCCGCCCATCTTGTTGGACTTGGGCCCCCCCTCCTCGCCTGCGAGTATTATCCATCTCTGAATCATGCCGCCTCAGGGGTAAGGCTGGAGGGTCGACACTGCCATTCCCTCGTCCGAGATGTCCAGGATCCTGATGCTGTTCGAGATCTTCGAGCCCCTCATCTTCATTACATAGATCGATCTGACGAGGTTGTTACCAATCCGTATCCGGTCGAGGATGGTACAGGAGTCTGCCCCGTACTCCAGTATCTCGTTCATGCCAAACGTAGTCCCGATGGTGACAACCGACGTCACCCCTTCTGCACGCAGGGGGCCGAAGAGGTCGTCAGCTAGGGAGCGCATCTTGAAAGGTGTCTCGACTGCGGTGAAGAACGCCATCAAGTCGTCGATGAAGACTCGTTTTGGCTTCTCCTCGGAGACCTTCCTGGAGACGAGCTTTCTAAAGTTGATAAGGAACTCCACGGTGTCGACGTCTATGCTCTTTTGCAATCTAAGCACCGGATCGGTCACATCCACGACCGCGAGGAGCTCCTCCTTCTCGTACTTCCAGAGGTCCCAACCGAAGGAGGAGTTAAGATCCCTCTTGAGGGAGGCCGAGCTCTCCGATGGGGTGATGATCATCGTCTTCTCCCCCTTGATCAGGCCGTGATAGATAAATTGGCTTGCAAAGACGGTCTTTCCAGTGCCTGACCCGCCCGTTACCGTGTTGACTGTGCCCTGGTGAAACCCGCCGTCCACCAGCTCGTCGAATCCAGGGATTCCCGACTCCACCCGCGGATACCTGGCCTCGCCCTCCTTTGGCCCTGACTGCCCTGCCATTTACTAACCCTCAGGGGGTAGGTATCTGGCTGGAGCTAGTTAGCTCTTTCGGTATTGGCAGCGGCTTTTGGGACCGCCCGGATGGCAGGGATGGGAAGGGATAGATAATCGAAGGGGCATACTTGGAGGGTAATGCGGACTCGGGCGGGGTGCGCTCTCACGGTTGCTGCGCTGGTGGCGCTGCTGGCGGCGATGGTAGCCGGAGGCTTGGCTGCGGAGGAGCCGCTCAGGGTGGTTCAGGCGAGCGAGATCCTAGGGAAGATCGAGAGGGGCGAATCCGTGGATTACGACCGGGTCTTCATCGAGGGGGATCTGGATATCGGCGGGCTGGACCTGCCGACGAGGGAGGTTGATAGAGATTACAGCCTTCCAATGGATTTAATTTCCACGCTTATTGGAGTATCTGAGAGGTGTAAGGTCATATCAACCTCGATCAAGATAGCAAATTCCGTTATCAATGGCTCAATATATCTCAACAATACAATCTTCAAAGAGGAGGTCTCCTTCGAGTCAACCGAGATTCGAGTGAATGCCGACTTCGGGGGGTCAAGCTTCAGCGACTATGCCAACTTCCGAGAGGCCCGCACCCACAGCGATGCCTGCTTCGTATTGGCCAGCTTCGGCGACGATGCCGATTTCTGGCTATCCGGCTTCGATGGCGATGCCAACTTTTGGGGGTCCAGTTTTGGAGGCAATGCGAACTTCGGGTTGGCAAGGTTCGGTGGCGATGCCGGCTTCGGCTGGTCCACCTTCGGCGGCGATTCTGACTTCGGGTTTGCCAGCTTCGGCGGAGATGCCTACTTCGAAGGCTCTACATTCCTCGGCCCCCTGGACCTCTCCGGCTCCAGGTTCGACCGCTTTGAGATGGAGTGGTCCTCCCTGAAAGGCGGCCTCATCGCCGACGGCCCCGCTTATCTTGCCCTAATCAAGAGTCTCAAGGAGCTTGGCCGCTATGAGGACGCTGACAGCTGCTATTACCAGTACCGCAGATGGCGACAGGATGGGCCCGAGCCTCTCTGGTCCAAGGTCACCGATACCGTGGCCTGGCTCTCATGCGGCTACGGTGTCCGCCCGAGCTTCACTCTCGCCTGGTGCTTTGGGTTGATGGGGATATTCGCCCTCCTCTTCTGGCTGGGGGGCGGGATCCAGCTCACCGCCGCCTGGGACCACGAGAGAGCAACGCCTGCCGCCTGGAGCCTCGCGCGGGTCCCAGCCGTCATCATATGGTGGCTTAAGCTGCCATTTATCTTCGTAAAGATGCTGCTTTCGTGGATCTGGGCGCAGGTCAAGCGCGCCTGGAGGATCGGGATAAAGGGCGCTCTGCTCTCGGTTCCGCGGGCGGCTCTGGCCGCCTGGAGGCATCCGATAGAAACGCAGATCTCATTTACAGAGGCGCTTTACTTCAGCATCCTCGTCTTCGTATCCCAGCCGCCGCCCCACTGGATGCCGCGGGGTCGATGGAGGTATGCGGTGATGGCGGAGGATGTCCTGGGCTGGCTGATGCTTGCGCTATTGATCGTTACGCTCGGCAATGTGATGATCAGGTGAGGGCCCTGGGGATGGGGCATATCTACATATGGTGGGGGGACATTTGGCCTAATGGTAGTTATCACCGTTAGTGGGATCCAGACATCTAATAGACATCACCTCTTGTATCGAGCTTCAAGACAAGAACACGTTTTCTTGATTCATCTATCTCATAGACGAGTCTATGCCCGCCAATTCTTACCCTGAATCTAGATTGATGGCCTCTGCATTTTTTTATATCAAAATTTGATGAATTTGTTGACGAAATGTCGACAAATTTTCCTTTTAATGGGTATGGATTTCCGCCTAATCTATCGATTAGCTCACCCACTCTTTCTTGATGTGCAGGAGGGAGCGATACTATTTTTAGCTTGACGTCTCTCTTCAATAGAACGGAAAAGCTCATAGACCGAGCTCTGCCTTAAGATCTTCCCAGGGAATCCCGCATTCCCTCGTCTCTTCTGCTAGCCGATCCAGCTCCTCGATCTCAGAGGCATCCAATTCTATCTCCTCGATTGATAAATCTGAGCCAATCATGGCATATTGCCCATTCATTCGTCCTGGAGTTGCAGTTCCCAGCACCCGTATTGGCGATCCCGGCCTTCTCAAGATCGGGTATATCCAATCCCCTTGAAGTCTGCTAGAATTCGCCTTAACCAAATATCCGGATAATCTCTCCGTACATTGATTGGATATGGATGCGAAACCAGTATCAGCTGATGTATTATAGCTCATTTAAAATCTCATCGATTCTTGAATATGGAACCTCTTCTGGTGGCTTGGTTGACATATCAACCTCCTCAGAGGTTTTTGTTTTTCCATATAGGCTCTCATAATGCTTCAACTGGCTTAGCAGCCAACGAATAAGGGATTTTGTCTGTTGCGGCGTCAATTTAAGGCAAATTTCCTCGGTATGCTCTATCACGGTTTTACCATTGATCATGGCTTCAATGGCATTGGTTTTTGACGAAATGGCAATTGTCTCGATGTATCCTGGCCGAACGCCGCCCCAAATGCTTGTTGGAACTATCTCCCTGTAGTACTCCGACCTGCGTCCTACTTCCACGATGCCTTCGGATTCATTTTCTTTGACCAATCCTTCCGCCATCAGATTAGGTATACCGAGAATCCGTAATATATCTTTCGCTAATTCCACTGAAGATGTAGAGACCTGGCCCTCATGCGGCTACGGCGTCCGCCCGGCCGCCCTTGCCTGATGCTTTGGCCTGATGGGATTCTTCACCCCCCTCTTCAGGCTGGGGGGGCGGGATCCAGCTCTCCGCTGCCCAGAGCCCCTCTCTGATCCTCGCCTCCATCAAGCGGCGGCTCTGGGCGAAGATCTCCTCAAGAAGGCTGCTTTCGAGGATCCAGGGGGCTGGTCCAGCGGGCCAAAACATATTTTAACTCAGGCGATCACTATATATTGTAAATTTGTAAACCGGAGGATACAATGACCATAGGAAAGCGCATCCAGCTCGGAAGGTACATGTCTGGCCTGAACATAAGCCAGCTTGCTGAAAGGGCGGAAGTGTCACCCACTGCTATCTCCAAGTACGAGCGCGATATGGATGTGCCAGGCTCCAAGGTTCTCCTCAGGTTAGCAAGGGCGCTTGGAGTTAGCGTTGAATTCTTCCTCAGACCACGGACCATTCCAAGCATCTCGCCCATGAATTACCGAAGACGCAGATCTCTCGGGAAGAAGATGGAGAGGACCCTGTTAGCACGAGTACAGGATTGGCTTGAGAGATATCTGGAGATCGAGCGAATTGTCTATGGTGCAGGCGCCGCCCCTACATTCATATACCCGACCGCGTTTCCGCGAAAAGCGTCTTCCTTCGAAGACGTAGAGAAGGCATCCGAAGATCTGCGCAAACTCTGGGGCCTGGGCATTGCTCCCATAGGAAACCTCACCGAAATTCTCGAAGTCAAGGGTATCAAGGTGGGAGTCATCGAGGCGGATGCAAAGTTTGATGGCCTGACCTTCAGGCCAGGCGATGAGCAGAATAGCATAGCCATTATAACGCGGGCAGAGACTCCTGGTGATAGACAGAGGTTTGACCTGGCTTGCGAGCTAGGACGCCTTTTATTGTCGCCGGATGGAATAGATAAAGAGGTAGCAGCCAACAGATTTGCCGGCGCACTTCTCGCCCCCCGCCAAGCCGTCTTGTCTGAGCTTACAGATGATAAATCTGCTCTCGATCCAAGGGTCCTATATGCTCTGAAACATACGTATGGATTGAGCATGGGGGCATGGATCCGCAGAGCATATGATGCAGGCGTCATTTCAGATGCCAAATTCTATAGCATACGGAAATACTTTGGCAAAAGGGGTTGGCGGAAGGTGGAGCCATGGGATCAGATACAACCCGAACTCCCCCGGCGGTTCGAAGAACTTGTGATGCAAACCATGTCCAGGGGCATCATTTCCACATCCAAAGCCACCGAGCTTCTCGGCCGCCCGGTTGGCATCTCCCTTAGAAGTTCCGCCAGAATCCCGGTCGTGGTCCGCTGAAATGCATCACCGACAGCTGTTTCTGGATTGACTTGTTCTGTGGAATGGTGGCGGAGCAAGCATTTTCCTTGCCATATAATTTTGTTGCACCCGACGCCGTGCTGGATGAACTCCTCATTCCGTATTGCGGAATGTCGAGGGGTTAGGGCTGAAAAGGGGATGGCTCGACGGCAGCGGGATCTCGCTCGTTGTGGAGCTAGGAGAGAAGTATCCTCGGGCTGGAAGCATAGATTTGATGGCCTTGGTTATGGCAAAGCTTGATGGATGTTTGCTTCTGACTGGCGACGGAGCATTGCGAAGCGCAGCCTTATCTGAAGGAGTCGATGTTCATGGAACTCTCTGGCTGATGGATAGGCTTGTCGAATTAAATATAATTTCAAGGCCCGAGGGGGCCAACTCAATTCAGCTAATGATCGAGAGCGGCAGATGGCTTCCTAGAGAAGAAGCTTCTGCAAGAATCAAAGCATGGGGCGGCTCTGGAAGATCGGGCTTGGAGGATAGACATTATCCCGATTCAGAGTATTGATATGACATAATATGTAAAATTACGCCGAGGGTGAGATTCGAACTCACGAGACCCTTACGGGTCACCAGCTATCCAGGAGGTTCACTCCAGGCTGGCGCCCTACCGCTAGACGACCTCGGCTCCGCGTTGCATCTTCCAGCGCCGGGGATACACGCCCGGCTCCATTATCACCCTTTCGGTTGAGGCGACGAGGCCCTTCTCGATCGTCTCCATATCCTTGCTGGATAGGGCGGCTTTTGCGAGGGCAACTGCCTCTCCTTTAAGGGTATAGACCGCCACCATGTCGCCCACCTTTATATCTGTTTCCAGGCTGACGAGCCCCGGCGCCGCAAGAGGCGCGCCGTGGCAGATGGCATCGACCGCATTATCGCTGATCTCGAGCTTAGGCAGATGGGCAAGCGCTCTTTCCACCGGCAATACCACGCGCCTCAGAGGGGCCTCGTCGCCTCCCTCGCGCCAGACCTCGTATGCGTCCTTGAGCTGGTGAAGCGTTACGAGGGATGCGTCCTCTCCAAACGGACCGGCGCGGCTTCTCCGCAGCTCCTCCATGTTTGCGCCGCACCCGAGGGCGAGGCCCATATCGTAACATAGCTTTCTCATGTAGGTTCCAGCCTGACACCCAACCTGCATGAGGACCCTCTGGCCCTCGATCTCGAGGACGTTGAGGTAGTAGATCTCGCGTATACGTAAGACACGGGATACGCTGGATTTCAGTGGCGGCTTCTGGAATAGGGGGCCAACAAACTCGGAGCATACCTCTATTACCCGCTTTCGCGGCATCGTATGATGCAATCGCATCATGCAGATGTACTCCTTTCCCGCCTGCAATAGCGCCTCGACTACCCTCGTCGAATCCTCGAGCATAACCGGAAGAACTCCGCTCACCTTGGGGTCGAGGGTTCCGCTATGGCCTGCTCGCTCCATTTTCAATATATCCCTGACCCACGCCGCAACCTCGTGGCTTGTAGGCCCCGAGGGTTTGTCGAGGTTAACCGCGCCTAGACGCAGATATCTATCTAGCGGCCTTGATTCCGGCACGCTGCCGAAAGCCGGATCGGATCGAGCCTTTCTCCTGCGAAGTGTGGAGCGCTTCTTGAGGGCTGGAAGCTCGTTGGTCATTCTAGCGACCTCACAGCGGCGAGCGCTATCTCCTGGCATCCCCGCTCGTTCCACCTCACCGTATCGATCACAAGGTGGTATACATCGAAGTTGCCGATATCTATGTTATAGTACTTCATATAACGCCTGGCCTCGCTTGCCTCCCTCGCACGCGACTCCATCAAGGCATCGTCGAAGAGCTTCTCCTCCCTCATGCCTATGCGAGACGATCTGGTCTTGATATCGCCCTTTAACAATATCTTCAGGTCCGCTTCGAGTATGTGTCCCGCAAGCCTGCCTTCGAATACGCCTTCTCCCCCCGCCGCAGCCTCCTTCATGGCGTCATCGATCAGGTAATCTATCTCTGGACCGCGTTCAGCCAGTCGATTTAGCTCTCTTACCGAGATGCCCCTCTCAGCCGCGATCCTGCGAAATAGATCCCCGGAGTTGACCCAAGGAAGATCGAGCTCCCGGGATAGCCTTCGCGCGAGCGTTGTTGTGCCAGTACCAGGGGCGCCGCTCACCGTTATCCTCATTGCATACCGCCGATGTCCAAGGCCTTTCGGATGATCTGGGAGACGGGAATCGAGCAGATGAAGTACCAGTAGAACCAGTAGAGGATGGGCCCTATCACCGTCGTGTTGACATCGTGAACTCCCCAGAATGGGAAGTTGATCGCTATCGCATTCTCGCTGATGTAGAGATAGGCCCACATGAATAAGGGAATCGAGACGATCCCGATGTAAGCCATGGGCTTGAACTGCATCTTCATCATCTTGCCCTGGTCTCCCATCATGGACATCTGCTCCTGCTGAAGTTGCTGCTGCCTGGCCTTGTCCCCGGCGAGCTGGGCCTCCCTCATCTGCTTCTGGAAGCCCTTCATCTTCTCCTGCTGCGCCCTCATGAAGTCCCAGTCCATGGTGTACTTCTGGATCAAGCTGGCATAAAGGCCAGTGATGGCTGCAAGAAGGAAGAGCACGATGTGGAATGGAAAGGTGGCGGGAAGCCAGCCGAGCACCAGCTCCATCACCACCCCAACCCCGTGCCTGAACTCCGCGCTCAGCATGATGCCGAAGGTAAGGAAGAACCCCACCCCGAGCGCAAGGTTGTCTAGTGACTGCTTCACCGTCAGCTTGCCCAAGGTGGGTTTGGGGTTCATATCGACTCTCCAAAGAACTTCTGCATCATGGGGTACATCTCCTGGATCTGCTCGCTCGCCATCTGCTCGTAGAGCCTGTAGACGATGCTGACCGTGAGGAGAAGTCCGGTTCCGCCGGCCCCGCCGAGCGTTCCCATCAGGCTTGCAACAACGGTCAATAGGCCGATTATGACACCGCCTATGATCGTCACCCTCGGGATATAGCGGTCCATCAGCTTCTCGATGCTGGCAGGATTGCGCCTATAGCCAGGGACCTGGAGTCCCGAGGAATGGATCTTGGCTGCAACGCTTTTTGCGCCCATCCCCGTCGTCTCGATCCAGAATATGGCGAATATGGCCCCTCCTACTATCAGGAAGAGCGTGTCCACCATGACGTGCATAAACACCTGCCAGCCGGCAATGGGATTGAGCCCAAGCTCGACCAAAGCCGGAGTGGACTGGGAGACCATGGACGGAATCCAGTCGCTAGGCCCCTGAATCGGGGAGAGGTAGAACATCAGCCCGGATATCGGGGATGGCGAGGTTGCGCTTATCGCCGCATTGGTTGCCACATCGTACTTGGCAGTCGAGATGAATGTGCCAAGGAGGCTCGAGTAGGCCGTGTATATGGTCCTCACCCCCTCCCCCGTCACCTCTGCCGTCGTCACTGCCCCCAGCTTTCCAGCGAGGAGAGCGCCCAACATCTCGATGTTGGCCTGAATTGCGCGAACGAGGATCATGGGAAGCACGCTTGCATAAACCAGCTTGACCGGGAAGCGACCTCTAGCGCCCCTGACCCTGCTGTGAGCTAGCGGGATCTCGATCCTCGTGCTCTCGACGAGCACGACGAGGAGGATGATTGCGATCGTCGAAATCAGCGCTAGAATCCCGCCGGTCACGAAGATGAACTTCAAGCCCTCCGATGTGAAGATCTCATCGAGCGACAGCAGGTTCAATCGAATGATATCGAACCATTTGGGGATGATCCCTATTGGAAGTCCTCCGTCTCCAGCGGACCAGTTGAAGATGCCCGTTATCAGCTGCTGGCTTACCCCTGCCACGATGAAGAGGCCGACGCCCGACCCTATCCCCCATTTGGAGACGACCTCGTCCATATAGAGGATGAGGACGCCGCCCATGCAGACCTGGAGGAAGATAATCAGCGACATCATCCCCAAGGATATTCCGAGGAGCGATGCCACGCCGCTATCAGGCCTCAGGTATCCTCCGGTAACCTGGGGCAAGGCCTCGACAGCTATCATCACGAAGACGAGCGCCTTCTGAGTACCTTGGAATACCGCTTGGTCGCGAGGATCGCGAAGGTTAAGATGGATGATCTCCGCGCCGACGAGCAGCTGCAACACGATGGAAGCCGTGACTATCGGCCCAATCCCTAGGAGCACGAGCGACCCGAACGAGCCTGCAAAGAAGGCGCGATACATCCCAAAGAGGTCGATGGATGTCTTCGATAGGCCGAAAAGGGGCACGTTCGATAGGGCGAAGTAGAGCAGCAGTATGCCCAACGTCCAGCCGATCTTCCTCTTGAAGTGGACGTGGCCCGAGGGCCGCTCCACCGCTGGAAGCCTCCTCACCAGAGGCTCTATTGCATAGAAAAAGCTCTGCTGATTCATATTACCACTACTTCACCGCCAGCCGCCTCGATCTTCGCCTTGGCGGTAGCAGAGAAGGCGGCAGCACTGACGTTAAGCTTCCGGGATACCTTTCCCTTGCCAAGAACCTTCATCCCAGAGAGCTCGACCTTTCCCTCCGGGCCCACCATCTGGTCCAGCACGTCCACATTGATCACATCAAGGGAGCTGGAACAAGGGTTGAAGAATCCCCGTTTTCCCATCTCCTCACCGCGCAGGATGGATCGCATGAAGTGATGCTTGCAGTTTCCGGCGTTGCCCCGGCCACCCCGAGATCCGCCGCCCCTCTGGTTCTTGTGCTTGCCGTGATAAGTCCTGTGACCCCGGCGTTCCTTGGTCTTTGGTCTAACCATGATCCTACCTCATCCTGACGATAAGCTTCTCGATGGCCTCGTGAAAGCCCAGCTCGCCGCCTTCGCTTGCGGTCTTCTTGATCCCAGCGTGGCCTTTTCGAGGAGGATGCAGCCGAAATATCGGCTTTATCCCCAGCTCCTTCAGGCTTGCCGTCCCAGATTGGAGGGCCTCGGCTAGCTCCTTGAAGCTTTGGTAAGGGGTCTTCTCATGCAAGAAAGCCTCCGTCAGCCGGAGGTTTCCGGCAAGCCTACCCCTCTTCTCGAGCAGCATGGCGATGAGATCGACATCGATCACGCCCCAGGCCACATAGTCCTTGACCTTCTGGATCATGCCCAGGTACTGCTTGTTCTCAGGTATCACCACGCAATGGTTAACACGATGCAACCGCAGCATCTTGAGGGTGTCCTTGATCTCAGGCCTGGTATTCACGCCGCCCCTCAGACGTACTATGACGTACATCGTCAAGACCTCACTGTGATGGTATTTAGAAGGGCGTAGTAGGTGGCCTTGGCGAAGTTCAGCGTGGTCCTTGTCTGGCCCTCGGTCCTCGTCCAGATATCCTTGATGCCTGCCATCTCCATAACCTTGCGGGCTGTCTCTCCGGCGGCGATCCCAAGACCCCTCGGGGCGGGGATCAGCACGATATGCACGCTTCCGGCATCGCCCGAGACCTCGTAAGGCACAGTATGAGGCTGGCCGCAGCCACACTCCCAGCTGCCGCATCCCCTCTTGATCTTCAAGAGGTTCAGCTTGGCGTTATCTATTCCCTTCTTGATGGCAGGGCCAACCTGGACGTCCTTTCCCTGGCCGAGCCCCACATATCCATCCCTGTTGCCCACAATGACCGTCGCCCTGAACTTGACCCTCCGTCCGGAGTCGGTCATCCTCTGGACCATATTTATGTCCAGCACCTCGTCCTCCAGCCCGGGGACGAGCATATCGATCAGGCCAGCCTCCTTGATTGGCAGGCCCGAGCTGAGAGCCTCGTCGAAGGTGGTTACCTGGCCCTCGTAGACCAGCTTTCCCAGCCTGGTCTTGGGGATCCACTCCTCCTGATAGGCATTGTACTTGCGCAACCCTCTCACCTCAGTATATTCTCCCGGGCGGCCTCGAACTTGGCCACTACGTCAACACCGGTGTGCTCTTTGATCCCTTCCCCACGGATCCTCTCCTCTCCCGGGAATATATCCGGGCTGTGAGGCACTTGGACGCCTGAATCCACCACGCCCTTGAGTGCGGCATATATCCTTCCGCCCTTGGTAGAGGCATGAAGGCCGATGTCCATTATGCCCTCGGTATAGCCCAGTGCTAGCATCTTCTTTCCGAAGATCAAGCCGGTGAGGTATGCTGCGGGCAGGTTCCCCCTGTGATGATCGAATCCAAAGTTGTCCAGCTCCTTCGAGGTCACCGTCAGCAGCGTCTTATCGCCCACCTGCTCGGCCAGCACCAGCTGAAGAAGGATATTCCTGGTGCTCCTCCTGACCACTATCCTGGGCTTCTTGGACAGTATTAGCTTGTATCTTACGTGATAGTTGGTCCTGCCCTCTCTCCGCCTTCTGAAGGGCACCTTATATCGCGGTCCCGTCGCCAACTCACTCACTCCTCATTAGGCCCTTCGCCTTCACATAGGCATTGAGATGTGCCGTGCTTCTGTACTCTCCGCCGGAGGCCTTTCGATAGAGCATGCGGTAGGTATGTCTATCTATCATTCCACCCCCCTTCAGCTCCTGCAACCGCCTTCGCAAAGCCCTGATCTTGGAGATCCATTGCTCCTTACTGGGAGTTCTCGCTCCCTTGGCCCCCTTCCTGTGGCCCGGACCCTTGCGATGTCCATAGTTCCTCTTGGCCTGTCGTGCCCTGAACCTGGCGCGGCTGTTGCCCTTCTTTGGCTTGGACTTGATGTTTCCGGCCTCTATCTGATTTCGGATATCCGCCCTCGTTATGGCGTCGGCAATATCCCCAGCCTCATCGGGATCTGGATTGATCCAGACCCTGCTCTCTCCTACATTCATCTCGCTTGCAGCAAGACGCCTCTGGGTAGTGAAATCCGGCATCTCAAGCACCCCCAGCCTTGGGGTTGAGTATCTTGAGATTCATCTCCCTGGCCTTGGACTCTATCTCGATCCTCTTTCGCCGTCCCACCGTGGAAGCTATGCGAACAGCACATCCCTCTGCAGGGCCCAACTCCTTGAGGCAATGGACGAGAACTTCCGGAAGGCCGCAGGGATGAAGGCCCTTAACGAACCGAGGGCTCCCGTATCCCGGCTTGACCAGGCTTCCCTTGGCCGAAACCTGCCTGCGGAGCTTGTTGTGCAATCCCCGAGGCTTTCGCCAGCTGGTGCTGAGCCGGACCTTCTTATGAGAATCGTGACGATTGAACTCCGGCTTCTTGGCCTTATGCCTCGACCTGACGCGAAGCAATTTCATCTTCTCTGACATCTGCGTCACCTTTTGTCCACGAGGTATATGCCGTCTTGGAAGATCCTGATATCGAACTTCCTGACCTTCGTGGCCTGCTCAATGTTGGCCATGGTCTGGCCCACCTTCTCCTTGTCTATGCCCTTGAGGATGACCTCATCCTTGAGGATATCAACCTTCACGTCCTCCAGGATCTTGGCCGTGCGGGGCTTTCGCTCTCCCAGGAAATTGCTTATTACCATCTCATCTCGGGAGGCCTTGAGCTGTATGGGAAAGTGGGAGTAGACCACCTTCATCTTATACTCGAAACCCTCGGTGACGCCCTTTATCATATTAGCTAGATGGGCGGCCAACGTACCGACCATTGCCCTCTGACGCTTGCGATCTACCTTGGAGCCCACAACCAGTGCGGAGTCCTCCTTGCGAATGTAGATCCCCGGATAGCCCATCCGGCGCCTGACCTCACCAAGCGGCCCTTTCACTGTGATAGCATCACCCAGATCGACGTCGACCCCCGAAGGAATCGCAATCGATCTCGAAAGATCTTTGACCATGAGACCACCTGGATTCTAATATACGTAGGCCAGCAGCTGTCCACCAATGCCGCGATCCCTGGCATCGGTATGTGCGACAACGCCCTGGCTGGTGCTCAGTATCAGCACCCCGAAATTTCTCGCCGGGAGAAAACGCTTCTCCCACTTCTCCAGATCCGCCACCATGGTGGCGAACCGCGGCTTTATAACCCCGCAGCGGTTGATCCGGCCGAGGAGCTTCACCTTGAACATCCCCGACAAACCATCATCCACGAACTCAAACTCACCGATGTACCCCTCGTCAGCCATAACCTTCAGGGCCATACCTATGAGCTTGGACGCCGGATGGATCTTACACTCGGGCTTGCCAACGCTCTCCGCGTTCTTGATAACGGACAATGCATCGGCGAGCGGATCGAATAGCACCTTACATCCCACCTAACTGTATTTCTCGAAGCCCATCTCCCGGGCAATCTCTCTGAAGCACTGCCGGCAGAGGTAGATACCGTACTTCCTGATCAGGCCAGGCCTTCTGCCGCAGCGCCTGCATCGATTGGCTCCCCTGCCAAATGATCTCTTCTTCATGCCGCCTCCAAGATCGCCACGCCGAACCTCTTTCGGACGTAGTCCATGGCATCAGTTGGATTCATCTTCTGCCGCGAGGGAATCTTCTTGCCGGCGACCCTCCTGCAGGCCACTCGATAGCCTGCCCGCCTCAAGGCGACGGTGACATCCATGCCGAAGATGCCAATCTCCGGGTCGTACTTCATCCCGGGGAAGTCGGTATGCTCCTCAACTCCGAAGGAGAAGTTGCCCTGCCGATCGAACTGGCTCGCTCTCACCGAGTTGCCCGCAGCCTTGAGGGCCGTCTCCAGGAACTCATAAGCGGCCTTTCCCCTCATGGTGAGCTTGATCCCTATGGGCTCGCGCTTCTTGATGCCGAAGCTTGGCAGCGTCTTCTTTGCATTCGTCCGGACTGGACTCTGCTTTGTGATTCCGGTCAGTATGGTCTCGGCGTTTACGAGCCGTATGCCGCTCTCGCCAACGCCTATATGGACCACGACTTTATCGATGCGCGCTTCCTGCATGACGTTCATTCAGAAGCCCCCAGCCTGATCGCGGGACTCTCCTCGCCGATCATGAAGACGTAATCGACTATGGTCTCAAACTCCTTATCGCCCGAGATCAAGACCTTGTTCGGACGGGAACTCCGGAGGATCTTGATAGCCTTGACACGGCCGATCTCACCTGCGTGGGATCCTCCAACAACCATGGCCAAGTTTCCATCCTTGAACTCGATCCTCTGGACTACCTCCTTCTCAGGGATCTTCAATACAAGAGAGTCGCCGGTCTTGAAATCGCCCTCGGCCAGTATATTCGTTCCGTCGTTGAGGTTCAGCTGGACTCGGCCACCCCTGAGAACGGTCTTATTGTCCACGCGGGCGAGCTTGTTCGCTTTGCCCTCCTCGAGAAGGCTCAGCCTGAACTGGCCCCGCCGATCCCGAAGCATGCGGTATTGCTGACCCATGGAGGGCACGGCGATCACATCGAAGATCCCCACAGGGAACTTGATATCTTTCCTTATCCGACCATCCACCAGGACGCCGCCTTCGTGGAGTATTCGCTTGACCTCACGAGCGTTGTCAGCCAGCTTCAGCATATCCCTCACGATCGCGAGAAGCGGCATGCTCTCCCCTGCCGAATGCGGCCCAGGGCTCTGCTTTGCCGCCCATTCATGGGTCTTCCTGGGGATAGGCCAGCTCCTGGGTATGGTCATCCTCTTGAGATGCTTGCTCACTCAAATCACCTGGATATGCTCTTCTCCCTGCGCTCGTCATCAAGCAGGAGCTTTGTGATCATGATGTTGGAGGGATGGATTGGGCGGGGCACCTCGGTGCCGTCGGCACGGAAGTTGCTCGCACCGGCCACCTTGATCTGACATCTCTTCAAGTCAACATCCTCTACCAGGCCCTCCAAACCAGCGTGGTCACCGCGCATTATCTTCACGGTGTCGCCAGTCTTCACCTGAACGTTGCGCTTGCCATGCTCCTTCCGGAGATCCGGGCTAAGCAGTACATGGACATGCTTCTGTCTTCGGTGCAATGGCGCAGTGAATCGCTCCTTGCGCTGCTTTCGTGGCTGTTTGCTATTCATGGCCATCACACAATCATTGCCGCCGCTGAGGCGATCTTTCCGAAGCGCTCGGCCACTTCTCTGGCCACAGGACCCTTGACCTCCGATCCCTTGGGCACCCCCTCGTCATCTGTGATCACCGCAGCATTGTCCTCGAACTTCACCCGAATCCCATCGGGGCGGCGAAACTCCTTCTTCTGTCTTACGATCACCGCGTTGAAGATCTGCTTTCGCATCTCGGGGGAGCCCTTCTTGACGGAGACGACGACCATGTCGCCCACACCGGCACAGGGCTGTCTGTTCTTGACTCCACGATACTTCCTCACCGCGATGACGAAGAGCGTCCTCGCCCCGGTGTTGTCCACGCAATCAAGGTAAGTGCCTGTGTTGATCGATCGGGGAATCTTTGCCCTGCTTCCCTTCATCTCAAGACCTCCACCACGACAAAGGACTTGCTCTTGCTTAGAGGCCTACACTCGGCAATCTTCACCCGCTCTCCGGCCTTGGCCGAGAGGCATGGGGGATTGTGAGCATGAATCTTGAATCGCCTCTTCTCGTACCTCTCGTACTTGGCTACCTTCCTCTCTGACTCGCGCATTACAACCACGGTGCCCTGCATCTTATCGCTGACCACGACCCCAGCTAATACCTGGCCGCGGACAGAAAGGGTCCCATGGAAGGGACAGTTCGGATCGCTGCAGGCCTCATGCGGCGCGCTTACGTCCAGTCCGATATCCCTCATATCTTCCACCTCGCTCTCTGCATTCGTTTCTGTATTCTGTTCTCGGGTTGTGAGATTAAGATCGAGCCAGACACCTTCACCCTTGATCCATTGGGCAGCGTGAAGATGAAGCTCGTGTGTGATTTTGGAACGCGCTTCTCACCGAGTTCGGTCTCGATGAGAAAGGTGTTCCTGGTCTCGTCAATGACCCTTCCGGAGATGTGGGCAAGGCCCGGGCTCTTTTCGGCCTCTACATCGAGTCCAACAAGCTCATGCCTTGCCAAGTTCTCCGGGGTTATCACTCTCTACTGCTCTCCTTGCACCGTCTTTATCCTGGCTATGGTCCGTCGGATCTCCTTGATCCGGCCAGGCTTCTCCGGAGCTCCTCCAGCTGTGACGATCCCGCGCTCACGGACCATCTCCATCTGCAGGTGATGAAGCTCCTCTGCCAGCTCCTCGGAACTCATGTTCCGGATCTCCTCGATCTTGAATATGGCCACGATCCATCAGCTCCTACTCGACCGGACGGCTCTCCTCTTCCGCGGACGGAGAGGATGCCTCTGCTTGCGCTGGTGAAGTCTCGGCCTCTGTTGGAGCCTCGGTTGCCTCGGTCGCGCCTGTTGCCTCGGTTGCCTCTGTTGCGACCTCCGCTTCGGCCGGGGACTCTTCGATTGCTTCCTCGGTCATATCCTTTGCCCTCTCGGGCACCTCTTCGGGAGTTGACTCCAGTAGCACATCGAGCTCGCTCTTCTCCTCGACCGGCTTCTCGACGGGACTCTCAGCGAGAGCCGCTGCCGGCGCTGGCGCGGCCTCGACGACCTTCTCCTCGATCACCGGTGGAGTGATCTTGAAGGCATCCGGAAGCACTGCATCCGGCGGGACGATCCTCACCTGACAGCCGACCGTGCCGAGCTTCTTCACAGCGACTGCGTAACCTTTCTCGACGATCTCATCTGCAGGCTTGCCGGAGTGCTTGATGTAGCCGGAGAGGAACTTCTCCGAACGCGAACGAGGTCCAGTCAGCTTGCCGCTGAGTATGATCTCGCAGCCCAAGGCCCCGCTATCCATGACTCGGCGCAACATCGACTGGCCAGCCTTTCGGAAGTACCAGCCCCTCTCGATGGAGCTTGCAAGGCGGTTAGCCACCACCTGAGCGTTCAGCTCTCCGCGACCCACATCCTGCACGTCGATCTGGGGGTTGTCCAGACGGAAGCGACGGTCCAGATCCCTGGTTATCCTTCTTATCAACTTTCCGCCCTTGCCGATGACCATTCCAGGCTTCTCGGCGTAAACGGTAATCTGGGTGCCCATGGGGGTTCGGTTCATCACCATGCCGCCGTATCCGGCCCGCACAAGCTCCTTTATCAGGAACTCGTTCACAAGTGCCTTCGTGAATCCGTCCTGAACGAACTTCTTCTCAACGGCCATCTCAGCTCACCTCGGTGAGGATGATTTCCACCGATACCGTCTCCGTGTTCTTGGGCGTTGCCCTGCCCATGGCCCTCGGCATCCATCCCTTGATGGTCCGTCCCTTCTTGGTGGATATGTGGAAGATCTGCATCTCCTCCGGCTCTAAACCCTTATACTCAGCGTTGCTCATGGCATTGATCAGCACAGATAGTACCTCCTTGGCCGCCTTTTGGGGGTACCTGCCAGCGTCCCAACCCACCAAGCCCCTCTTATGGGGCACATTCCTGTTGTACCTGCGAAAAGGTATGGCCCTCTTCAGGGCAATGACATCCTCCAGGTACTGCCGAGCATCGCTTGCCCTCATTCCCCGAAGAGCCCTGGAGATCTCTCGAGCGTGCTTCGGTGAGACATGAAGCTCCATGCCCATGGCCTTCGACGATTTCGTCGTTCCCGGCTCCCTAGAATAGTCCAGTCTTGCCAATATCTCACCTCACTTCAATGGCACGAACTTGCTGGATCGAGTGGCGCCCACTCCTGCGCTGCCGTGGGATACCCTGGACCTCGTTAGGGAGTACTCCCCTAGATAGTGGCCGATCATCTCCGGCATGATCTCAACGCGTTCGAACTTCCGTCCGTTGTATATCTCCACCTGTTTGCCGACCATATCCGGGAAGACGATCATGTCCCTTAGATGCGTCCTGATCAGCTCCACTCCCTTGATGGTCGCCTGGAACTTCTTATGTTCTTTGGAGAGACCCCGCTTGATCTTCCTCCTCTGCCGCGCCGGGAGGAGCTGGGCCAGCTCATCCTGGCTCATCTTGGCAAGCTCTGCCACCTTCTTGCCCCTATAGGTGAACTCCACCTTCCTCTTCGGAAGCTTAGATCCGGATTTTTTTGCCAAATACTACCCCCCCTAGCGCTTTCCAGTCCTGCGTGCGGCGATGGACCCCACCTTTCTTCCGGGCGAGGTATTCCTGCTCACCGTCTTGGGCCGACCCGGATGCTGTCGACCTCCGCCGCCGAATGGATGGTCGATCGCGTTCATGGCCACACCTCTAACGATAGGCCATTTTTTCGCTTTGGACCTGTACTTATGATAGCTCTTGCCCGCCTTCACGAGCGGCTTCTCGGTACGGCCGCCCCCGGCCACCACGCCAATTGTGGCCATGCATCCGGGGCTGAGCCACTTCATCTCCCCGCTTGGGAGCTGAACGACCGTCGAGCCCACGTCATGGGCGATAAGGAGGCCGTAGACCCCGCCCGCCCTGCCGAACTGGCCGCCATGGCCGGGCTGCGACTCGATGTTGCAGATGGGCACGCCCTCGGGGATCTCCGCCAGGGGAAGCGTATTTCCCGGACGAATCTCGGCCGATATGCCACAAGCGATCTCCTGGCCCACAAAGATCCCCTCCTGAACCAGAAGGTATCGCTCTTCCCCGTTATCGAGAGAGACCAAAGCAACTGGAGCGGTGCGGCCTGGATCGTGCACTATATCCTTGACGACCCCCCTCACCGTCTGGCCATGGTCAACCTTGATCTGCTTGATGTCCGCCCTATAGCGATGAGAGGGCGCCCTGTAGGTAGGCCCTCCTCGGCCTCGGTTCTGTGATATGATCCTCTTTCCCATAATCCCCACCTACAGCAGTCCCAGCCTTGTGGCAAGCTCGTTTGCGGTATTGTCCCCCGCGAGCTTGACCACCGCCTTCTTCTGGCCCGTGGGCGTGATCATGGTGCGAACGGACACGACCTCTATCTCGTAGAGGTCGCTGAGCTCCTTTGCGATCTGGGGCTTGTTTGCCCTGAGGTCGACCAAGAACTCCATTGTGTTATCCGAGTCGATCATGTTGGTGACCTTCTCGGTGATCAAAGGACTCTTGATGATCATCTGCGCTCCCCCAGCCATCTGATGGACGACTCCGTCCACAAGGTCAACCTTCCAGCCTGGGTTCCAGGTGCCAGAAGCTCGGCGTTCAAGCCCTGCACCGTCACGAAGTCCACGCCGGGCAGATTCCTTGCCGCCTTGCCTATGCCCCTGTCCTGGCCTGCTACGATCAGGAGGCTCTTTCTTCCTCTGAACCTCCTTCCGCGCATCTTTCCTCTGCCAGCCCTGATGTGGCGGCCATTCTTCGCCCGCATAACATCAGACCAGAGCCCTGCAGCCATGAGAAATCTCCTCATCTCAGAAGTCTTCTCGATCGTCTCTAGATCGTTCTGGGCGACGATCGGCAGCTCTCTGGAGAATATATGGCCGCGCCCTGCCACAAGCGCTGGATTGACGGTTGCCGCAATTGCCGACCTTATGGCCTTTCTCCGCTCCTTGACGTTAATCTTCTCAGAGCGGTCCGCCTGGGGAACGGGGGGATGCGATCTGCGCCCGCCCCTAGCCATAGGGATCCCCGCTGCCCGGCGGCCGTTGACCAGCCGCGGCACCCTCGAGGCACCATGGCCGGTCCCCCAGCCGCGAGCAGATGTATTCATGCCTGCATAGAAGTGAGGTCCATACGGCTGAAGCCTGTTGGCCTGAGCGGAGAGGACCGCCTTCTTGATTATGTCGGGCCGGTACTCCTCCTCAAAGACAGGGGGGAGGTCGATCTCGCCCGCCACTTCTCCCATTGGATCGATGATCTTAGCCTTCATTTCATAATCCCTGCTTTGAATCCTTGCATATGTGGAGGATCTCCGGGACACGGGACATATCCTCCCCTGCCCTTACCGCCTTTCTCATCCTGATCAGCCTCTTGATCGGACCTGGCAGGCTGCCCTTTATGAGGACATAGTCGCCTCGAACAAGGCCGTATCCTGGGAACCCGCCATCGGGGTTGATCTCCATTCCGTCGGTTCCCATGAGGAGAAGCCTCTTGTTGAACTCCGTCCTCTGCTGGTATCCCATCTGGCCGAGCTGTGGAACGGTCCACATGACGCGGGCAGGGTTCCATGGGCCCAGGTTTCCGACATGTCTGAGCTTGCCTGTGCGAGCATGCTTGCGCTTCTGAAGCATGATGCCCCAGCGCTTGACCGGACCCTGTGTTCCCTTGCCCTTTGTCACCGCGGAGACGTCCAAAAGGTCGCCTTGGCTGAAGACATTGGATACGGATAGCTGCCTTCCCAGGATCGATCGCGCGTAATTGAACCTCTCCTCGAGCGACCCCCCGGCTACGGCCATCTCCATCAGATCCGGCTTCTTCTTGGGAACGCCGGTGAGCTGGCGGGGATTGGTATGGGCTAGCAGCCTTACGTCAGAGAGCCCTTCGAGCTCCCCTTGGAGATCGTCCAGTGAGAGGCCCCTCTTGGACTTTGGTGCAGTCAAGGCTCGGGCTAAATCGAGGCTGAGGTCCTCGGCCCAGGCCTCACCGGCAGGCCTCAAGCCGCCGTTGTATTTTTGATAGACCCGCAACGCCGCCACGTTCATCGGCGGCACTTCCACCACCGTCACGGGTACGCTGATTTCCATTCCCTCGGTCAGGCTCTTTGGCCTGTTATCGATCATTATGATGTGGGTCATCCCCGCTTTATATCCGGCAAAGCCGGCCATCCTGGCCTTCTCCTCTTCAATGGTCCAGCTCCGGATTCTAGGAACCTCACTCTTCGCCCTCTTCCGCGGGCTGAAGGCCAACGAACCCCGCCTCGGTCGGTGTATCTTCGCCATTTACTCCTCCACACGCACCAAGTTGAGCAGCGCCAAGGTGGCCATAACCGCCTCCTCGACCCGAACCGTCTCAGTCCCCTGATGCGGAATGGTGTTGATCATGCAACATCTCTCCAGCATATCTCGACTCAAGAACGCATCAACGCCTCTTGATGGGGAGCCAAAGACAACCGCAAGGCCTCGCTTGCTGGATCGCTCTATCTGCTCCAGCAGATCCGGAGTCAGCATACGTCCCTTTCGGGATGTAGCCACTACCAGTGGGTTCCAGGAGCGCAGGTACTCTTCAGCGCTCTCCACCGATACCGTCTGGTAGCCCCAATAGCCGGGGATCTCACTTTGATCCACTTGCTCAGCGGCGAGCGGGCTCAGCGAAAAGATTCTGACGTTGAGGCGCTGCCCCGGTCGAACCTCATTCTCGGTTCGCAGAGGCACTGGGCGATCGATACCGATTTCCACCCATGCGCCGCCATCAGATCCGACGCCTTCGACGACTGCTCCGACTCTGAACTCGCCAACTCTGAGCGTTGTGCTCTCTGAGTTCACAGGATGATGGGCGGTCCTCAGAGGCGGCAGCACTCCAACCTGGGAGAGCTCTCTCATCCTCGGAAAGAGCATCTTTCGCAGGTACTGCGGGGTCTCCGCATACCGCAAGACCAGGCTCATAAACCGGGTATCGTTCTGCTCGCGATCTCGATAGATCACGACCCGATCCATCCTGAAGACTGCCGCGGCTCTGGCGATCAGGCCAACCTTGAGCGTCCGAACGCGTAGATCCGCGGACTCCATGGTATAGGAGGACGGAATCAGAATGGCCCTCTCGCTTCGCCCGTTCATCAGATGTCTTGCCCCCCAAGGAGATTGCCCCTATAAAAAGCTTTGTAGCGGGTCGGATATGAACCAGCCACTCTCGACCCCATCAGGCCCCCGGGCGAAACGTGCGCGGATCGAGAGAGATGTTCCTCTCGCAGTAGGTGCATATCGTCTCAAGGGTGGATCCATGGAGAATAGCAGAGTCCACCTCCTGCTGGGGTGTGAGGTACTGCGTCATCTCCTCACTGCACGCAGGACACACAACCTTCAGCCACTCCAGCCTGGTGAGATCCCTCAAAACTCGAACGAGGATCGCCTCCGCCTCCTCGAACTCGGAAAACGTCACCGGCCTCAAATGGGAGATGAGGAAGGGAAGCTCTGCCCCCTCCTCTTGGAGGGGAATGATCAGCCGTTCCAGGCCGCGGGCATACCCGATCTCCTGGCAGATCGTTCTGGATACGGATCCATTGGCGGTGACGATCGGGACGAAGCACTCGGAGTTGCGTATTGCATAAGTCACCCGTTCCGAACGGGAGATGGCCTCTGGCTCTCGATTCATCGATCTGATGCTCAGAAGCCCCACCCGCCAGAGAAGGGCGGACAACTCCCTTGCCAGGTGCTCATCCTGGGGATCATGACTAATGTATACCTGGGCTATCATAAGATATGGAAGACGTCGTGGATCTCAGATTATAAGCTTATCTCAGGGGGCGGTGCAATCATCCCTGAACTTTCGCCCTCCAGCCTATGATACAGATTACCTGGGCGCTATGCTCTACCATGCAGGCCATGGAGTAGGCCTCGGCTAAGCTCCCTCCTGCGGCAAAGACGCCATGGCCTCGTGCGATCGTGGCCCTTGCCTGCGATAGCGCTCTGGCGACGTTTCTTGCAAGCTTTGCAGTTCCAAAGGCGCCTTCCACGACCGGCACCTGGCCGAGGAAGGCCCTGCCCTCGCCATCCAAGGGATCGAGGCGGTCTTCGAGGATCGAGAGGGCGACGGCATAGGGGGAATGGGTATGTACGATCGCCCGGGCTGAGGTCTCACTGTAGACCGCCCTGTGTACTATGGCCTCAGAGCTTGCGAGAGCGTCCCTCGCCGAGGCGGCCTCAAGATCGACCTCGATTACCTGAGATGGATCAATCTCATCGAGCAATGATCCTGTCCTCGTAATCAGCATGGAATCCGCAAAGCGGATGCTCATGTTTCCAAAGCGCGAGCTTGCAAGGCCTGATCTTACGATTCTTCTGCCGACCTCAGCGATCTGCATCCATCCGTCCATCATCGGTCACCTTCTTGGAAGGAGGCGAAAGGAACGGCTATCGGATATCCTCTCCCCGAATGCCCCCTGAAGCTCGACCTCCATCGTATAATCGCCTGGATTGCTGAAGCTCGTCTCCCATACGGCCCTGTAGATGCCGTTCTTGTCGAAGTCGTCCATAGGAATATCCAGCTTTCCATCTCCCCCTATTATATGTGCCTCCATCCCCCTCACCCCAGTCGAGGCCCTCGCCTCCAGATGGACTGGCTCGCCCACGCGGCCGCTTGCCTGCATGATCATGATCTCCAGCCGGGGCCGCCTCATCGAGGCGGGGGGATCGTCCATATTCTCAAGGGAGGCCGTCAGATTCAGCGCCCCATATCCGAACGTGTTGTCCGGCCCAGAAACGCCAAGATCGTCGGTCGAACAGATGAGCACACGCTTTATGTCAGTCAGATATTCGTGCCCGGTCTCCGGATGCATCGCGAGAAGGGACGCCAGCGCCCCTGCGACCTGGGGCACCGCCATCGATGTCCCCGATACCGAGCTTTGTCCATCCCTCGTGCCGGCAAGGGCCGAGGAGACATCCACTCCGAGGGTGACGAGGTCGGGTTTGACTCGATCATCCATTGTAGGGCCGCGAGATGACTGGTCGTATATCCTTCCCATGCAATCGATAGCTCCAACGGTAATCACCTGCTCGGCGCTGCCGGGAATCACAATGGATCCTTCGGCCGGGCCGGAGTTTCCCGCGGCGACGCAGACAAGGATGCCCTGCTCAACCATATGGTTGCACGCCTCATCAAGAAGCGAGCGACCATCGGATGGGGCCTCTCCTCCAACGGAGAACGATATGACCTCGATTCCATAGCGATCCCTGTTCTCAAGACACCAGTCGAGCCCCCGCAAGGCATCGGAGAGATGGCATGCCCCATACCGATCCATGATCTTCACTACCACAAGTTTTGTGCCGGGCGCAACGCCAATGCCCGCCGTTCCAGAGATCAGGCTTGCGCAATGTGTGCCGTGGCCGTTGTCATCATAAGGGG
Source organism: Methanotrichaceae archaeon (assembly GCA_016927425.1). GTDB lineage: Archaea > Halobacteriota > Methanosarcinia > Methanotrichales > Methanotrichaceae > JAFGMR01. Next base: position 27,724 of record JAFGMR010000079.1, on the reverse strand, counting down.
TAGAAAGGCCGTTGACCATATCCACGAAGGCGATCACCTTGGGATCATCGGTAGAGGGATCGTCGTCCATATCGTCGAGGGAGATGTGGCGGCAATCGACGCCGGTATCTAGAAGCGCCACGGTAACGCCCTGGCCCGCACCACTATCGCCTCGCGGCCTCGTGCTCGACTGTAGGCCGGAATCAGGGCTTGAGAGCACCTTGAGCACCTGATCCTTATACACTCCTTTTACGCCCTTCTGCCGGGCAAGCTCGCGTATCTCGTCTCCGGAGAGTACCATGGAGCTTCCCTCGATCACAACGAAACTCCCCTCCTCGCTCGCTGAAGGCCGCTGCCAGGAGAGGTTTCTGTCGTGCATAACGATCACCCGCTCGTCCTGGGATCCCAATCGCTCCAACGAGTCCTCGATCCGGTTGCCGTTCAGGTCAGATGGATCATGAAGGGAGATGCTCAGGTCTTCGTTCCTGGCAACGTTTCCCGCTCTATCGAGGGCCACTATGGATATGGAGTACTCGCCGGGGGGAAGGTTGGAGCCGATGTATCCGGAATAGCGCTTATCGCCATCGAGGTCGAGCATCAGGATCTGCCGGTTTCCGATAAGAGCTGAGACCATCGAGACGCCGGCCTCGTCGCGCACATAGACGCTCACCTGAGCAGGGGGATCGCCGAGCTTTAGCGAGGTGGGAAAGACATGAGGAAAGGATATCATCGGAGGCGTTTGATCCTGCCCGCCCCAGCTGACGAGGGAGAGGGAGCTTTTCTGGAACCAGGCCGACGCGGGATCCGGGATAGCCGGGCCGTCCAACGCAGCCGTATTAGCGGCCAGGACGGCCATGCCGACCATGAAAAGAGAGAGGGAGAGATCCGAGTCCATTCCCTCTACCGTCCCAACCTCCTAACAGTAGTCGCTGGTGCGTCACCTGCTATCTCGATCGAGAGCACGTCGGCGAAGGTCTTCGAGATCCCCGAGGCAGAGACGATTATCGAGGCCACGTATCTCCCTTCTGCCGCACCGGATGCCTCCCAGACTCCCTTGTACAGGTCTTCCTCGGCCTGGTTCATGGCCACTCGAGCCACCTCCCCGCCCTGTGAGTTCTTGATCACTACCTGGCACGCGAAGTCGCCCCCGGCGGTCTGGCCATAGGAGCCCAGCTGCACCCCGGAGGCCTTGTTGGCGCCGAAGGTTCCCCCTGTGTAGATCGTGATCGGCTCGCATGTTGCGCAGCCCATCACATTCAAGGAGAGGTTCGAGTCGTTTCCGTCGACCACCGGCTGAGGCTCCTCGGCCGCAGGCTCAGCCTCCTCGGCCGCAGGCTCAGCCTCCTCGGCCACGAGCTGAACGGACTCGGAGGTCAGGTTTGGACCTGCCTCGAATGAGACATAGATCTCCACAGGGCCAGGGGTTGATGGATTGGGCTCTGCCCAGACGCTTGCGAGGTCGATATTCAGCGTGGGCTTCTGATCGAGCCAGCGGGACCATGAGTAGAGCCTAGCGTCGAAGCCGTCCATGGTCAACGCAAACCAGACCGCTGAGGCTTTGACGCCGCTGATATCATAAACCACCACAGGCTGATCCCGGTTCAGCTTGCTGAATAAGGCCTTCAGGGAGGCAGCATCCTTGAGCCGTCCGCCCTGCAGAACCTCCTCATAGGGTATGTTGATGGAACGGGGAATCGAGCCAGATCCAAACTCCATGAAAGACCTGGCGTCGACTATCTGGGCGCCGGATGCGGTCAGATACTCGTAATTGGAGAGCAGATCGGGATTCGGCTGGGCCAAGTATTCCACAGGCACCTTGACCGAGGGCGATTGCTGCACTGAAAAGCCCGCTTGTGCCCACTCCGCAACTCCTCCATCGAGCAGGCGAACCCGATCATGGCCAAGGTAGCGCATGACCCAGTAGGCGAATGTTGCAGCAGATGGGCCACCCCCACATGGGATGCACTCCCCGTAGATCACAAGCGAGTCCTCCCTCGATATGCCAGCTTGCCCCAACACGGCTGCGAGATCTGGAATCGACTTGATCCTCTTATTTTCGTCGAAGAAGTCCGAGTACTCGATGTGAATTGCTCCATCTATGTAGGACTCGGCGCCATCGCCCACGTCCAAGACGAGATCGGATCGAGAGACTCCCGAGACTGAGACCAGCATGGTGCCCTCGGCAGAGCTCCTGACGAGAGGCTGGGCTGCCACGTCTGCCACCGCCTGAGATGTGGCCTCGCTCGATGCCTCGCTCGATATACCCGACTCGTTATCCAGCATGGCCTGATAGGCGGGATTGGTCAAGCGGGCCTTCTGGGCGGTGTTGGCGGGACCTAACACCTCCTCCGTCTCCGGACCGAGAGTGTCCAGAAACTCCCTGTGAAGATCCTCGTTGTCTGGAGCAACTCCTCCGCACGTCGTGCATACCGCAACGCACCCTCCCGTGAGGGAGAAAGCAGTCACAAGGACCAGCAGCAAGTATAAGGCCTTTCTTCCCCGATTCGCGCGGCCAGTTGGGAGGCATTTCCCCTGGCCGAGTATTGTGAGATTGAATATCGACATTAAGCCTTCCTCATCTTCCGCTCATCTCCGCGATGGCCGCCTGGAAGTCCCTTCCCGGCCTGGAGTGAAGCATAACCTCGCCTATCGTCTCTTCTAGTTCATATCCCCTTCTATCTGTGGCAGTTAGCACCAGCCGATAGGTCCCAGGGTTGAAGAGAGCTGTGGCAAGCCGTCCCTTGTAGATAGCGCCTACAGGTTCCATGCGCACATATCCAGAGGCTTCGATTACGCGCACTGAGACCTGGGAGAGGCCGTAGATGGATTCAAACCTCGCTCTTATCTCGACCTCATCGCCGATGGTCGCCTCTCTTGGATTGATCTCGCTTCCAATCAACTGGATCGGCACGAAGCGCTCGCCAATGATGGGATACATATCCATGGACTCGGAGCTTATCCGGTAAGGGGAGTCTCCAAAACCATCGCTTCCCTGCCGATCTTGCAGAGTCCCGCTCATGAGGTCCTCGCCCGAGTAATCGGCCCAGTAGTTGCCCCCTTCTGGATAGGTGGCGTTCCAATTATTGCGTCCCCGGTCCTCAGCCTGAATCACGTTGTCGCGCAGCCTGTTTCCGTAAAGGACGTTTCCGCTCGACTCCACGAATATGCCCGTTCTGCTTTCATCGATCCGGTTATAGGTGATCAGGTTACTTCCACCACTCCCGAGCAGATGAAGGCCGAAGCGCTCGTTTGAGGATAGCTCATTTCCGAAGATGAGGTTCCCTTCCGAGTCCAGCAGAGATATGCCGGATACCGCGTTTTGGCTCATCGTGTTGTTCATAACATCGTTATCGTGGCAGTTGAAGCGCATGTCCAGCCCGGAGTTTCTGTTATTGGACATGACGTTTCCAACGATGACGTTGCCCGAGCAGCCGGTGAACATGTAGAGACCATACATGTTCCCCTCCATGATGTTGTCGGCGATGACGTTATCGTTGCAGGAGGGAAAGAGGTCTATGCCATATGCGCCGTTGTTGCTTGCAACGTTCTTCTGAATTGTGTTGTTATTCGAGTTGGAGAGGTATATGCCATACCATCCCTCCCCCTCGATGCCGTTGAAGCTTGCGTTGTTCCCTTCGATCGTGTTGTTATCGGAGAATATCAGCGCTATGCCAGGCTGTTTGCAGTAGATGACGGTGTTATCCGATATGCGACAGCCTTCGGCCCCATCTAGATAGATCCCATAGAGGCCCCCCCTTACGATGAAGCCGGAGACGAGCACATCGTCTGCCTTCACCATGATGCAGGCCTCGTTTCCCGTCGTCCTGATGATCGCGCCAGGCTCTGCCACCAGATCGACGCTATGATCTATCTTCACAGGACCGTAGATCCCTGCAGGTACCGATATCGTATCCCCGGGTGATGCCCGATCGATCGCGTTCTGTATATCAAATGCTACCGCCTGCCCAAAACAGGACGAGCAGATGACGATCAAGAGCATCAGAGGGATCCTGCATCTCATGCGCTGCCAGTTTATGAACCCCAACCGACCACCAGAGGGAGAGTGCCCTGGTGATGCTTATAAACCTAACGTGGAGCTAGGGGTCACATGAGGACTAGATGGATGGCCCGCTGGGCCTCGATCGAATGATTCTTCATATAGGCCATAGATGAACGCAAGCTTCTTCATCGATCCGGCCAATGGATGATCCAAGAGCTATGATAGGTGTTTGGCTTGAGATACATATACACGATATTGTGCATGGCAACCATGCTTGGGATGGCCTCTGCCGGAGCCTTTACTCTGGTCAGCAATGTGGAGACGTACATCGATGAGGCGCAGCCGGACGTACCATTCGCAGATGAGCAGACCCTATGGGCAACGTCCATAGGCGGAGAGCCCATCAGGGAGGTCTACCTGGGATTCCAGCCGAACTTCGGCACCGTCGGTGCAACCTCGCCCGATATCATCGACCAGGCAACTCTTACCATCTCAGTATCCGACATAGAGGAGTCTGGAGGAATCTACGTCTACTTCCTCCACGGCGAGACGCTGGAGACCTTCACTTGGGATGATCGCAACGATTACGATCTGGATCCAAGAGCAGCATCTACCGTCGCCGGGAAGGGCACGGTCTCGATCGATGCCACCGACCTGGTCAAGAAAGCGGTGGAGACGTGCTACACCGGATGCCCCTTCTCCCTCATAGTCGTGGCCCAGGGCGACGCCTCGATCGGGCTTGAGAAAGGAACTGCAGAGCTGGTCTACAGGACGCTTGCCTGAATAGAAGGATGGCTGACGGGGCCTTCTTGGCCCTCCACTTTTTATAGATCCTCTTTAACCTTAGTCGACCATGCCCCCTGGCAGCATCGCGGCCCTCCTCGCGCTTATGCTGATTGCAACCGCTAGCGCAGGCGAGGTGATACTGATCGAGTCGCCGGGATGCGTAAAATGCGCAGCCGCGGAGAGGGCCATCGAGGAGATCCTTCCCGATGCCGATCTAATAAAGCTCGACTTCACAAGCGAAGAGGGCCGCCGCCTGATCAAGGAGTACAATGTAAAAAAAATCCCTGCAATCATCCTCGTGGACAGGGCAATAGATTACAAGGATTACGAGGGAGATGACGAGAGGCTGAGGGAGCTCATCGAGGAAGCGGCTGAGCCCCCGACCGATGACGAGGGGACGGCGCCGCCCCTCGTCACATCAACGGTCACGCCTGCTTCGATCGTCGCCGTATTCCTGGCAGGCCTCCTTGCCGGCTTCAATCCATGCCTTCTTGGGATACTGGCATTCCTGGCTACAGCGGTGATATCGTCGTCGGGGCAGAGGAGGGACATCATGAAGATGGTCGTCTGCTTCTGCCTGGGCATATTCGCAGTATATCTGCTGGTGGGCTTGGGGATGCTCCACGCGATGGTGGGAAGGATGATCCCCTCCTTCAGATATGCCCTGAGCGGCCTTCTAGCAATCGTTGGACTCGTGCACATAGTGGATGCTAGAAGGCTGTATGCGAGAAAGGAGTCGTTATTTCGAACCGACTGGGCTTTGGCCTACATGGAGAGGTCGATTGCCTCGTCACGCGCAAGCACTTACTTCCTGGCGGGGGCCCTCTTCTCGCTGGTTAAGGTCCCTTGCGTAGGCGCAGTCTACATCGCAATCCTCGATATGATAGCCACAAACGCTTACCAGGCGGGAGCGGTATATCTAGTCGCATACAACCTGGGCGTGGTCCTCCCCGTCCTGCTCCTCGGTGGCATGATGACGATAGGCTTGACGCCGGAACAGGTGGACCGGTTCAGGAAGGACTACCGCGCCCAGATCAGGCTTGCGACCGGGATCACGCTGCTGATCCTCGCGCCATTGATCCTCCTTGAGATCATATGATCCGAGGAGCCGCGATGGCGAAAGGATTAATAGGGGACGGCTTACTCCCGATAATTGAGGTGAACCATTGTTTTTAGTTGGAGAGGCTCTTATGGGAAAGGAGCCAGAGATTGCTCATATCGATCTTATAATCGGGGATAAGGACGGTCCGGTGGGGACAGCCTTCGCGAACGGTATATCGCAGCTCTCCGCCGGCCATACCCCCCTCATATCGGTGATTCGGCCGAATCTGCCTACCAAGCCTGCCACATTGATCGTGCCCAAGGTTACAGTCAAGAACATGGATCAGGCAGCCCAGATATTCGGGCCGGCCCAGACTGCTGTAGCCAAGGCCGTGGCCGACGCCGTCGCCGAGGGCGTCATCCCCCGGGATAAGACTGAGGACCTGGTGGTGATAGCCTCCGTCTTCATCCATCCCCAGGCAAAGGACTTCGAGGCTATCTACAGATACAACTACGGTGCGACAAAGCTCGCACTACAGAGGGCGATGGCTGGCTTCCCGGGAATCGACCTCGTGCTCTATGAGAAGGATAGGTCGACCCACCCGGTTATGGGATTCCGGGTCACGCGCCTATGGGATCCCCCATATCTCCAGGTGGCGTTAGACCTCGTGGACCTGGCGGAAGTTCGCCGGGTGCTATCAAGCCTCCCTGAAAGCGATCACATAGTAATTGAGGTAGGGACTCCCTTAGCGAAGATGCTAGGGGTACAGGTCGTAAAGGAGATACGGGCAGTTCGACCCGGCGCGTTCGTCATCCTGGACCTCAAGACGCTTGACACCGGAAACCTTGAGGTGCGCCTTGCAGCCGATGCGACGGCAGATGCTGTTGTGATATCCGGCCTTGCGCCAGGAAAGACTATTGAGCTTTCGATAAAGGAAGCAAGAAAGACGGGCATCTATTCGATAATCGATATGCTGAACGTCTCAGACCCCCTTGCCGTCCTGAGGGGACTCGATGCCATGCCAGACGTCGTAGAGCTTCACAGGGCAATCGACATGGAGAGCAGCAGCCACAACTGGAAGGGCATCGAGGAGATCAAGTCGATGGGATCGGAGACGCGGAAGATCCTGGTAGCTGTGGCAGGCGGGATCAGGGTTGAGACCGTCGGCGAGGCCTTGAAGGCAGGCGCAGACATCATAGTGGTTGGACGGGCAATTACGAGGTCCAAGGACATAAGGGACACTGCAGAGAGGTTCCTAGCCGGCCTCAAGCAGACGGAGATCGACCAGTACCGGATCATGACAGACTTCTGATGGCCGCTCTCCTTCTTTTTTTGCTCGCATTCGCACTTTCGGCAGCCTCGACGGCCGAGGCCGGCTCGCCGGAGGGGGCGGTGATCATCGTGATCGACGGACTTGGATCCTCCTACGTCTATCCGGAGTATCAGGCCTTCAATATCGAGGGTCGACCGGTCGAGCGCGCAGTCCTGTACAACTTAACCGGAGGCGGGACGAGGGTGCTGGACTTGCGGGTGCCAATACCTGAGACCGGCCCTAGCCATAGCGTCCTTGTAACCGGCCGCGCGAAGGCGAACGAGGAGGATGTCTCCGTCCCAAATGCGACGATATTCGATAGAGCCAGGGAAGGGGGCTACATCTGCCTTGCGATCCTACAGCGGGGCGACTTCGACCAGATGCTCAAAGAGCAGGACGGCTGCCTCTACTTCCCCGATAACTCCATCGGAGGAGGGGAGCCCGTCCTTCTCGATCGAGGCCTATCCCCGGATCTTCGCGATCTACTCAATGGATGGCGGACCTCATACGAGAACTACAGCGGGAGAGAGGGATGCGCCGCCTACATCAGCTACAATCGCTGGGCCCTGGATGCGGCGGCCGAGATCGTGGAGAGCATGGACCGGCCCTTCATTTTGTTCGTAAACGCGGGAGCCGTCGATACGGCCGGCCACAACCTGGGGCCAGAGGATTATGTAGAGGTGATCCAGGGCCTCGATCAGACACTCGGAGGTCTGCGAGAGGCGTGTCAGAGGAATGAAGTACTACTGGTTGTGACCGCAGACCACGGCATGGCCTTCTCCTCAGGCGATGGGGGACATGCCTCGAAGATGTACGCGGGCTTGCTCGAGAGCAGGCGCGTCCCCCTCGTATTCTTCGGCCCAGGCATCGATGAGCTGATCGTGGGGGGCGTGTGGCAGGAGACAGATATCGCGCCCACATTGCTCGACCTCCTCGAATTGAACGCCGACCTCGGCGAGGGTCAGATCATCCCCCTAAAAAGTGGCTTTCGGCTCGAGGTGATCCTCGACTCGCCCGGAATGGTGACCGTCTCCAAGGACGGAGTGATCGTAGCAGAGGCAGATGGCCTCGATAGATACACCTTTTCCGACTTGGTACGGGGCATCTACAATTTAAGCGCGCAAGGATCATCGCAGGAGGTCTGCATAAGCGATCACAGAACGCTCGACCTCAGGACGGCGAAGTCCTCATACCGCTTGGCGCCCTCCAGGAACTCGATCGGGATCGCGCTGATACTTATCATAAACCTGGGCGGAGCCTTAGTTATCCTCTGGATCTTGAAGAGGAAGAAAGGATGAAGGGCAGCCGACCGGGCCGTTGAGATGCCCCGCTTCGCAAGGCGAGGCTGGATGGATGGAGAGAATGAGGTTAGGAGTTACTGCCGATCGGGCCCCTACATCCAGCGCTTAGCAAGGCAATGATAGGGGTAAGCGGGGGATAGACCCCCAGCCGACCGAGCCGTTGATATCCTGGAGACATTAGCGGATGGGAAGTGGATCAAAGGATCGGTCGAGATATGCATATGACGAAGGCAATTCCTGCAAAGTCCGCGAAATCGCCAGATCATGAGGCCAGGGAAGAGCGTCTCTTCTGGGAGAGCATGACGAAGGAAGGATCGGAGGTTGAGCTGAGGTATGCGCGGGATCTGCCCGGTGATGCGCCAGCGTTCATCATCCGGCATCTTATGGAGTTCGAGGAGGATGTCTCGCGCTTCTGCTTCGATGGAGGAAAGAACCTGGTTCTCGATGCGGGATGCGGAAACGGCAACCTCTTGATGCACGCGTTGCGTCTATATCCAGGATCGGTATTCGACTATGTCGGAATCGACTTCTCTAGAAATATGCTCGATCGGGCGGCTGCCAGGACGAGGGGTATGAGTCGCGTCCACCTCGTCCAGGGCGGCCTCGCCAGCCTTCCCTTCAAGGATGGGTCCTTCGATCATTTGATATCTAGTGGCGTCTTGACCTGCCTCTCATCGATGGAAGAGGCCGAGGCCGCCCTCGCTGAGTTCGGCCGCGTGCTCTCTTTCGGCGGGATGCTCACGGTCGACTTCTTCAACAGCCGGTCCCCGACAACGCTCATGCGCCGCCTATGCGGCGAGAGGATGGATCCGCCCGAGTACATATCACCGAAGGCCTTTCGAGGCCTCTTGGAGGGCGCCGGCTTCAAGCCCTTTTCCGCAAAGGGCTTCGACTTCAAGCCCTGCCAAGGCTACCTATTCATGAGCAGGCTTCGGTTATTCGATCCATGCTTTATCCAGGAGCGCTTCTCAAGGATCGTGGAGTCGGCTATCCAGCCTCGCATCCCGGCCCTCAGCCGCTTTGGCTATAGGATATATGTGAGCTCTTGGAAGGATTCGGCGTAGCGGAAACGACGGAAAAAAGAAGGGAGAAGGGTGGTCCTTAGACCACCTCTATCTCCACGACGACGTCGTTATAGTCCCTGTCGCCGAGGCCATAGAGGTCCTCCCAAGCGAGATCCCACTTAGTGGTTCCTCGCTGTACCTTGATGACGTGGTCGCAAGCGTCCTTGTTCCAGGCGTGCAGCGTGTAGTAGGTGTTGCCGTCGGGTGTCTTCAGGGCGAAGATGAGCCTCTGGCCTGCGGAGAATGCGCCGACGTCGAAGCTCTTTCCTACAAGCGAATCGACTGCCTTGAAGATGGTCTTCGCCGTCGGATAAGCAAGCTGAAACTCGTTATCGAAGCCAGCTGACTTGTTCTTGAACTTCGCAACCACCTTTCCGGCCTTGGGCATGATGATGTCGTCATCTAGGGTGGGGAACTCCGCAGTGTAGAAGCAGAATGATCTGCCCAGCTCGCACTCGCCATAGCCTATCTTGAACCAGCCCTTCTCCCCCCAGGAGGTGTTCCAGCTGTTCTTGCAGATCCAGCATCTCTCGGCCTCGTTATATCCCACAACCGCTATCGCGTGATAGCCCTTCAGGTCTCCCGCGGGCGTGCCGGTAAACACCGCCCCTGTAGGAGAAGAAGTCGTCGAAGACCGCCATTCCCGAGACGAGCGGGCCGTGGCGGTATATCCACTCTTTCGCCTGGGACTCGTTGAGGATCTTCCTCCAGCCCTGTATCTTGATTATCCTCTTCGCCCTGTCGGAACAGGTCTTGCAGGGCTGGTCCTGGTCCTTGTAGGGGAAGCAGGCATCATCGGGAATTCCCCTATCGCGAACGTAGTTCAGGGCAGGCTCGAAGCTCCATCCCGTGCACTTGGCCCCACCACAGAAGAAGAGGTCCGCCTCGGATAGGTCGGGCTCGAGGTAAGGATTCCTCCTGAATATCTCCAAATTGGACTCGACAACAGCGGTCGTTGCAAAAGAGACGCATGCGCCGCATCCCTTCTGATCCTTGATCGATGTAGTCCAGTCCCTGCCTGCAACGCTCCTCCAATCCCATGACGATGGATAGCTGAAGGCTATGCCTTCGCTTGCAGCCAGCGCATCCTCGTGTGCGAGCGCTGCCTTCATCGCCTTCATCTCCTCCGCATCGACCAACAGGCCCAGGTACTTCGCTCGGTCTGCATCGGAGAGCTTGGTCATGGAGGTTGCTCCAGCCGACCATCCAAGACCCTTATCGCTTACAGCCGCCCGAATCGCCTTAATCTCATCCAATGACATAATGATGTCTCCGATTAAATTCGCTGCAATCAATTCCAGCGATGCGGCTCATTCGAGCAGCATCATTCCAACCGCTGTATAAACTGAATATTAAATTAGATTAGCCTCATCCAAGCCCATCGGTAGGGGTATGGGCCCGTCGGTGCTATGTAGCAATTTATCTTAGAATCGCCTTTGAAGACATGCTCGCGATAAAGCGTGTATGCACCTCTTTGAGATTCCCCCATATGCCTTAATGGATAGCATATTTATATACTTTTCTAAGAAAATCGACGATACATAAATACAATATGTTAAGAAATTGATGCGTACTTTTGGGGGTAAATATTTCGTAGAAGTGAAAAACATGAAAATGATGCTATAAGATATCCTCATAATGTAGATTTTTATATCAGATACTCCTGGCTTCGAGGATTTATGCTATTAAATATTAGATATATACAAATATTGATTCACATTATGTGTCATGTATTGGATAAATAACACTTCAGAGTAGCCCACTCACAACGGCAGGTCCAATAGCTCGTACAGTTGATCACGGACATGAGCAATTGGCGCAGGCATCAAGTTAAGCCCTCCACTCATCCAGACGGGCCTTTTATATCATGGAGTTCAATGCATAATTCTACAGGGCCAATCCCGCAATGATCGCCGATTCTGGCGAGACTCTCAGGGCGTTTGTCTCTGCTGGCGATAGCAGCCTTTGGCTCAACCGGCTGGGTGAGTGGTACTCAAGGGGCGGCGTCCTGTCATCGGATTCAAGCGCAGTGTGCGATGAGGAGACGGGGCTTGTCCATGTGGCTGCAAGAGGGTCCGATGGCCAGCTCTGGATCTGCACAACGACATGATGGGGAGGTATTCAAGCAGATCGTTCGGTGGATAGAGGGAGATAAGAGCCCTTGGTCCATAGGATTCAAGGGCCGGCCCCCTCACGGCCGAGGCATTCGATCGACAAACAAGTGGTCGCCGTCCGTGGGATCCTGAGTTCCCAATTGATTAGGCACAAGTGCAGACAAATTGGGTGGTTGATGCTGATTATCGCAAATATTCATTGTGCCTACATAGTCACAACAGATCGCTATGCTCAGGTCCTATGTGCCTAAAGGTGTGGGAGGTCAGGTGGGATCTCCTGCATGCTCGTGATACTCAGGAGGATATTTCATAGGGAGATCGAGCAGAAGGGATTAAGGGCAGCTGATGGCACGGCTTCGCCGGCAGAGAGGGCATCGGCGCCTGATTAGCAAATTATTGGATCTTTGGAGGTGATCATAAATCGTTGGGCGATATTGCCCTCCGCCAAAATGTTTTAATACATAAAGATAGTTATGTGGTGATAGGTACTTTATAAGGGGGCGTTAGCAATGAAGAAACGCAAATATTTAGGAGGCACCGGCCTCTTTTGTCTTGCTCTTTTTTTTGCTTCGATTACGCCTGCTGTGGCCCAATATATTGAGTGGCAGAAATGTTTGGGGGGCAGCAGCGATGATTTTTCAGGTAGCATCGATGTAACAGCTGACGGTGGCTATATCGTATTTGGAGATACCTTGTCCAATGACGGCGATGTCAGCGGAAACCACGGTGGAACCGATTACTGGGTAGTCAAGCTAGGCCCAACAAAGGCGATAGAGTGGCAGAAGTGTCTGGGGGGCAGTAGCGATGAGTATGGAAATAGCCTCCAGCAGACGTTGGGAGGCTATATCCTAAGCGGATCCACTGGATCCAATGACGGCGATGTCAGCGGAAACCACGGTGGAGCCGATTACTGGATTGTCAAGCTAGATCAAACAGGGGCTTTGGAGTGGCAGAAATGCCTGGGGGGCAGCGGCGATGATTATGCATATAGCATCCAGCAGACCTCTGACGGTGGCTATATCGTATGTGGTGAGACTTCGTCCAATGACGGTGATATCATCGGAAACCACGGTGGAGCCGATTATTGGATTGTCAAGCTAAATCAAACAGGGTTTTTAGAGTGGCAAAAATGTCTGGGAGGCAGCGGCGAGGATTACGCATATAGCATCCAGCAGACCTCTGATGGTGGCTATATAGTAGCTGGAGATACCTCGTCCAATGACGGCGATGTCAGCGGAAACCACGGTGGATCGGATTACTGGGTGGTCAAGCTGGATCAAACAGGGGCTTTAAAGTGGCAGAAGTGCCTGGGTGGCAGCTACGATGATTATGCATTTTGCATCCAGCAGACCTCTAACAATGGCTATATCATAGCTGGAGATACCTCGTCCAATGACGGCGATGTCAGCGGAAACCACGGATTTAGTGATTGCTGGATCGTCAGGCTAGGCCCATCAGAAGGAGGGCCGTTAGAGTGGCAGAAGTGCCTGGGGGGCAGCTTCATTGATCTGGCACATAGCATCAGGCAAACGGGAGACGGTGGTTTTATCGTAAGCGGATCTACCGTATCCGAAGACGGTGATGTCATCGGAAAACACCTTGGCTCTGATTGCTGGGTTTTCAAGCTAGGCTCAAGCGGGACGCTGGAGTGGCAGAGATGCCTTGGGGGAAGCGAAGGCGATAATGGATATGACATCCAGGAGATGGGTAACGGATATATCCTAGCTGGAATAACCTCGTCTGACGACGGCGACGTTGGCGGAAATCACGGTCCCAGTGATTCGTGGATAGTAAGATTAACGAGAAATCCTCGCTGCGTGGCGGAAATCATTGATTGCTACATCACGCCATCAAGCCCATCCATGATCCAGGATGCAGAAGGCAGAATCCACGTCTTTGTCAGAGGAAGCGATGACTCCCTCTGTGATTACGTCGATGGAACATGGCAAATATTGGGCGGGCGTATCACATCAGATCCCTATGCCGTAAAGGACGACCTTGGAAGGATCCACGTCTTCGTCATGGGACTCGATGGATCCTTGTGGGATAGGATGCTTGACGGCGGTTGGGTGTCACTTGGAGGTTTTAGCAACTTCGATCCAAGCGCCGCCCTTTCCCCAGAGGATGGGCACCTGAAGATCGCTGTCATTGGCCTTGATAACAGTGTTTGGATAAACGACTTCGATTGTGATACGCTGACGGGCAGCTGGTACAGCCTCGGCGGCTGGACAACATCGAATCCGCAGGTGATCTTCGATCAGCTTGGAGTCATGCACGTCTTCGTCCAGGGAAGCGACGGTGCCCTCTACGAAAACGCGGACGGAAGCTGGATCGGCCACGGAGGCATCATCACATCCGATGCAATCCCTATATTCTATCCATTAGGGCAGGCTATATGCACATTCGTTCGCGGTAGTGACGGATCTCTATGGGAGTACATGGATGGCACCGGCTGGACCGGCCTAGGCGGCACTATCCTGGAACCTACCCCATCCTTTGACGCGAATCCCGCGGTGGTTGCCGATTCAAACTGCAATCTCTGGGCGTTTGTATGTGGCAGCGATAGCCATCTTTGGCTCAACCTGCTGGGGGAGTGGCAGTCAATGGGAGGCAGCATTATATCATCGGATCCAAGCGCCATATTCGATGAGACGACAGGGATGATCCACGTTGCGGGAAGGGCGGAGGGCGGCCAACTCTGCATTTGGCATGTTACGGGAGATCAACCCGTGGACTGAGTTGATGGGGAATGGGGAGGTTGCTTGACCTCTTATCCCATTCGCCCAGTGCCCCTCAATATTTTTAGCTCAATTTATATAAATAATCTAATAAATACTTTCCTTGCGATTTTTACGCCTTCCCGTATCTCTTCAGATAGGACTCGATGTACGACCGAACATCGCCTCCCCGGTAGATCCCGAAATGGCCCTCGCATAGGATATCGGCATCAAGCGTAAGCAGTTTTTCCATCGACCTCCTCCAGTCGTCCATGTCCGATCCCCAGCGGGGCGAGAAGGGGCCGTGGATATCCTGCCCGAAAAGGACGCGGCCGTCGTCGCAATCGATCCAGACCGAGATCGATCCCGGCGTATGGCCGGGCGTATGCAGGAAATGAAAGTCCATATCTCCAAGGCGCAAGACCTCCTCTTCGCCCATCAATAACGTATCGACCATGACCGGAGTGTATTCGAGGCCGTACATCCCTGCGGCCGTAAGGCCTGGATCGTCCCCCTCGATCCCCGCGCGGTCCTGGAGGTGGGCGATAACAAGGCAGTTATGTCGCTCCTTCAAGGCGGCCATCCCTCCCACATGGTCGATATGGCAGTGCGTTGCGATAAGGGTGGAGGGCCCGGCATCAAATCCAAGCCGGCGCATGTTCTCCTCGATCCTCTCGACGCCCAGGCCGGCGCCCGCGTCCACAAGCACCAGCTCACCTCCTGCATCCACCAGGTAGACGCAGCAGTCGTAGGAGTGGGAGAGCTTCGGCCCCCCAACCACGTAGACTCCGCTGCAGATCCTCTTTGGCCCACTCATGGTTGGGACTCTCGCGTCAGTCTACTTAGAGCTGGTGGCTCCCTCCTCTGCCTCGCGAATCGACCGGAGCCGCTTCATGCTCAGGTAGTAGTCAAGGGCGATGAGGGAGGCGAGAAAGATGATGAGGAGAAGCGACATCTGGAGGTAGCGGGGAGCATCCACCCTGTAGTAGCTCACGTCGAGTGCCGGCGGGGCTTCGTCCCATGTGAGGATGTAGACGCCGTCGATGACCTCGACGCTTGCAGGCGTAGGCCTTGCGATCCCAAGCATCCTCTCCCCGGTTGCATAGCCCGGCGGAAGCACGACCCTTACCGCCCCGGAGACGCTCATGGGTGAGATGAACCGCTGCCCCTGGCCTGGAAGCTCGATTCGAAGGAGGCCATTGACCCCTCTTGGAAATACGAGGCTATACCGGTGCTCGCCCCGCCAGAAGGTGTAGGTGCTGTTGATCATCACCGTTCCTAGAACTGCATCCTGAAGCGCAATAGAATCCGCCTTCTGGAGGAGGACGACCTCCATGCTGCTTGCGTTGACCGGCAGCTCCACAACGACCGTCGACGGCGAGACGCGATAGGTCGTCCCATTGAAGCCGCTTAGGCCTGCTGCGGTCGCGTTCAGGCTGGCATTTGTGGCGTTCAGGCCAAAAAGAGTGGCGTTCCTGCTCGAAACAGCGGTATTTAGGCTGGAATCGGAAGCGAACGGGGCCGAAACTGCCGAACTCATATTGACATCGGTTGCGTTACTGCTCGAAACGGCCGCATTCAAGCTGGATTCTCCAGAGTTATTGAAGGAGATTCCCCCGATATCCGCTCCGGCCAAGGCAATGCTCAGCAATAGCATCAGTGCGACAGCGGCCGGGGTTCGCTTCATCCTTAGCCAGTTGGCCCTCGTTGATATAAAAGATGACCTCATCCACTCGTTCGGTCATAGGGAGCTTTTATTAGCGATGGCGGCAATTATTAGCCGAGATGGATATCGAATCGTACCTCATCGACCTCGACGGCGTCCTCTACGTGGGCAAAGAGCCGGTCCCAGGTGCCGCCCGACTCCTGGAGATGCTGGAGGAGAAGGGCTACAACTACCGCTTCGTCTCCAACTCCACGCGCAGGCAAAGAAGCTCTGTCGCAAGGCGGCTCTCGGAGATGGGCTTTTCGATACCGGAGGAGAGGATATTTACGCCGTCCCTCGCCGCAGTCGAGAGGATGAGGCGGGAAGGTCGGAAGAGATGCTACCTCCTAACGACTGGGGATGTCGAGTGCGACTTCCTGGGGAGCGGAATCACCCTCTCCGATCAAAACGTCGACTACGTCGTGATGGGCGATGCGGGAGCGGAGATGACGTTCGAGAGGCTGAATGCGGCTCTCCGTTTGATCCTCGATGGCGCAGGGCTTCTTGCGCTCGAGCGGGATCGATACTGGCAGGAGGAAGGGGGCCTCGTCCTCTCGACCGGTCCCTTCGTTGCAGCGCTCGAGTACGCGACAGGAATCGAGGCAGACCTGGTGGGAAAGCCTTCCCCCGGCTTCTTCCGAATGGCGCTTGATGATATGGGGGCCGCTCCTGAAAAGACTGCGATGATTGGAGACGACGTCATAACCGATGTTGGCGGAGCCCAGGCGCTCGGCATGTTCGGAATTCTCGTAAGGACAGGGAAGTTCCGGCCTGATCTCGTGGCATCCGCTTCCGTCCGGCCGGATATGATGATTGATTCAATCGCCGACCTGGCGGGATATCTCAAATGAGCGGAGAGGGAGAAATATTTCTAAGATCTCGAAAGGGCCGCATCGATCGATAGGCTTGCCCGCATCATCCCCGGAAAGTCAGGAGAGCACGGAGCCTTTGATCATCAGGAGGTTTCGGCCAGGCGATATGCAGGAGGTAATCGACCTGGACCGCGAGGTCAAGGGAGGCTACGACGCCAATATATTCACGATCTTCTACGAGTACCATCCCCAAACCGTGCTCGTGGCGGAGGTCTCCGGCAGGGTGGCAGGCTTCATCTTCGGATTCATGCACTCGCCGCTCCAGGGCAGGATCTTCTGGCTGGCGATCCGGCCCCGGTTCCAGCGCCGGGGAATCGGCCGCAGTTTGATGGCAGCCATCATAAGGGGGTTTCGGAGGATGGGGGCCCTCTCGGTCACGCTTGAGGTAAGGATCGGCAACCGGAGGGCACAAGCCCTCTACGCCTCGATGGGATTTGCTCCGGAGACCATCTCTCCCGCCTACTACTCGGATGGCGAGGCGGCATTGATCATGACGCACCAGCTGTGAGGCTCACTCCACGCCTGTGGCGGTAAGTGCGAACTGGGCCGCCGCTCCCTCCGGCTCCGATCTGTGCTTGATGATCCTCGCCCTTCTGCGCCCTTCGCCTATCCTCTCCAAGGCGATGATCGCCTTGCAGATATGCTCCATCGATCTGCCCCCGATCGGCCGGAGATCGCCAGTCTCGATCTCGGTGTAGACCTGATTAGTGACGACCACAGGGATCTGCTCCCTTCTTGCGATCTCCTGTAGCTCGGAGAGCTGGGCAGTAAGAGACCGTCTAAGAGGCCTGTTGTCGTCTGCCTCAAGCATCGCCCTGTAGAGGGAGGTTGCTGAGTCGACGACCATCAGTCCCACGCCCTCTTTGATCAATTGCGAGGCCTCCCTTATTGCAGCGTGCTGCTCCTCGAGGCTCATGGGCTCGAAGACGATTATCCTCGATGCGATCTCCTTTGCATTCTCCCCAGCGATCTGCCTGAACCTCTCGGGGGAGAAGCCCTCCGAGTCGATGAAGACCACCCTTCGCCCCCTGGATACCGCCTGGATCGAGAGCTGCAGCACTATGTTCGTCTTTCCGCTGCCTGAGTCGCCGTAGATCTGGGTGATTATGCCGCCCTCGAAGCCGCCACCTAAGAGGACGTCGATCGATTGACAGCCGGAGGGAAGTCGTTCAACTACCGTCATGGGCCTCGCGATTACGATCTAGTAGAAGTCGCCGAGCCGCTCGACGAGTAGGTCCATTGCCGCGATCTCCCTTGGACCGCCACATCGGCCGACGATCCTCCTTATCCTCCTGATCTCATCGAGGTAGGATTCCTGCTTTAGGGCGTTGAAGCGGGTGGCGGCAATGGCAGCCTCGACGACGCCGCTTACACCTCTATTGATCGCTCGAAACTCACGGCGGATCACCTCGCCCTGGACGAACTCGAGCGGCTCGATCAGTATGTCCAGGCGAAACGGATCGCAACGAAACTCTGCCCAGGACTCGGCCTCCTTCAAAGTAAGCTGACCGTGCCGGCGCTGGAACCTATTCGGCGAGAGGTCGCCAAGAGCAGTCTCCACCACCACCATGGGATCGTGGGTGATGTTTGCGACAAGCTGTCCTGTTGCAAGCACGTTCTCATATGTGTGAGTCCCTGAAAAGAGCCTCACCTTCACGTCAAACCCGCTCTTGATTATGCCGATCGATGCAGCGTTTGGCTCGCCGTCTCTCTCGGTTGTGACGACCACCTCGTTTATCCCTTCGCCGAATCCGAGCTCCGAGAGCCTCGACGGATCGGTTATAAGGCGGGACGAATCATCGCAGTTGGAATCACTAAGAATTATAATATCACCTCAAAACACCCATCCCGAAGGGCGATGAAGAGGCTTGCGGCCATGATGTCGGCAGTCGATCCCGGATTTATCCCTTCCTTCAGGAAGGCATGGTCTAGCTCCCTTGCAAGCTGGATGGGATCGTCCCCGCATAATGCATCCTCCGCCCTCTTCGAGACCTCCCTCGCCTTATCGAGCCCGTGCTTCGCCTGGATGAGGCTGTCATCGTGACCGGCCAACGCCTCGAGAAAGGTAAGGACGAGGCCGTCGTTTGGCCCGAACTCCTCCACCCTCTCGCGGAGCAGCGCGGAGAGCTGAAAGCTCCTCGAAAAGCCCCTCGACCATTCCCTTGCGATCAGGTCATGCCCCTCCGAGAGCTTCATCAGATCGATCAAAGAGAGCTCGCGGCAGCGGATCTCCTCCTCGGCGGATCGGTCCGCGAGGCTGAGCTGGTCGACGCGGGCAACCCTCGCCCCGGAGAGGCGAAAGGCCTCGTAGAAGCGGATTGCGTCATTGACCGTGGATCCCTCCAGGACCCGGAGGAGGTCATCTCTCAGATCGCCCTCCCGCCCGGCAGCCATCGTCAGAGGGACGAGTAGCGTTATCTCGCCGAAGTGGGTGTTGCACGATATGCCAAAGCGTCTCCATCCCTCGACTGCCTCAAGTATCAGGGCTCCGATCCCGGCCTCTCCGGCTGCAGCCTTTCGAAAAACCGGATAGGCGGAGACTGCGCTTGCGAGAAAGTGGCGAAAACCCATGTCGGGATGATCGTGGCACCTGTCCACGTTCCCTGGCTTTGGCCCTGCGGAGAGCTCCAGAAGCATTGCAAGCTCTGCGCACTGGGCATAATTATCGGCGTTCATGGCCTGAGAAGGTCTATGGCGAGCTTCCTCTTGAGCTCCATGTAATCCCTCTCCGAGAGGCCTAGGCGATGCAGGACCGCATCCCTCATGAAGCAGGGCTTCGTGATCTTGCAGCACCAGACGAGGGACCCAAAACAGGTTCCATCGCCGTGCTGGAGGGGTGTTCCCCTGGCAAGGCGCATCTTCTTCTCCATGAACTCCTTCGGGGTCATGCCCGCACGCTTGAGAGCGCCCTGGACAGGGCAGTTCTTTACAGGGGGGCAGCAGAAGGAGAGACCGCGGAGATCTCCTCCGGCGCATATGTGCTTAGGGGCGTTGTACCAACCGATTAGGTCACCGTACTCCGCAAGCGTCTTGGAGAGCCACGTTACGAACTCCGCATCGGCTCCCCTCAGGGAGATGAGGGTTGCGCCCATGGACAGGAGAGTCCTTGCCCGGTCGAAGTCTCCGACGTTCTCACCTACCATTATCGGGGGACCTCCAGCATCTGATATAGCCTTGATGATCTTTGGAGAGCTGCCGTTTAGGCCGTTCATATCCAGGTGGAGCAGATCGAGGCCGGCATCCCTCAGAGCAGCTGGTTCCGCGCCCTCAATCGCTCTCGGATCGATCCTCAGGGAGAGGGTAGCCCCGCTCTCCTTGAGCCTTCTGACGAGCGCCGTCAACACATGATCCTGAAACGATCGATACTCGGAGAGGTCGAGTTCCATGAGGCATTCGCATTCCCTGGCATACCGAGCCGCCTCCACCATCTGGACGAGATCAAATCCTGAGACGGAGAAGCCCTGGGCCTTTGCTTCCTCCATCCTCTCCCCGATCTCCTGGACGGATACATCCCGAAGATCCCCGACCATGACCATTCCGGCCGATCTATCCTCGTTCACCGGACCGGGTGGAGATATAACCACAACGGGGCTCTCCAGTGAGATATACCCTATATCGATCATCGGGACAAGTTGGAAAGATGTCGATATCAGCCTTTCGGCCGGTCCCCGATATCCCTCGAATGTACCTTCAAGCCAGCGAAGGTAGTGGATCGACATTTACGGCGACCATTCCCCTTTATATCATAGGATCTACAGATGTTGGGCCGGTGATTGAGATGGTTCTTCTTAAGGTTGATGCAGGTGCGAAGCTGCAAGGATCCGAGGGCGAGCCCATTGTGGCCAAGGTGAAGGGGGCGGGCAAGGATGGATCAATTGGGGTTCAAGTATCCGGCGACTCGTCCTCCCCGCTGGCCGCCATTGTGAAGGGCGATAAGGAGAATCCCCTTTCGGTATCCGTTCCAGAGATCGATGGCCTCGTCTCAACGTTGGCCAAGCTCGGGGATAGCCTGCAAGTCGGCGTCTCCTTCGATCAGAAGAGGCCGATTGCAATCGCCCTTGGGCGGATACCCGTCGACCTGAAGATATCGGTCAGCTCCCCTGCCCAGGAGAAGATATTCACCGTGGAGATCAAGGGATCCATTGGGGAGTGAGGGACCTTTTCCCTTGCCATGTTCGCCATTCCCGGCTGGTTGATGACGCTCCTCCTGGCAATGTCGCCTGTCTCGGAGCTCAGGGGAGCAATCCCCGTTGCCATAGGCGTATATGGATTCGATCCGCTCCAAGCCTATCTGCTCGCAGTAGCTGGAAACCTTCTCCCAGTGGTGCCCCTTCTGCTTTTTCTCGATCCAGTATCGACCGCCCTGATGAGATATCCATGTGGCCACGCATTCTTCACATGGCTATTCTCACGCACACGAAGGAAGTACATCCAGAAGCATGAGAGCTTCGGTTTGATGGCGCTCGTGGCGTTCGTTGCCATACCCCTGCCGGTCACCGGAGCCTGGACCGGCTGCGCAGTCGCCTTCCTCGTCGGATTTAAGTTCAGACATGCATTTCCGGCAATCGCCCTCGGAGTGATGATAGCGGGGTTGGTCGTCACAGCAATGGTGATGGGCGTCCTATCGTTGATGCCTTAGTTACACCTCCAAAGGCTCCATCTCGCTCTCCAGGCGGTGCACCTCCTTGGTGTCCAAGGCAAGTGGATCTATGTGCACGAGCAAGATGGCCCCCTTGAGGGCGATCTCGTCCCTCTGGGACTGGATGAAACGCAGCACAGTCTCGTAGTTGCTCTGAGTTATGAGATAGCCGAGCCCCTCCAACAAAATGAGGGGATCCTCTGCGCGGTCCAGGAACTCGGTGAGCAACGTGGACATGCGAGGGAAGTTGGTTGGGTCAACCGTCCTGTACTCCTGGCCGCCTCGCGCCCTCTGGGTCAGCCAGATTATGCTCTCCTTCTCAATGCCATACCTCTCATGGAGTTTCTCCGGATGATACCTGCTGATGCAGAGGCCTGCCATGCCGCGGCGAACGAGGTCTCCGAATATCTCAAGGCTCTGGATGGGCTTGGTCTCCTCTATCACATAGGTGGTGCCGGGAACGAGAACCAGCTCGTATGGGCTAAATCCATACTTCTTCAATAGGTCATCTAGCGTTAGATGGATCTCGAAGGTGGGATCGAGCTCCTTAATACGATGGGCAGCTCGCCTTAGCGTCGCAAGCAGGCTGCGCCGTGTGAGCCTATGGACGACCGGCCCGGCGACGCCCTCGCGCATATCCGGATCGCAAGAGTCCGATTCCCCGACGGCAACCTCGCCGGGGGGCAGTCCGATCTCCCGCAAAACGGCGTCCTGGGACTGCGTTGGAATGCCGGAGACCATCGCCTCCACGAAGACCCGCAAGAGGTATTCCGGAAGGGGACCCACTGCCAGGAGCAGATGTGAGACCGGCTCCACGTCGGAGGAGATCTTGCAGTTCAGGTAATCGGGTCTTATGGGCAAGATGAGCTTTCGTCGATCCTCCTGGAAGAGCTCTTCGAGGTGCTTTGCGAAGTCCAGGACCTCTGAGGGCGGCGCAATTCCCCGGTTCTGCTCGATCAGATACTCCAAGCTATCGAGGAGTATGATGCTGTTCTTGCTCTTCTCGACGAAGCCCTTGATCGTGATGAAGAGGAGCGGCAGATTGGTGGGCGAGATGTACCTATTCCCCCGGCCTTTGCCGTGGTTGAGCCGAATTATAGGGGTCTCGACAAAGCCCCAGGTGCTGCGAACCTCCTCGGGATCGGCAGTGGTGATGCACAGCCCCTCCATGCCGTGGGTGATCTGGTCGGTGAAGACCTCGTAGGCCTTCTCGGGGACGACGTATATCCTCCTATCCTCCAGCTGGAAGCGCGGCGTCGTCGGCCTCGCCGCCTCGACGACGGGGTTTACCGAGACCTCCTTCTCGACGATCCTTGCAGCCGACGTGCCAAGCGATCCTGTGAGCGTCCTCTCGACGCGGTCCCAGAGTTCCAGGAGCTCCCGTGCGTCTATCCCATCCCTGCTCGTGTTCATGCGAACGAGCTCTCCCTTCACAACGAGGCCCGCCTTCTCCGGCCCGATAAACCGCGCCAAGGTACTCTCCAGCTCGTCGACCGTCCCTATGCGGATCTCCCTTTTCTCCGCAGGCACCGGCCTTCTCCCCCCCTCGTAGATGCCGACGAAGCCGTCCATCTGGGCTCTCTCCTCCGGGCTCTTTACGCTCATTAGGGAGAAGAGAACGTAGAGCGATCCATTGACGAGCAACGTCCAGAATGTGGAGTGCGTCCACATATCCATCTCAGTTCCGAAGAGGGCTGTAGGGCGTAGCGCCTCGATGCCGAACGGGCCGTGGACCAAGAGGTCCGCTGAGAGCCAGTCGGCCTTTACCATCGTCGGCAAGAGCGCTGTATAGATCCAGAGCAGAAAGCCTGAGAAGAGACCGGCCATTGCCCCTTCCCGGCTGCCCTTCCTCCAATACAGGCCACCGATGGCGGCTGGGGCAAGCTGGCTTGCGGCAACGAACGATACGAGGCCGATGTCTACAAGGCTGTGATAGGCGACCGCCCGGGAATACAGGTAGCCAAGCCCGATCACCAAGAGTATGTTAAACCTCTTCATGTTCAAGAGGAGGCTTGGAAGGTCCCTGCCCTTGCCGATCCATCGCATGAGGTGAGGCATCTCGAGCTCGTTCAAGATCATGGTTCCAACGGCCACCGATTCCACGAGAACCATGGCAGTTGCTGCAGATGCTCCGCCGATGAAGACGAATATGGCGAGCAGCTCCTGACCTTTCAGATAGGGGATGCTTATGATGAACATATCCTGGAACCCGGGGGTATTCAAGAGCAGTCCAGCTCCCGCAATCGCTGGAACGAATAGGTTTATCAGAAGGAGATAGAGCGGAAATAGCCACATGGCCCGCTTTAGATGCCGCTCTTCCGAGTTCTCCACAACCATCACGTGGAACTGCCGGGGCAGAAATAAGATAGAGAAGGCGGAGATCATCGTGAGGGTGAACCAGGATGTGTAGTCGATATTCAAGAGGTGCGAGTACTCTGGCGAGGCAATCACGCCGCTCATGATCTCGCCGTAACCATCGAAGATCCCATATGTGATGTAGATCCCCACGACCAGGAAGGCCACGAGCTTCACTATCGACTCGAAGGCAATGGCTGCGATCAATCCCTCGTGCCGCTCCATCGGGTCGAGATGTCTCGCCCCGAAGATTATTGCGAAGAGGCCCAGAAGGGCAGCAACTGACATCTTGCTCTCCACGCCGAGGTCTTGGCCCCCACCGATCACGTTCATGGAGCTCGTGATGGCTATAAGCTGAAGGGCGATGTAGGGGGTGATCACCACCAGGCTCAGGATCGTTACGAGAGAGCCGATGGCGTAGCTCCTGCCGTACCGAAAGCTGATGAAGTCGCTGATCGATGTAAGGCGATGCTCCTTGGAGATGCGGATCATCTTTCTGATGATGAACCATCCCGTCAGCATCACAAGGGTTGGCCCGATGTAGATGGGCAAAAATCCAAGGCCGGTGCTCGCCGCCCGGCCTATGCTTCCATAAAAGGTCCACGCGGTGCAGTAGACGGAGAGCGATAGGGCATAGACGTAAGGATTGGAGACTATGCTCTCTCCAATCTCGCGCTTCCTGTCGGCATAGTGGGCTACCGCAAAGAGGAGGAGCAGATAAACGACCATGCAAACCAGGGCAAGTAGGGCGCTGGTCATTCTTGGGTGCTCCGATCGAACATGAATAAGACGATGATTATCATCACCCAAACGGCGACCAGGTAGACCAGTATGAAGGGAAAGCCGCCGATCGATAATCCGCCACTGGCCATCTGGAGGAAAGGCCAGTTGAGGAGGGCCACCGCCAGGACAAGAGCCAGGGCCCAGAACTCGCCCTGCGTTAGGAGATCCTCAAAAGATAGCGCCATGATCAAAGCCCCGGGTATACTATGAAGCCCTTCGCCGAGATATCCACGGCCTGCTTTCCGCATCGATGGGAGGTGCCCACCATCTTCAATATCTCCATGGACCTTCTTCGCATGCAGCCCATCTCAGCGTTGTAGAGGATGATCACGCCATCCACTAGGGCTGCGATCTCCGCAGGATATGATTCACCCAGGTCCGGCTCGCCTGCGACCAGAGTCGTCGTGGGCCACTGCCTGATCATCCTCGCAAGCCACAGGAGGAGAGGGCGGTACTCCTGCTTTAGAGCCCTCTCAAGGACGGAGAGTGAGTCGATGACCATCCTCTGCGGTCGAAAGTTATTGACCTCGGCTTCGATTGTCTGGAGGAGCCTCTCTCTATCCTCGCAGAACCCACCGAGGTCCACATATTTGATGCAGCCCTTGAAATATTGGGGGTTTACGAACTCGTATGTCGATATGAAGCGGAGCATCAGCTCGGGAGGCTCGCTGAAGGCGCTGAAGTAGAGGCCACGCTCACCCATCTCCGCCCCCTTACAGAGGAACTGCATGCATAGAGTGGTCTTGCCGGTGCCGCTCTCCCCTGCCACAAGGACTGTCGAGAGGTGCGGCACCCCTCCTCCCATCATCTCGTCCAGTCCCACAACCCCTGTGGCTACCCGCTCGATCTTGCCCAGAACCTCGCCCCCCAGGAACGATCTCAACTCGATCGGCTCGATAGCGCCCCTTCGAGTGGACTATACCACCGGGCAGACTATCTCGTCGTCGAGCATCGATCTTTCGCTTCGTGCACAATCCCGCGAATCGATTATCAGAAGGTTCATTCCCCGACCGTTCGAAGACGTCCTCCTCACCAAATTAATCGGTCCCTCTTCGGCTAAATATCTAACCCAGAAGGGCGGATCGCAAGAGACCTTCGAATCGATGCCAACGATCGGCAGACCGCCGGCCCGGGGCCTCTCCGGTCGGCTTTTATACATGTAGCCAGGTCATCCCCTCGGTGAGATTCGTTGATCCTCAGGACTCATTATTCAGGTGACATTCATCCGGAGCTCGACGGGCAGGAGGTAACCCTTGCCGGATGGGCTCATGAGATCAGGGACCTTGGCGGCATATGCTTCCTGGTTCTGCGCGATAGAGAAGGGCTCGCCCAGGTGACGATGGTTGCCAAGCGGACCGAGAAGCCGCTGCTCGAGAGCGTAAGGCAGCTTTCGAGGGAGAGCGTGATCCGCGTTGTGGGATCTGTCAAGGCAGAGCCAAAGGCGCCCCGGGGCTACGAGATCATACCCATATCCCTCGAGGTCCTAGGTCGGGCCGACTCGCCGCTTCCGCTCGACCCCACGGGCAAGGTCGATGCCGAGCTCGACACAAGGCTCGACTCCCGGTTCATGGATATACGCAGGCCGGGATCGCTTGCCGTCTTCAGGATCGAGAGCGCCGTACTACAAAGCCTGAGGCAAACGTTCTACGATCACGGCTTTCTCGAGGTGATCACGCCAAAGATCGTGGCGACAGCAACCGAAGGCGGAACCGCGCTCTTTCCCATAAGCTACTTCGAGAGGGAGGCGTTTCTCAACCAGAGCCCTCAGCTCTATAAGCAGATGCTGATGTCCGCCGGGATGGATCGGGTATTCGAGATCGGGCCGATCTTTCGCGCAGAGGAGCACGACACCCGCCGCCATCTGAACGAGGCGATATCCGTCGATATGGAGATGAGCTTTGCAGACCATAACGACGTGATGGATGTCCTGGAGCGCGCCATGGTCGAAGCATACCGTTTCGTCCAGGAGAACTGCAAGCGAGACCTAGACGTCCTCCATCTGGACCTGGTCGTACCAAAGACGCCCTTTCGAAAGGTCACCTACTCTGAAGCACTCGACCTTGCAAAGGAAGCTGGAAAGCCCACGATGGAGTGGGGAGACGATATCGACACAGAGACAGAGCGGGCGCTTGGGAGCATCATCGGCGAGCACTACTTCTTAACAGACTGGCCGTCGTCGATCAAGCCCTACTACAGCCAGCCCTACGAGGACAGGCCGGATGTGAGCAAGGCGTTCGACCTGATGCATCCCTCCATGGAGCTTGCAAGCGGCGCACAGCGGGTCCACGATCCAGAGCAACTCGTCTCTCGAATCAAGGACCAGGGGCTCGATCCCGACGGATTCGAGTTCTACCTCAAGGCATTTCGCTATGGAATGCCCCCCCACGCCGGCTGGGGCCTGGGGCTCGGCCGGGTCGTGACGACGATGCTCGGGCTCGAGAACATCAGGGATGCTGTGATCTTTCCGAGGGACCGAAGGCGGCTTGTGCCGTAGGTCGCTTGGAGCCTTATTCTCTGGATTTAATTTTTTTTTCCACGTGGTTTACTAGGATCGTTATTTTCTCATAAAGCATCCCGCACAAAGCTCATTACGGTGAGCATTTATCTAGGACAATTTAATAATTGTAACACACTATACAAAGCAGGGATGATGAGGCCCAGGCATGTATTCCCTATACGTTAATGGATATAGATATATAGATAAATAATAGTTAATATAATAGATAATAACGTATTATAAGAACTTAAATGCAGAAATTTAATCAGTAATACAAGCGAAATATATATCAAATAACTAAAAAACAATCCTGATTATTATTAAAAATCTGTGAGATCTTCATATAACCTATATATAAAGCAGCGATATACTTAAAAATGCCCAAGAGATTATTTTGAAAGCGAAGAGGTCGTGAAGCGAATATGAGCAATAGAAAAAAGAAGCTAAATTTATTTACGTATTTCACAACTAATTTGGAACATGCTCAATACCATGATGTGCTATTATGATTGGACCGAAAAATATATTTAGTATGTGCACATAATCTGTGTATAATGA
>JAFGMR010000078.1 GCA_016927425.1 Methanotrichaceae archaeon | reverse complement strand
CCATCTGTTACAAAGAGAGGCACATTATTCAGTTTCTTCTTAGCTTTCCCAACTAGCTCATCTGCCATTCCCTGACATCGATGTCCTATCACACAGGATAGGATGAAACGCGTTTTTGTCGCCATACTCATATTAGATAATTTTTTGACACACAAAGCAAAAAAAGTACAAGAAAAAGCAAAAGCACTAAATATTATGTTGATTTATCTTCTACCATACTCCCCAGACTTGAATCCAATAGAATATATATGAAAGAGTATAAAGAGGGCTGTGTCCATATCGGACGTTGAAGATGTAGATGATCTAATAAAAATTGTTGAAAATAATTTATTTAGTTCGACAGGTAGCCTCTCCTTCGCGCAATCGTGGATTCCAAGGTTCTTGCATGATAAGTTACATTTGTTGTGCTGAAGACTATAAGATAGTAAGATATAAGATGGGTGAGTGTAAATAGTATCCATCAAACCATGAGGCCAATGCCTGGGACAATGAGATGAGAAGATTAAAAATAAAAGATGTTCCGACTGGCATTTTCATTCTCGCAGCCATATCTTTTATTAAGGGAATTTGGGCCTTACTTGGCATGCTTATTGCGGCTATCGCCCTCTTATGCGTATTTCTAATTGGTGGATTTCAGGCAGTCGAGCTTCCTGAGCATCTTGAGCCTGTTGCCATTATAACTTTTTTCTTGATTCTCATCATCGGGATTGCTTTTTCCGGTCTTTTCATTCTTTGTGGTTCATGGCTGGTCACACTCCAGCTTCGCGGCTGGATTCTTGCGACCATCGGCGTATCAATTTATCTTCTTCTTGAGCTGGTAAAGATATACCAAGGCGTAAGCTCGGGTCCAATTGATGCTATAATATATATAATAATATTATTATATTTAAACAAAAAATCCACTAGGCGAGCTTTTGGACTATAATGCCGTGTGCTTTAGGCTCGATTCTATCTTGAAGGGTAAAGCGAGAGGGATTACAAACACCTCCCCTGGGATCAGGATATTGGGCCTGGCTTTAATAGAAGGGGGCTAGAGGTTGGGGATTGTGGAGGATATTCGGATCTCCACAGTCCCGATTTACATAAAGTCCGGCCTGCATAGAGGCTCGGTTGGAGATAAATTTAAATAATCTCAGCCATATAAACGGCAGATCGTGTGGGAAGTTAAGGAGATCACCCTCAAGGTGGCGAAGGCCTACCCGAACGACTCGGCCCGCGGGATAGCCCGATTGGACCCAAACGCCCTCTTGACGCTGCGGCTCTCGCCGGGAGACATCATCGAGATCGAGGGCAAGAGGCTCACAGCAGCCAAGGTCTGGCGGGCAGACCGGCAGGACTGGTCGCAGGACTACATCCGGATAGACGGTTTCATCAGGCAGAACTCGGACGTAGGCATCAGCGACCGCGTCAAGGTGCGCCGCGCAAAGCCTGCTGATGCTCTGCGCATGGTGCTTGCGCCATCGGACTCACCGGCGATGCACTACGGCCAGGATGCAACCGAGCTGATCCGCCGCCAGACGCTGAAGAGGCCAGTTGTCAAGGGCGACATCCTCCCCATAATGAGCTCGGCGACGCACCCATTCATCGGCAGGCTCGAGGCAATCCCCCTCGTGGTCGTGGATACCGACCCCTCTGGAGTTGTCATCATCACCGAGAGGACGGAGATACTGCTTAGAGAGAAGCCTGCCAAGGGCTTTGGCGCCGTTAAGGCAACCGGCGTGACCTACGAGAACGTAGGAGGACTCCGCACAGAGGTGCAGAGGGTGAGGGAGATGATCGAGCTTCCGATGAAGCATCCCGAGATATTTCGCAAACTGGGAATCGAGCCTCCCAAAGGAGTCCTCCTGCACGGGCCACCTGGAACCGGAAAGACGCTTATTGCAAAGGCCGTTGCAAACGAGAGCGGCGCAAACTTCTTCTCGATTGCAGGACCCGAGATCATGTCGAAGTACTATGGCGAGAGCGAACAGCGCCTTCGGGAGATATTCGAGGAGGCCAACAGGACAACGCCCTCGATCATCTTCATCGACGAGCTCGACTCGATCGCTCCGAAGCGAAGCGAGGTCACGGGAGAGGTCGAGCGCCGGGTGGTGGCCCAGCTTCTCGCGATGATGGACGGCCTGACGGAACGGGGGCAGATGGTCGTGATCGGCGCAACCAACCGGGTGGACGCCATAGATCCGGCCCTTCGAAGGCCTGGCAGATTTGATAGAGAGATCGAGATCGGCGTTCCCGACAGAAACGACCGCGTTGAGATCCTCCAGATCCACGTTCGAAACATGCCCCTAAGCCAGGACGTGGACCTCGGAGGTCTTGCCGACAGGACACACGGGTTTGTGGGAGCGGACGTCAGCGCTCTTTGCAAGGAGGCTGCGATGAAGACGCTCCGCCGCTTCCTGCCCGATATGGGGATGGACGAGGACCTCCCCCAGGAGGTGATCGATGAGATGACGGTCACAAAGCTCGACTTCGAGGAGGCCCTGAAGGAGATAGAACCCTCATCGATGAGGGAGGTCCTCGTAGAGCTCCCACGCGTCACCTGGAAGGACCTGGGGGGCCTTGGCAACCTGCGACAGGAGCTTATCGAGTCTATAGAGTGGCCGCTCAAGACGCCGGAGAGGTTCGAGAGAATGGGCATCCGCCCCCCCAAGGGGATCCTCCTCTACGGGCCGCCGGGCACTGGAAAGACACTAATCGCCCAGGCGGTCGCAAACGAGACGAACGCGAACTTCATCTCCGTTCGAGGGCCTCAGATGCTCTCGAAGTGGGTCGGTGAGTCAGAGAAGGCCATTCGCGAGATCTTTCGAAAGGCAAGGCAGGTCTCGCCATCCATTGTATTCTTCGATGAGCTCGACTCGATCGCGCCGATGCGAGGCATGGACGAGGGATCCAGGGTTACCGAACGGGTGGTAAACCAGCTTCTCGCGGAGATGGACGGCCTGGAAGCCTTAAAGGACGTAGTGGTGATCGCGGCAACCAACCGGCCCGACATCATCGACCCGGCGCTCCTTCGCTCAGGGAGGTTCGACCGCCTTCTGCTGATAGGCCCGCCGGACAAGCAAGGAAGACATGAAATCTTGAGGGTCCACACAGCGACCATACCGCTCGATCTAGATGTGGTCCTGGAGGAGCTCGCCGAGCTCACCGAAGGCTATGTGGGCTCGGACATCGAGGCCCTCTGCCGCGAAGCGGTGATGCTTGCTTTGAGGGAGGACGCCACAATCGTCGAGATGAGGCATTTCCATCAGGCATTGAAGCGCGTTCGGCCGAGCATCGAGGAGAACATGGTCAGCTACTACGAGAGGATTCAGGAGCGGCTCAAGGGAGGGACGAAGGTCGAGCCGAGCTCCTTGATAGGCTATAGGTGAGGGATATGTCCAAGATCTACGCAAGCAGCCTTGCCGGAAAGGAGATAGTGACAGTGGAAGGAAAGGTGCTCGGGCAGATCGAGAACATCATCGTCGAGCCCGAGTCCGGCAAGCTCATAGACCTTGTGGCAAAGCCAGGGTCGGAGCTCCCCCGCTCCATGTATAGGGGGGAAGGAAAGCATATACTGATAGCCTTCTCAGCGGTCTGCGCTGTCAAGGACTATATCGTAGTTGACGATGCAGCGGCCAGGGCCCGATGAGGAGAGGTCTCCCGTCCCAAATCCTTGCCCTCGCACATCGATTACGCCTTCATCTGCTGAATGGAGGAGGATTTGAGAGCAGCTAGAGGTTGGATCTCGGCCGGATTGATCTTCGCATTCGCGCTAGGCGTACTCACATCACCCGTATGCTCACAGATTCAGGAGGGGGAGACGCAGGAGTACGCAGCGCTCTACAACCACCTCGGAAACGTCCTCTTTCAGGCAGGCCTAGAGGAGGACGCCCTGAGATACTACAATATATCGATCCAGGTAGACGCAAATTTCTCCGAGCCCTGGAACAACAAAGGGGTAGTCTTCTACCGGCTGGATAGTCCGGCCGAGGCGCTCGAATCCTTTGAGAAGGCATGCGAACTCGACGCAAAAGATGGCGCGGCCTGGCAGAACCAAGGATTCGTCCTGGTGAGGATCGGCATGACAAGCCAAGGTGAAGAGGCCATTCAAGAGGCGAGAAGGCTTGGCGCTCCGGCTGTGAGCGAGCCCGTCCTCACGACGGAGAGGCGCGAGATCGTCCTCATGCCAACGAGGTCAGAGGATGGAGAAGATAACCTCTCAACGTACGATGCGGCCCGCAAGCATTCCCTCCAAGGAAACTCGTTCTACAGACGGGGCTTCCTGAACTACTCCTTGATCTCCTTTGAGCAGGCCAGGCTGACGGATCCCTCCTCCCCCGACGCCTGGAACAACAAGGGGCTGATCCTCGCAAGGCTTGGCCTCTACGAGGAGGCAATCGAATGTTACGATATGGCGGCGGAGTTGGACGAGCTGTCGCCGCTTCCCTGGTGCAACATGGCAGACTCCCTCTACCGAATGGGTAGGAACGACGAGGCGCTCGAACGCCTGGATCGCGCAAAGGAGCTCGACGATAAGAGCCCCGCCCTCTGGAACGAGATGGGGGTGATTCTCTCCGGCATGGGGAGGGATGATGAGGCATTGGATTGCTTCGTTCAATCGATGGAGCTCGACCTTTACTACCCCCCCTCCTGGAACAACAAGGGTGTGATGCTCGCTCGGCGTGGCGCATACGACGATGCAGTCACATGCTTTAGAAACGCCCTCCATCTCAATGGCGGCTTTTCTGAAGCCTGGTACAACGGCGGCCTGGCTCTTGCCGCGGTCGGTGTGACGGAGAACTCCGAGAAGTCGTTCGAGATGGCGAGATCGCTCGGATTTGAGCCGGACTCACATGAGTACATCCTCGTCTCCCAGCCATCGCTCATGGGAGAGAGCTCTAGACAAATCGTTGGAGCCGCAAAGGACGCTCCCGGATTTGGATGTTTTTTTGCCCTCCTCGGCCTGATCCTAATAGCGAAGCGAAGAAGATGACGAAGGTTGAAGACGCTGCCATCTCGCGAGATAGAATATCGGGTTCTTCGCCGAACTGTGTGGGAAGGATTCATCGCTCCACGAGGACTTTTTGTCAATTTAGGTACGCATGGGCTTCAATAGAACGATTATATATATATGTGTGTGTGTTTACATATGCCAACTAAAGAAGAATATTAGCGTTCATTCGCGTTCATTCGTGGTTGAAATAGGGAGGAAGACGCTCACACAAATGGAATAGTGAGGATCTGAATATAGCAATGATCGAAACTAAATTGAGATGAGACGGCACTGGCCGGGGCTGAGGATGCGCGGCCGGAAGGCGTCAGACCTCTAGCTCCATCATATCGTGGCCAAGCGGCCACCTCTTGACCGCGATCTCGTGGGGGGGGAAGAGATGGCTCAGGTGTGTGAGCGCAACTCGCCGGACGTCGAGCCTCTTTGCCAGGGCAACTGCCTCCTCGGCGTTCATGTGCTTATCGAGGTTGTAGCCAGGCGGCATGATGGCATCGGCGAGCATCAAGTCCGCGCCCCTCATCAGCTTCTGGCTAGCTGGCGGAATATCCTGGGTCGTGTCGCTCGTAATCACGACCCTTTTGCTACCGTCTTTCACGAGGACTCCAACAGTCTCCGTCGGGGGATGGTTTACTGGAAGGAGGACGAACTCGGCTCCTGCGAGCTCAAACGGCTCCATTGCGACTGCATCGTGCCGCTCGGGGCGCAGGAAGTAGAGGTAGTTCAATATGTAGTCCATGGTGTCCTTAAGGGCATATACCGGAACCCGGTTCTGCACCCTGTGGAAGTCGCCGAAGCCCGCATAATGATCATAGTGCGCGTGTGTCCATATCACCGCATCCACGTGGGCAATCTCCTTTTTGAGAAGCTGCCATCTCAGGTCGGGGCTTGTGTCCACAAGCACGCGGCGACCGTCGATATCGATCAATACCGAGAACCTCATCCTCCTGCTCAGCCCCCCCCGAAGGGCATCGGTGCAGGCAGGACAGCGACAGCCGATCTTAGGGGTGCCTATAGCATCCCCTGTCCCAAGCAGGGTCACCATCATGAGATGGTGCTCCGCCTATGGTCGGAGATCCGCCGGTTGAAATCCTCCACGGCTCGGAGGAGATCTGCCTGATCGATCCTCTTGCGGTCTTCAAGCAACGAGTTGAGAACGGCCTCGCGCACAACCAGGCGAAGGTCGGATCCCGAGTAGCCCTCGGTGAGCTCGGACAAAGCGGCAATGTCGACCTGGCAGTCGATGCGCGATAGTATCTTCTCGAGGATACTCTGGCGCATCTCCTTATCGGGAAGAGGAAAGCTCAGCACCTTGTCGAAACGGCGCCAGGCTGCATAGTCGAGCAGCTGGGGATGGTTCGTTGCCCCGATGAGCAATACGCCATCGTCGATTAGGCTCACCTCGTCGATGGCCTTCAAGAGGGTGTTGACAGCCCTCTTGATCGCTCCATGCTCGTCTGAAGTCCTGGTCTTTGCAACGAAGTCGAACTCGTCTATGAAAAGTATGCAGGGGCTCAGCCTTTTGGCGAGCTCGAAGACCTTGTCTATGTTCTTGGAGGTCTCTCCCAGGTACTGGCTTGTGACCATGGAGAGCTTCACCTCCACCAAGGGAAGGCCGAACCATCCGGAGAGGGACCGCGCCGCAGAGGTCTTGCCCGTCCCGGGCGGTCCAACGAAGAGCAGCTTTCCGATCTCGTGGAGGCCCACCTCCTTCAGATACTCTCGATGCTCCAAGGCCTTCGCAGCCTTTGCTATCTCATCGCGCTGCTCCATAGTGAGAATGAGATCTTCGAGCCTTTCTCTCACGTCCTCGGGGGCGCTTATCCGGACGAGCTTCAAGAGGTCGTCGGCCTCCTTGACGTCGGAGCACATCTCCTTGATCTTTGCCTCGATCCATTCACGATCGGCGTAGAGGGGACGGTTCAGCCGCCTTGACTCGGCATAGCTGACATCGAGCGAGTCGTAGTTCTGGTAGAAGTAGGCCAGCGTTGGGTTGGCTCTTATCATCTCGATCGAGTCCTGGTGAGCCAGCCATTTGGCCCCCAGGTCAAAGACGGTCAGCCGGAGCTGTGAGCCGAACTCCTCCAGGTTCACGAAGGGCAGCTTCTTGGACCTCGCCTTGACGTCCATGGGGCCGTATATGCCCTCCACATCAGCGCATGTGACGTATATGGGGCGCTTGACGCCCTTTGCTAAGTGATCGAAATAACGCTTCCTGATCTTGGGAGGCAGGTCATCCTCGGTCAGGTTTTCCGATCGGTTATAGATCTCTGCGGTGAGCAGCAGCTCTGCGATCTCCATCGCTTCCGTCTTATCGGAACCCATCTTCAGAACTCCATAGGGAAACTCCATCAAGCTGGAGACTACTGGTGGCCTATGAGATGAGATAAATCTTTCCCAAGGCGCCTGTCGGCCCCTAGATAGAGGCGCTCCCCCCTCGTCAACTTTATCAACGATCACGTAGGATGGCCTACGGCCGGCCTCGAGCCGGTTGGTGATCAGATATGTATGCGTGGGATCGCTTTATTGGGTAATATTCGACTTCTGGATACCACTCTGCGCGATGGAGAGCAGACCCCCGGAGTATCGTTGACACGGGAGGGAAAGCTTGCCATCGCACAAAAGCTCGATCTATTAGGAGTACATGTAATAGAGGCGGGCTCTGCCATGACCTCTGAGGGCGAGCGTCAATCGATGAGGGCCATAGCCTCCGAGGGCCTGTCCGCCGAGATCTGCGGGTACTCCCGCGTGGTCAAAGGGGATGTGGACCATGCGCTGGACTGCGACCTGGACTCCATCCATCTCGTAGTCTCCGTCTCGGATCTCCATATAGAGAGGAAGCTTCGCTCCACTCGAAAGGCCGTTCTGGAGAAAGCGGTGGAGGTTACCGAGTACGCAAAGGAGCATGGCCTCATCGTGGAGCTGAGCGGCGAGGATGCAAGCCGCGCCGACCTGGGCTTCCTCGAAGGGCTATACCGCAAGGGCTTGGAGGCAGGCGCCGATCGGCTCTGCTTCTGCGATACAGTCGGCGTCCTCGTCCCGGAGAGGACATACGAGATATTTCGCAGGCTCTCGGCGCTTGGAGCGCCGATAAGCGTCCACTGCCACGACGACTTCGGCATGGCAACTGCGAACACAATAGCCGGCCTCAGGGGCGGGGCCTCCCAGGCTCATGTGACCGTAAACGGCATAGGAGAGCGGGCGGGGAACACCAGCCTTGAGGAGGTTGTGATGACCCTCGAGAACCTCTATGGCGCGAGGACGGATATCAAATGCGATATGCTCTACGGGCTCTCTCGCATGGTCTCCCGATTGACGGGAATCCAGGTTGCCCCGAACAAGGCAATCGTTGGGGAGAACGCTTTCACCCACGAGGCAGGCGTCCACGTCCACGGGATCAAGGCCGACGCCTCCACATATGAGCCGATGAGGCCGGAGCAGGTGGGCCGAAAGAGGCGCATAGTGCTAGGAAAGCAGTCGGGCAGGGCCTCGGTTGAGCTTGCGCTCAAGGAGTTCGATATAGATGTATCGGAGACGCAACTCCTGCAGATCGTCCATAGGGTAAAAGAGCTTGGGGATAAGGGCAAGAGGGTCTCGGATGTGGATCTTCAGACGATTGCCGACATAGTCCGCTCCATCCAGAAAGAGCCCAAGGTCAAGCTTCAAGAGCTGACCGTCGTTAGCGGGAACATGGTGACTCCCACAGCCAGCGTAAAGATAATGTTGAATGGGACAGAGACACTGGAGGCAGGCGCGGGCGTAGGCCCGGTGGATGCAGCCATAAACGCCATCAGGCGAGCTCTATCAGGGGTGGCCGACTTCCGCCTGGAGGAGTACCATGTCGACGCCATCACCGGGGGCACTGACGCACTGGTTGAGGTATGGGTGACGATGGCAATAGCTGATAGGAAGATAACGGCACGCGGCGCGGGGGCCGACATAATCAGGGCCTCCGTCGAGGCCGTGCTGGAGGGCATCAACAGGCTGATGCTGATGGAGGAGAAATAGAATGACCAAGATGAGCGGTGCTGAGGCGATACTCGCATGTCTCAAGGAAGAGGGCGTAGATGTGATGTTCGGCCTTCCGGGCGGGGTGCTCCTGCCACTGTACGACGCAATCTACAGCTCCGATATCAGGCACATACTGGTAAGACATGAGCAAGGGGCAGCTCACGCGGCCGATGGCTATGCCCGTGCAACTGGGAAAGTAGGGGTATGCCTAGCAACCTCTGGACCTGGTGCTACCAACCTCGTAACCGGGATTGCCACAGCGTACATGGACTCCGTCCCGATGGTTGCGATGACCGGCCAGGTAGCAACAAGCCTGATTGGGCGCGACGCCTTCCAAGAAGCCGATATAACAGGCATCACCATGCCGGTGACGAAGCACAGCTACCTCCTTCGAAGCGCCAAAGAGATCCCAAAAGCATTTCGAGAGGCATTTTACATAGCAAGGAGCGGCCGCCCGGGGCCTGTGCTCATCGATCTTCCAAGAGACATCACGGTCGAGGAGATAGAGTTCAGCTACCCCGAGATCCACCTTCCCGGCTACCAACCATCGGTCAAGGTCCACCAGATGCAGATCAAGAAGGCGGCTAAAGCCCTCGTGGAGGCGGAGCGGCCTGTCATCTACGCCGGCGGCGGGATTCGTTACGCAGAAGCCCACCTGGAGCTCTTCGAGCTCGCGGTGAGGTTGAATGCGCCGGTTACTACAACCCTCATGGGCGTCGGGTGCTTTCCAGAGGAGAATCCACTCTCCCTTGGGATGCTCGGTATGCACGGCACGAAGTACGCGAACTACGCAATGCAGGAGGCCGATATCATCCTAGCCGTGGGCGCGAGGTTCGATGACCGCGTAACTGGCAGCATCGCTACATTCGCTCCGAAGGCAAAGATCATCCACATCGATATCGATCCAGCCGAGATCGGAAAGAACGTCCGCGTGGATATCCCGGTCGTCGGGGATGCCAAGAACGCCCTCTCGGAGATGCTCAAACATGTGAGTCCCAGGCCGCGAACCGCCTGGAACGACAAGGTCGATTACTGGAAGAAGGAGTTTCCACTGCGCTATGTGATGTCCGAAGAGGTGATCAAGCCCCAGTTCGTCGTCGAGAAGATCTGCGAGCTCTCTCCAGATGCAATAATCGTGACCGAGGTTGGACAGAACCAGATGTGGGCAGCTCAGTTCTTTACCCACAAGGATCCACGAAGGTTCATATCCTCCGGCGGACTTGGCACCATGGGATACGGGCTCCCCGCAGCGATAGGAGCCAAGGTTGGGCGCCCCGACTGCGAGGTCGTCGACATCGCCGGGGACGGAAGCATTCAGATGAACATTCAGGAGCTTGCAACCGCCGTCCTGAACGATATCCCGGTCAAGGTCGCCATATTGAACAACGGCGTCTTAGGGATGGTGCGGCAGTGGCAGGAGCTCTTCTTCTGCGAGCGCTATTCCCATACGACGCTTGGAAGCTGTCCTGACTTCGTGAAGCTCGCCGAGGCCTACGGGGCGCTCGGCCTTCGGGCAACCAAGCCATCGGAAGTCGAGGATGTGATCAAGGAGGGCCTTGCCTCGGACAAGCCCACCGTCATGGATTTCGTAGTCCATAGCAAGGAGATGGTCTCCCCAATGGTTCCGGCAGGTGCATCGCTCGAGGAGATAATGCAGCTGGAGGGCTGAACATGAGGCATACCATAGCGGTCATAGTGGAGAACACCCCGGGAGCCCTTACCAGGATCTCGGGTATGTTCAGCCGGAGGAGCTTTAACATCGACAGCCTCACAGTGGGCGCAACCGACCATCCCGACTACTCCCGCATGACGATATGCGTGCACGGGGATGAGGAGGTCCTCGAGCAGGTTATAAAGCAGCTATCCAAGCTGATCAACGTCATCAGGGTGAGCTTGCTAGAACCAAATGAGTCGGTGGAACGCGAGCTTGCTCTTATCAAGGTGAACGCCGATAAGGACTCCAGGAGCGAGATCATGCAGCTGGTCTCAGTCTTTCGGGCAAAGATCATCGACGTTGCTCCCCGGTCCATGGTTATTGAGGTGACAGGGGACGAGCAGAAGGTCGATGCCATGGTGCGGCTGCTTCGCCAGTTCGGGATCAAGGAGATGGCACGAACTGGCCGGGTCTCCATGGTGAGGGGGACGAAGGTGGTGAAGGTTTAGCCTTCATTCGCCCGCGCCCCGCCTATACGATGCAGGATGCGTCACTCAAAGAGGGAATTATAAATGGCAAAGATATACAAAGAGAAGGATGCGGATCTGGACGTTCTGAAGGATAAGGTGATAGCCATAGTGGGTTATGGCAACCAGGGCCATGCCCAGGGAGCCAACCTGGCCGACTCCGGCCTAAACGTGATTGCCGCCGACCTGCCCGGCTCCCCTGCCTGGAAGAGGGCCGAGGAGGATGGGATCAGGGTGGCAACCGTCGCCGAGGCCTGCAAGGAGGCGGACTACATCCAGATGCTGCTTCCAGACGAGCTCCAGGCGAGGATCTACAAGAGCGAGATCGCCCCTTACATGGACGAGGGAAAGATCCTGGGCTTCTCCCACGGATTCAACATCCGCTACTACCAGATCGTGCCCCCTGAGAACGTCGATGTTGTGATGGTCGCGCCCAAGGGGCCAGGCGACCTCGTAAGAAGGACGTACCAGGAGGGGATAGGCGTCCCGTGTCTCGTGGCAGTTCAGCAGGACTATTCCGGAAACGCCTTCAAGTACGCCATGGCCTACGCGAAAGGGATCGGCGGAACCCGGGCAGGCGTTCTCGAGACTACCTTCAGCGAGGAGACCGAGACCGACCTCTTCGGCGAGCAGGTCGACCTCTGCGGCGGGGTCACTGCCATGATCAAGGCGGCGTTCGAGACATTGGTCGAGGCCGGCTACCAGCCCGAGATCGCCTACTTCGAGGCATGCCATGAGCTCAAGCTGATCACAGATCTGATCCACGAGGGCGGCTTCATGAAGATGTGGAGCGCAGTCTCGAACACGGCCGAGTACGGAGGCCTTACCCGCGGCGAGAGGATCATCAACGAGGAGTCCCGCATGGCGATGGAGGAGATCCTCGCCGAGATCCAGTCGGGGGAGTTCGCACGCGAGTGGATTCTCGAGAGCCAGGCAGGCCTTCCTATGAAGAGGTCGCTCGAACAGCTGGAGAGCGAGCACCTCATAGAAGAGGTGGGCGCAGAGCTTCGAGCGATGATGCCGTGGCTCGGGAAGAAGTAAAGGGCGAGAGAGTCACCTCCCGCCCCCGTCCTCTTTATGGGCGGGGCAGGGAGATCCATAACTTTTTTATCATGAAACGTTAACCTCCACTGCAGGAGGACTCATCACGTCCAATTATATCGTATGCTGCTATAGTTGTCATAAAGATTTTACCGTTGATCCAGACGACCCTGAGAATCAAAGCGAAGGATACAAGTCCCCAGGCTCGCCCCGGATCATCATCAAGAACTGTCCCCATTGCAGAGAGCCCAACAGGATAGTGATCCAGTCCTAGGTGGGCCAGATGAAGGAAGAGGCCGTCAGGATCTCGGGCCAGAAGCCAAGCGCGGAGGATATGAGGTGGATCGAGTACGGCTGGGAGACGTTGCGGGATTCGCCGAAGATCCTGGATGAAGCTGCCAGGTCTCTTGTAACCTTGGGCTCGTCTCTTCTCACGGTCTACACCCTCGTTCTCACGCTCTTCAACCTGAGCGGCCGGCTGGACCTCTCCGCGGGTTATCGGATGCTTTTGCTGGTGCCGATATTGGCATGGCTTGCAAGCATCAGCCTTGCTGCCTATGTCTACTATCCAAAGGAGATCAAGTACTCTCGCTTCAGCCCAAGCGACCTTGAGGAGAGGCATAAGGATGTGATGAAGGGGAAGGGGAGACTTTTGAAGCTGGCTGCCCTCACCTTCGTAATAGCTTTAGCCTCTTCATCGGCATGTATCGTCTGGCTTGGGACATCGCCGCCTCAGGAATCCCTGCAGCAGACGGTAACGCTAATTGTAAAGGGCGACATCTGCCCGAACCAGACTCTAACGGATATCACGAATGGCACTTGTCTCATCTCAGGGGATCTTGTCCCCAACACAAGGCCTCCAGAGGAGGAGATCTAACGATGATCGATCAACAAAGGTACATCCAGCTGCTCGAAAGCATGATGAGGGCAGGAAGTCCGGAGGCAGCCTGCCAGGTGCTCAAGGATAACCCGGAGATGATGAGCGATGAGGCCGATGAGATGCTGCAGGCCTTAATAATGATAGTACCCGAGGGCTCCCAAGAGAGAACGGCCCTTAAAGGCATTAGAGAGTTTATCGATCAATGTCAGCACTTCGGCTTGGAGCATATCATATCTGTCCTGAAATCGAGACAGAATCCGGCGGAAGATCTTGAGTCAATTCTAAAGGAGCTATCACGTCCCGCCAGTCCAGAAGAGATGCCACGCCGAATCGAGCTCTTGGAGAGGGCACTTGCCATGGTATCGCCCCAGCAGAACAAGGAACTTTGGGCAGCCCTGCAGGATGAGCTTGGAAATTCACTTGCTCAAAACCCCCTCGGTCCCCAGGCGGAGAACATCGAAAGGGCAATTAACCACTACCAAGAGTCTCTCAAGATTTGCACTATTGAGGCTTTTCCGGTCCAATGGGCCGCTACCCAGAACAACATGGCTAATGCCTATAGCAGCCGCATCAAGGGTGATAAGGCCGAGAACATCGAGAAGGCCATCAACCACTATAAAGAGGCCCTCAAGATCCGCACTCTCAAGGCATCCCCTGTAGAGTGGGCAGCGATCCAGAACAACATGGCTAATGTCTATAGCTACCGCATCAGGGGGAACCGGGCCGAGAACGTCGACCTAGCCATTCACCACTGTCAAGAGGCCCTCAAGATCCGTACCCTCGAGGCATTCCCTGTAGAGTGGGCCATGACACAGAACAACTTGGCTAATGCCTACAGAGATCGCATCAGGGGGGACCAGGCAGAGAACATCGAGAAGGCCATCAACCACTATAAAGAGGCCCTCAAGATCCGCACTCTCAAGGCATCCCCTGTAGAGTGGGCCATGACACAGAACAACTTGGCTAATGCTTACAGCGACCGCATCAAGGGGGATAAGGCCGAGAACATCGAGCGGGCCATCAACCACTGTCAAGAGGCCCTCAAGATCCGCACTCTCGAGGCAT
>JAFGMR010000077.1 GCA_016927425.1 Methanotrichaceae archaeon | reverse complement strand
GTCGCATCATCGAAGAAATAGCTGCCTAAATGCGATCTATGCTAGTAATAGTAACGATAATAGTAATATATGACAATGTCAAGATAAGGCTCTTCCTATTCCACAGCATCTCGGCCTCTCAGGCCCAGAACTGTTGGGCCAAGCGGCTCCCGCTGACAGATCCCCACCAAGTATTGCCGTCAGGGGCAAATGCGCTGTAGCTTCCGGAGAGCCGGTCCCGCCCCCCATACAGAGTGCAACGATGAAGAACGAGGTCGTCGAAGCCCATGATGTCAAGCGTTATGACGCCCGAGGCAGAAACGGTTCCTGTGGCCGAGGCGAGCTGGGACCGATCCGAACCGGTCAAAAATCCCCTGCCAAAGACCGCCCCACCATTCTGGACGAGAGTCAGGTTAGCCCTCTTTAGGCCGCGGTCCCTCAATTCCAGGCTCCATCCGCCTGCCAGTATGGTCATAGGCCAGGTCGATGTCTCAACTTGGTCCTGGGCATTTCGGCGCCAGGCCTCCTTGATATCATCCCCGCCGCCGGTCAGCCGCTCGATATACTCCCTTGTATGATAGGGATCTGGCGGGCTTAAGAGATCTCCAACCTCCAGGGGATCGACCGGCTCGCCCTCCGATCCGAGGCCCAAGAAGGGGAGCAGTAGAAGGGCCGATAAAGCGATGATTACCGATTTCATGTACTAACACCCACTGAGATGTCAACTTGATCTGGAAGGCATATATTACCGTTTTCTCGAGAGGCTTTGGCCCCCCACTGAGTTCCCCTGAGGTCGAGGGGGCGGCCTTCCTCCACCACCTCGAGCAAGAAGGGCTCGGAGTCACGAAGGCAGGCGTTCGCATATGCGGATAAAGCTGCGCTCCCATCGACTCGCTCCGACCTGGTCCCAAGGGCCTGGGCGATGGATGCTAGATCCTCCGGCCCGAATGACATGTCGACCTCCTTTCCAAGGACGCGTCGCGAGATCTCCCTTATGAACTGGAGGCCGCCGTTGTTGAAGACCACAACCTTTACAGGCAAGCAACCCTCGGCTATCGTTGAGAGCTCCGGAAGGCTTGCCAAGAGACCACCGTCCCCGCAAACGGCAACGGCCCGCCTTGCGCTGGCATGACAGGCGCCGACTGCTTGGGCAAGAGACGATCCCATCGTCGCAATCCCCCATGGGTAGAGCATATGGTAGGGCTTTCGACAGCAAAAGCTCCGGTAGACCGCTAGCCCGGCAGTTCCGGCATCCATCACTAGCACGGAGTCAAGGTCGACTGCCTCAAGGGCGGCCCTCAAGGAAGGGGATGGGGGAGGTCCTCTTGCCGTCGAAGGCTTCCACCAGCGCGGCCTTGAATCGATGGCGCTTGCCCCGGGAATCGCTTGCAGGGCCTGAAGGGCTGAAGATACGGTCGCTGTCTGATATCGGTCCAGGGAAACGATATGCGAACGATCCATCGGGTCTCCGTTCACCTGGAATATGGCGGGATCGGCATTGGCATCGACTAGGGGCTTGATCGTGTTGTGCGAAAGCCTTGAGCCAAGCGCGAGTATCAGGTCGGCCTTCGATAGGGCGGAGTTTGCGCTCTCAAAGCCGATTGTTCCAACTGGTCCTAAGCATAATGGATCCATCTCGTCGACTGCGCCCCGGGCAGGGGCGGTTGTGACGATGGGGATCTGCAGGCGCTGCACCGCTTCTGCGAGGTCCCTTCCATCCTTAAGCGCCCCAGCTCCGGCAAGTATGAGAGGATAGGAGGCATCCTCAAGCGCCTCGACCAACCTCTCTGCGAATGCGGGGGAGACGGAGGAGAGACCCGCCTGTGACGCTGGCCGCGTTCCCACCACAGGCCCCGTCCCCATCCCGTCCTCGATGATGTTCAC
Source organism: Methanotrichaceae archaeon (assembly GCA_016927425.1). Taxonomy (GTDB): domain Archaea; phylum Halobacteriota; class Methanosarcinia; order Methanotrichales; family Methanotrichaceae; genus JAFGMR01. The sequence goes on along the minus strand of JAFGMR010000077.1, from coordinate 43,623 downwards.
GACCACAGGGCCGGATGGCGGGACTGCTGCGAGGGAAAAGGCCTCCAGGAGCGCCTCGGGCTTGTCCTTTCCCACCTCATAGTAGCCCTTTACGACCGGCCCTAGGACTTCCCGAAGCGGAAAGGCCTGCCAGGCGCCCGGATCACCCACCATATAGGAAGGCCTTGCGGTGATGGCAACGACGGCCACATGATCCTTCCACGAGTGGATCAACGCTGGGATTATGCCAGCAATCCCTGGCCCCTGGGCAACGATTGCCACTCCGAGCCCCCTCAACCTCGCATAAGCCTCGGCAGCAAATCCAACCGATGCCGGATGTCTCATGAGGACGGGGCGCACCTCGTCGAGGGAGGCATAGAGGGGAACGGTAGCAGAGCCCGGCAGGTGAAAGACCGCTTCGACACCGTGGATCGATAAGGCGTGGGAAAGGGAGTCGATCAGATCCATGTGTACGAGGTGATCCTGTAAGGGGATAACCGTTCCCCCTCGGGAGAAAGGAGCCCCGATGGGGGGGTAGCAATCGTTTGGAAGAGGATATGCAAGTGGCATGCCGCCTGCCGGAGAGATATCTATATACTCATGGATAATGAATGATATATGGTGATCTTGCCCATGGAGACATCTAAGCATCTTCTAGCCCTTGCTACCATCCTTCTGCTCGTGCCCTTGAGCCAAGCATACTCCCTCAACAATACCTATCTAGATCTCGACTGGGGGGAGACCTACAGCTCCGAGTGGCGGTTCATGTACGCTCCAGATACCTGGGGCGACTCCCTCTACAAGGAGCACTTCGCAGTCTACGCCGAAAACTGGGAATATGCTAAGGAATCGGATAGCGATTTCTCAGTCGACCAGTACTTTGCAGATAGCAATGACGGCAGGACCGCAACCCTTCACTATGAGGACCTCTCGCTTACTAGGCAGGTATACCTCCCTCCAGGGGATGCCAAGTACTTCCAGATAACGTACGTTCTTTCGAACACCAATGCCACTACCGCGCTTCGGGACGTCAGGTTCTTCGAGACAGTCGACTACGATATAGTGACCTCGGGCGACTCCTATGGGTGGTACAGCGAGAGCGACGACTCCGTTTGGCAGAACAACGACCAGTACTTCAGAAACGGCTTTAGCGGCAGCAAGCAGTCGTTTAATCACGGGCTTGAGTATTGGTCTGAGGAGATCTACAGCGATTGGGACGACGGGGAGCTCAACGGAAACGACAAGTTCCCCGTGGATGGGACGGGCGATGTCGCAGTGGGCATGCAGTGGAACGCGGGCGACATCCCACCGGGCGGCTCCTGGGATATCACGCTTACATTCAACTTCGGGGGAACTGCGGGGATCATTGCCCATGCAGGCCTCGACCAGATCGTACTCGCCGGAACAATTGTTCTGCTTGATGCCTCTCGATCGTCGTCTGTAGGGAACATCATCTCCTATGAGTGGGACCTGGATGGAGATGGCGTATACGACAGAAGCGTCACAGATCCGACTTATACCTACGAAGGATGGAGGACGCAGGGCGAGCGCCTTGTGGGCCTCAGGGTTTCCGACGACGAGGGGAGAAACGCAACAGCCACTGTGAGGATCGATGTCGTCACCCTCTCGGGCCAGGATGAGAGATGGAGGATTTCGCTCTCCCCAGATCGCATAGAGACCAGCCTGGGTGCAATCGATGAGTATCGCCTCAGGATCACAAACGGACAGGGGATGGGCGATGCTTTTACGATCTCGGCAAGCGGCCCTGGAAGCGAATGGGTATCCATGGACAAGTCCATCAACCTCTCATCTGGCCAGGAGGCGGAGGTCCCCCTCACGGTTACAATCCCCGAGGATGCACGTCCAGGCAACTACACCTTCGCGATCCAAGTAAACTCGACCAACCTCGGAACATACCGCGATGCAGAGGCAAAGCTCGATCTCGCATCAGCCCCTCTCCTAATCGACCTGTTTCCCCTGGATAGCACCAGGACAGGCTCGAACGAGTTGCTTGTAAGCTGGAGGACGCCTGTTGAGAGCAGCGGGGATCTCTTCATAAGAGCGGAAGGAGAGGAGGAGTTTCGGCAGATCACAGGTCCTGTCGTACGGGAGCACAAGATCGTTGTCGGTGACCTTGACAGAAACACCCTCTACGAGTACTATGTGAGGTCGGATGCGAATGGAAACGAAACGACGAGCGACACAAGACAGATCCTCGTGGATAACGGCATAAGCTTCCCACAGAGGAGCTACGAGTTCACCATAGAGAGGGACTACAACCAGGAGCGTTCGATCACCGTCGAGAACACCGACGACGAGCCACATGAGCTTCTTTTGAACGTATCGAACGTTCCAAGCGACCTTGCCATAAACTTCGTCGGAGAGGGCTCGATGGACCAGAGGATAGCCCTCTTCCCTGGCGAGAGAAAAGAGGTGCGCCTGGTCTTCCACGCCCAAGATGCACAATCTACGAACTACACGATACTCCTTGGCCTGACCAACCTGGACGCGGAGCCCATAACCGACCTCGCTTACATACATCTCGACGTCCACGTACCGGTGATCGACTTCGAGTTGGAAGAAGTGAGCGAGGATCCCCATACGCTGGCAAAGACGATTAAACTGACGAACGATGGCGACCCCATAACCGATCTCAGGGTTGCCGCAAGCTCTGAGCTCAAGGATCTCCTCCTCTTCCAGCCGACGCTGGACCACGCCTATCTCGGATCGGGAGAGAGCCTGGAGTTCCTGGCAGTTCCAATTCTGACCGAGGGCTTCACAGGGGCAAGAGGCACGATTACCGCTTATGTTGCTGGAGAGGAGAGAGAGCTTCCCCTTGAGTTCAACGTCCCCGATGGGATGCGGGTGTTCGTTGGAGAGATCCCGCGAATGACGATTGAGTTCGATCCCGAGTACGACTTCGACGGAATCGCAAACACCAATCCCTCGGGAGGAGAGGTTGTATCCTACACAATCCGCTCCGGGGACTCGAGCACAACCGCCTTTCTAGCCCAGGTAAAGGTAAAAGTCGAGCAGGATGGAAAGCCCGCCTCTAAGGCATCCGTTCTCCTTGACCTTGTGGGTGCTGGATCAAACGAGACAATCCGTGCTGAGACCGATATCTTCGGGCAGACTGGCTTCGTCATATCCGGACCTCTCGGCGATTACACATATCGCGCAACCGTCGAGGGCTTCGAGTCCTCGACCGAGGAGCGAAGGTTCTCGGTCGATCCTACCCCATCGAGGACGATCGACCACGAGGCGATCGAGTGGCAGAGCGCTTCTGACGCCAACGAGACATTCGACCTTGCAGGCGATGATCCGGTGACGCTCGAGTCTCCTCCGTTCAAGATCACGGCGAGGATCGATGGCCTCGCCGATGATGCCATCCCAATTCTGTACCTTAGACACTGGGGGAACTACAGCTATCAGGAGGTGATCGGATCTTGTGAGGGAGATGAAATCACCTTCGACCTCGGCTATGCAGATCCTGGCAACTATACGGCAACGATTGCCACCCAGTCGTCACAGGGAATCGCAACATCTAGAGAGAGGGAGATCCGCTTCGATTGGCGAGAGGCGGACATAAGCCAGCTCAATGACTACACATACGAGCTTCCCTTCCCCGTCGATGGAGGGCAGATGGCGAAGGTCACCGTCTCAAACAGCCTCGAAGAGGGCGAGCCGCATAAGGCCATGCGCCTCCTCTACGTCATGCCGGACGAGAACCTCTCCCAGTACATATTCACATATGCCATTATATCAGACAGGAATTTGACTGACACCCTCAGGGTGGACGTGCGAGACGGATCGGGAACGTCGCTGTACCATAAGGTCGAAGAGGTCCGTTTCGAGGAGTACGTTCCTTTGTATGTGGATGTTCCCGTTCCCGTATACGACTCGGACGGCGAGCGAATCGAAGGCTTCAAGATCAAGGTCGAGATGGACGACTACGTCCTCTTCTTCTCCGACGTCTATGAGCTGATATGCGATCCCGGGGCCTTCGTCGATGGTGAGACTTGGAAGATCTTCTGGAATGAGGGGATGCTCACTCCGCACAACAAGGTAGGCGTGGTCATCAAGTGCTACGCCGGATTCGTGCCTGGGTTCAACACCGCTATGGGGATGGTCGATACCGTAAACAACCTCTGCAGAGGGGATTACACAACCGGCGTGAGAGGAGCGGGCGAGCTGTCCCTCGATCCGATTCTCGACTACTCGAAGGGCAACGATCTCAGACATGGCATGAAGGAGTGGAACTTCATCAAGGCCGTGAAGAACCTCAAGGGCGAGATGATGGTGCCCGAGTTCGTGATGATCGATCCGAATACCGGTAAAACGATCATCGGCCCGGCAACGAAGACTGCAAAGTCGTTTGGAGGGCAGTTCACGACGCTGAAGGGGCATTACCTAAAGACGTTCAAGGAGGGAAAGCTCGCAGGAAGCCTCACAGTGCTCGGCTGGGCATCAAACGTCTACAGCAACTACGCCGACTGGACGCGCGTCTCCGAGGAGCAGGCGAAGGCGGAGAAGGGATCCAAGGCAGGTCTCAAGGAGACTCAGACGATAACGGTCAAGAGCTGCATAAACCATGCCCCTCTGAAGAACACCTTCACATCCGACCTGGACTTCCTCTGCTCGCCTGTGAGAAACGTCGAGAAGGTCTTCGTGACGCTCCGGTTCGCTCGTGAGGCGCCTGATTACTATCAACCCTTCGACACCAAAGTCATGCTGAACGGACACCTTATCGGCAGCATCAATGGAACCGTTCCCCAGGGCCGCTACACATTCGAGGTCGATCCAACGTTCGTCAACTATGCAGAGGTTGGCACTGCCGAAAACTCCCTCGTCCTCGATGTCGTCGGCATGAACAGGGGATACTACGTCCCCCTCGAGGGCTACTCGATCGACTTCATGGTCAAGAAGAAGGATATGGCGGTCGTCGCCCACGACCAGGAGGAGGCTGATAGGATCGTTGCCAACCTGAGCGGGACGGTCGAGCACGAGTCAGATCTGCTGGTATCCCCTGAGGAGCTTAGGATCTCGAACCTGCAGCCGAGAATCGGCGAGAACGTGACAATAGAGGCCCAGGTCCACAACCAGGGAAGCGTCGGCCTGGGCGATGTCCAGGTTCGGTTCCTGGATGGGGTCGATCTGATAGACGACGTCACCATCCCTTACATACCGGAGTTCTCGAGCGTAGCCGTGGATACCGAGTGGACAGCCGGTGTTGGCAGCCATGAGATCAAGGTCGTCGTGAGTTCAAGAGCTGACGACTCAAACCCCTCTAACAACGAGGCATCAAAAACGCTAATCGTCGCATCCGATGACAGCGATAGCGATCCGCCGTCTATAAGCCGGCTTCAGCCGCCTACCGGATCGACATTGTCATATCGGCGACCCCTCATAAGTGCCGATCTCAATGATACAGGCTCCGGGATAGACACAAAGTCGGTCTCGGTATCAGTCGATGGAACTGATGTAACAACCGAGGCCCGAATCGTGCCCGCTCGGGTATGGTACACGCCGGCGGACGACCTCGCACCAGGCGAGCATCTCGTAGAAGTGAGGGCATCGGATAGACAGGGGAACGAGAACACCTCCAGATGGACCTTCCAGATCTCGGGCGACCTCACTCCCCCGTCGATCGAGGACCTTCAGCCGCCGGATGGCTCAACGCTTGTCTATGAAAGGCCGCTTGTCAGCGCATCTTTAGCGGATGCTGGATCTGGGGTCGATCCGGATTCAGTGCGTCTGATGCTAGATGGAGTCGATGTAACCGGGAACTCAACTGTCCTCTCAACGAAGGTCTGGTATACGCCCACCGAGCCATTGGCGAATGGCAACCACGACCTGGAGGTCGCCCTCGAGGACAATTCCGGCAACCGGAACTCCAGCACATGGTCCTTCCAGATAAGTGCTGAGGCTGCAGAAGGTGGGCCAGGAGAGACGGTTGAGGCGGTGGTCGATGTCTGCCCCGAGGGCGATTGCGCCTACAGAAGCATTCAGGAGGCGGTGGACGCTGCAACGGCTGGCGATACAATACGGGTGTCGAGCGGGACCTATTCCGAGAACGTCGTGATCGGAAAGGGCCTAACCCTCATAGGCGTCGACACTGGCGAGGGCCGGCCCGTCGTGGACGCCTCCTTCAGAGGAAGCGCAATCACCTTAGCGGCCGATGGCATCACCGTCGAGGGATTCGCAGCCACGAACGCCATGGAGTCGGGGATCAAGGTAGCCTCCAACGACAACGTCATCGTCGATAACGTTGTGGATAACAACCTGGAGCATGGCATATACCTCTATCAGGCGAGCAACAACACGGTCAGGGATAGCAACGCAAACGAGAACGGCTTTGGGATATGCTTGAGCGACCTCTCTCTAAACAACAGGATAATCAACAACAGCGCAACGATGAACGACTACGGGATCTTCCTGGATCTCACATGCTACGATAACCTCATCTACATGAACCGGCTGGTGGATAACCGCGCCCATAACGCCTACGACTTCGACACCGATCTCTTGAGCATAAATCGCTGGGACAACGGAACCCTGGGCAACTACTACGGGCAATGCAGAGATGCCAACGGAGACGGCATATGCGACCGGCCCTTCGAGATCCCAGGTGGACTCGGTGTGGACAACTTCCCCCTCGCCACCTGGAAAGGTCCCTTGATCACGGCTGAAGGAGGAGACCTTGCTCGTGGGGAATCAGGGACGCAGCAGGGTCAAACCTCACGCTGGACCCCGGCAGATGATGGATCGAACGATGGCCAATTCGACGGACAAGGACCGTCGACCGGTACGATGATCACCGTTGTGGCGGAGGATGGCGGACCTCTGGTCGACGGCATGATCCAAGAGATATATCACACCCTATGCACCGGGGTCCAGAACGATCAACCCATCGAGGAGACATATGAGTTCTCGTCCGAGGACCCATATGTCATCTCCTGGCTCAACCTCGGGCAGGTCTCCTCCCCTCGCCTGGTGGAGTGGAACTGGATCTCCCCCGATGGGATGCTATACCAGTCCCAGTCGTCGTTGATCGAACCCCAGGCTGGCTCCACAGACGGGCAGGTCGCTTACTCGGGGCTCGGCATCAAGGGCCATCCACCGGAGTATATGCCGGGCGTATGGCTGGTAGAGGTATATATGGACGGAATCCCAATTGCCATGGATCCCTTCGTCATCGACAATCCCGGTTTCTGGTCGGATTCGATGTGGTCAGAATCGATGGCTGGATGGCTATAGATTACATGAAGGAGGGATACTGCAGACATGAGTTCCAAGGCCTATTCAGGTCGATGCAACATCTGCGATGGCGAATATTCCAAGAGGGCGATTAACAGACATCTGGCAACTTGTATGGCAAAGGAAGACGTGGGGAAAGCCGATGAGCGATCGGCTCCACATCTTCATCTTAGGGTGGAGGCCAAGTATATTCCCAATTATTGGATGAACCTGGAGGTTCCAGCAAGCCTCACCCTTCATAGGCTCGACGAGTTCCTGAGGGATACCTGGCTTGAGTGCTGCGGTCATTTGAGCGAATTTTCGATCAAAGGTGAGAACTACCTCTCGGAGAAGATCGAACCAGGGGACAAGGGGATGAAATATCCTCTGAGAGACCTCCTCTCGGTTGGAATGAAGGCAGATTACATCTACGACTTCGGGTCAAGCACCGAGCTTACGATAAAGGTTCTGTCATCCAGAGACATAATTCCGAGGAAGAAGCCCGTTCGAGTACTGGCCAGTAACCTCCCGCCAGACATCAGGTGCAGCTGCGGCGAGCCAGCGGAGTACATCTGCGCCGCCTGCGATGAGGGTGCATGGCTCTGCGAGAAGTGCGCAAGCTCGCACGAGTGCGGCGATGAATGTCTGTTGCCTGTGGTCAACTCACCGAGGACTGGGGTCTGCGGGTACGATGGATCGGGTGGCTTCCTCTAGCCGCTACCATGGTAACGGCTCGCAAGAGCCGTTCCGGTCTCCTGCGCCGTGCGGCTGAGGCGGGCTGGGCCGTGATCTTTACCACACGTTCATGATCCCGGCGGGCTCATGCACAAAGAATGAAAAACCAGCATGCTTCGCGAGTTTTTCATGCGAAATGGGCGGCCCAGCCTCGATTGGTGCTATGAGATAGACCAATGGACGATCTCAGAAGCCGGTCGATATGCTCATCGAGCCTGAGCTCATCGAGCTGCTGCTGAAGCTTCCTCCGCTTATTCGAGTAGAGCCGCTGCTCATGGAACGGCTGCTGCTTGAGGAGCTGCTGCTGCCACCTGGGTTCATCGGATATGTTATTATGAACATGGCCTTCTTCGAGTCGTCATAGTCCCCGTGAATTGGGTCTGGTCCATCCCTTACGAAGACCTTGACCTCGTTTATCCCCACATCGTTCTCAGTGCTCGTCCAGACCCAGGAGTCGGAATCTGTCCAGCCGGTCTTGTCCACCCAGTCCGCCCCAGGACCGCTATGCAGGAACCTGAACTGCAGAGAATCGCCTTCCTCATCGACTGCCGAGACCCGCCAGGTAACAGGCGTCCCCTCCTCCTGGGGGCTTGGGAGGTCGGGCAATAGCGATATTATCTGCGGCGGGCTGTTCTCCGCGGTGTTTGTCACCCTTTTCGCAGCAGGCCTGGGCTCAGCCGGAAGCTGCAAAGGCGTCTTTCCGTACTGGTCTCTTATGCTCAATATGACGTGGCCCTCTGCGCGATAGAACGGGCCACCGGGATTGTCCGCCGACCAGTCGAGGTTTAGCCAGACATCCTTGTTATCGGAGTTGATATGAACGAAGATATTCTCCGTTGCATAGTGCTCCCTCAGCCAGTCCACGACCTCCTTTACGGTGTGATCTGCTGCATCGAGCGTCCCCAGATATACCTCAGCATAGGCATGGGCGCCGCTTACGTTGTCCGCAAGCACTATCCGCGTCGTTCCCCCGATCGACTCTATCAGCGTTGCCATCAATATAGCGAAGTCATCGCAGTCGCCGGCTCCGGCGCAGTTGGCCTGCTCCCCGATATCTAGCGACTCGCTAGCAGGGAAGAAGTAATCTATCCCCCTCGGGTCCGGGACGTAGTGCCATCCGCCCTTCAAGTACTCGTATATCGAGCATATCTGATCGATCGTATGGTCTCCCGGGTAGTCTGCCGCGATGATCACGGCCTTCTTCCTGGTTATTGGATTGTCGACGTCGATCTTGCTGTTGATCTCGGCCTTGATATCCCTCAGAAGAATCGTCCTCGTCGCCCCACGGGCGCCAGGCCCTGCCGGAGCTGCAACCTCGATCGTTGCATTCTCATCGAGGGCGACGATGGGGGGAACTCCTGCGAGCAGCTCGGAGGAGGACATGAGCTCCTCGATCTCTGAGGGATCGAGGCTGGCGACGTCGAGGGATTCATTGCCGAAGACGAATGGAATCTCGTCGGCGCCTGCGAGGTTCATGAACAAAAGCGAGATGATGAGAGGGACGATCGGGATGCAGCGCATGGGCGATCTATATTGCTCGTGATCTTTATATTTCTTTCCATGAAGGCTTGAAGGGCCCATACATTATCCATTATGCATGCATCTCGGACGCTGGAACTGCGGGGAGATATAAATGGTTTCAACATCGCCCATCCGTTCAAGCCAGATCGAATCGACCAAGATAAGCTCAATGTGACCGATCCCTATGGAGTCCCCCATTATCAAGAACCTGGTCTGCGTGACCAAGGAGGGCAAGGGATTCAACTACTACACCCCCTAACCCCGCCCCTGAGAAGAGGGATTAGGTCAAGATCGCCTAACGTTTTGAAGGTGGACGATGACTGGTGGCTATGCTCAAGGCAATACTTCCCTTGTTCGTGAAGTTATCGGCATTATGGAGATGAGATACCAAGGACTGCCTTATGAGGGATCATATCCCCATTTTTTAGATCGTCCAGACGCGAGAATCCGCCCCTTGATGAGGCTCGTGCACCGCACCTCTAATCGCCCAAAGGGCGAATCAAGTGTCGACAGCTTTATCAGCCAAGGCGAAGATGGCATGGATCGAGGACTTTTGATTGAGGTTGCGACTTGGGGCAGCTCTGCTCCTTGCACTTCTGCTGATCGGCTCGGACGCTGCGACGAGCTACATCTACGAGAGATCGGTCGTCAAGGGGGTTGGCTACCGCAGCCATGAGCTGATGGGCGAGACAGCTTCAGGATATGCCGGCCAGAAGTTCGTCGAGGGAGTTTCCGGCAGCGGTCGCTTCTACGATAGCTATGAGCTCGAGGTGGACAATGATCACATCAACTTCACCCAGGAGACTGAGCTAGAGTACTTCCCTGTAAGCTACCAGACAGGGACCTACGACCGGAAATGGACGGACAAAGTCTGCGCAGCAAACTACGATATAGGTGCAGTGGTAACGGAGTCCTACACCCACGCAGAGTACCTGCAAAAGAGCACTGAGATCAGGACCGGCCTCTACGACTCCGGCAAGTTCGATTACTGCTGCACAGGCATCCTCGAGGCGAGCTTCAACAGCCAGGTGATAGGCGTCGCCCACATCGGGTGGCTCTCAAGGGATCCTATGGTAAGCTCCAAGGGCAGGCATAGCGAGTGGGGCCGATCGATCGAGGACCTGACAGGCGTATTCTCCGTCGAGAAGTTCATCCAGCTCTGGGGCAACAGCACCTGCGGCTCAATAAGCGTCGACTGGCTACCCTGCCTCTGATGGTGGCGGGATTCAATATCCAACACTTGTAACCTTTCAGTGTTGGGGCCGGCAGCGACGTCATCGGTCCTTCTGTCACACGGTTGAAGTGAGCCCTCCAATGCAGCCACCAAATCCCTTTTAGCCGATCTTCAGGGGAGATTCAACCACCTCCTCAAGCATTATCATGACAGCAAGCGAGTGGCGTCCCACCTAATCTTAACCACGAATGAACGCGAATGAACACGAATTATTTATCGGATTCGCGTTCACTAGTGTGCATTAGTGGTTTTGTATAATTAACTGTATATGAACACGAAGCTACCATTTATTTCATGTTTATATGTGGCCTCATTCTGCATCTATTTGCGGGTTTTATGGAGTTTGGGCGTTCAAAGTTGATTATAAATTCAATTAAATAATATATAGCCCTCAAGTAATTGAGCTATCTCTTCCAGCAGGTAGTTATCAGTTCTACAAATAGCTTTCCAGCCGCGGCTCGTAATACTTAAATTCGTTGAATGTCGATATCGTTGAATGCCGTGAAATTATACGGCAGATCGGCCTGATGGACATGGGTGGCCCCATACCCACCCGCCTCAGACCGGCCCGCGGGCGGATATCAAAGTGATCCGCCCCCGAGGAAGTGCTGCAATGAACGAAGAAACCGTACTTAGCCTAGCCTGGGCCAGGCTGCCCGAGTGGCTGAAATCGACAAGCAAAGCGATTTTTTTGGCCATACTTTTTGCGATTTGGATTAAAATCGGAGGTATGTGAGGCGTGAGAGGGACTTTTTGGACAATTATAGTGCTCTCTGCCCTCATAGGGCTCGGATCCTCCTCCGAGCAAGCTGGACCGGCGATCTCCAGCCAGCCTTCCTTCGAGGAGCTGGCAACGAGGCTTTTGGAGCCTTCCTACTCAGGAAGCTCAGAGCTCGTGGATGTAGAGATCATTCTGGAAGGGCTTCCAGCGGATCTGCCCCTCGATCCCCCCATTCCAGTGGGGGCGAGGATCGTTGGAAGCGCAGTCAGGGATGGGGAGACAATTGAGATCGTTCTTGACACGAGGATGGCCCCATCCGAGGCGATAGAATTCTATCGAGAGCGCATGACCTCGGCGAACTGGACCGAGACGGAGATCCCGGGAACGTCCCGAGGATTTGCGCCTAGCGCAGCTACTGCGACCTTCTGCCAGGGCAGGAAGAACCCATCTCTGACTATTATCGCCCATCCGGTTGAGGGGGGAACGGATCTCCGCCTGAATGTAAACTCCGATCCCCAATACTCGCCCTGTAGACAAGCGACGGAGTTGGAGGACTGGCTAGAGCCAATCCCCAAGCTTACGAGCCCGGCCGGAGCCAAACACATTCGAGAGAGCTTTACATCAAGCGGCGGATCAAGCGTCGGGATATCCGCGACCCTGGAGACCGAGATGAATGGCTCCGCCCTCTCGATCCACTATGGCGATCTGCTCAAGGCCGCCGACTGGACCCTTCAGGATAGTGGGGAGAGCGGTCCTTCCGCCTGGAGCACTTGGACCTTTGAGGACGATGACGGCCTTTTCTGGAACGGCTTCCTCTTTGCCTTGGATCTTCCGGGAAGCGCAAACGAACGATTCGTCATGATGCAAGCGAGCTTGAGCGGATGGGAAGAGTGAGCCCGGATGTCTGACATTATAGCTAGCCTAAACGGTTCGCATTTCGTTGATGAACGAGGGGTGAGATGAGAGATGAACGAGAAAGGCAGATCGACTGCAATCAACATTGAGCTATTGAAGTTTGGGACGGGAGCCGCGAGATTCGCTTTAGCCTTCGCGGCCCTGGCGGTGCTGTGCATCTCCGCCATGGCACAGGAGGAGACCACCGACTACTGGATGAACAAGGCCCAGGAGTTGTACCACAACGGCTCCATCGAGGAGGCGATCTCCGCTTACGATGAAGCCCTAAATATCGATCCTGAGAATGAGACGATCCTCATCCGAAAGGCTCTCGACCTCCTTGTCGTGGGAAAGGTGAACGAATCCATAGAGACATGCGAAAGGGCGCTCGCCCTTCTGGATGAAGATCTCGATGCAAATCCAGCCGATGCCGAGGCCTGGCAGAACAAGGCCCAAATTCTGAGACGCCTGAACAGACAAGAAGAGGCCACCCAGGCGTATGAAGCTTCCCTGGCTGCCTTCGACCAGAGGATCGATGAGGATCCAGAGGACGCCGACGCCTGGATGGGAAAGGCCAACATCCTCTTGAGCCTCGGCCGGTGGGATGAGGCCCATGAGGCCTACAACGAGGTAACGAGGCTCAAACCGCTGGACTACAACGTCTGGTGGAGAAAGGCCGAGGTCATAAGCGCTATAGGAGACATCAACGAGTCCGTTGAGGCCTACGACAAGGCCATCGAGCTGATACCCGCAAGCGACACCGCGGAGCTGGCGCTAGGCTATGCCGCCAAGAGCGAGGATCTGGCAGCTGCGGGGAGAATGGAAGACGCCCTGGAAGCAATCAATAGATCGCTGGAGCTGAATCCCAAGAGCAGCGTATGGTGGCATTTCAAGGCCTTTGTCTTGACCGAACTCGACAGAGACGATGAGGCTCTGGCAGCATTTGACGAGGCGATTGAGCAGAATCCCGATGACGTCGGCAGCTGGCAGTGGAAAGCAAGCCTCCTCGTCGAGATGAAGAGGTATGACGAATCCCTGGAGGCCTATGACGAGGCAATCGAGCTGACCTCCAAAGATGAGACAGAGGAGCTTGCGCAGACCTGGCTTTCCAAGGGATCTGCCCTTAACAAGACCGGCAAGCGAGATGAGGCAATAGATGCCTTCCAGAGAGCGCTGGAGCTTTATGAAAAGGCCATTTTGGAAGATCCCGGTGACGTCAGCCTGCTGCAGATGAGGGGGAGAGCCCTCTACGAGCTTGGCAGGTACGACGAGTCATTGGAGGCCTACGACCAAACCCTCGCTGTATCTTCCGGCATCGAGCCCCATACAGTCGATACCACCGCATGGATTGGCAGGGGCGATGCCCTTAGGGCTTTGGGCAGAGATCGGGAGGCTCTGGATGCCTACAATATGGCAATCGAGCTTGGTCCTCATTGGAGCAATGCCTGGTATGGAAAGGGGGAGGCCCAGAGGGCGCTCGGCCAGGTCTACAACGCCTCCATGTCGCTATACGTTGCTCAACAGCTGGGGTACGAGGGCTGAACCTTGTCCATTTTTTTTGCCGAAATCTTCAGACGATGAAGTGAGAGTGAGGGATAAAAGATGTTCAAAATGGGAAGATCGACTGCAGCCCTTGCTGGGCTGTTGAGATGGGGAGATGGGGCCAGGTTTGCCATCGTCCTTCTGGCCTTGGCGTCGCTTTGCATCCCTGCCCAGGCAGAGGAAGAGAATTCAGTTGAGAATTCATCGGAATACTGGCTTAATATCGCATATGGCCTGAGCGCCAATGGATCTTACGAGGAGGCGATAGAGGCTTACGATAAGGCCATTTTGATTGATCCAGAGAACGGCATCTTCTGGATCAACAAAGCCAATTCACTTGGGCGGTTAAACAGAACAGATGAGGCTATCGAAGCGTACCAAAAGGCCCTGGATATCACCAACAATACGCTGAAAACCGATCCCCAGAATTGCATCGCCTGGTCTGAGAAGGGATTGCTCCTTCACAATGTAGGCAATTTCGAAGAGGCAGTTAGAGCATTTGACAATGCTACCGATATCGATCCCGAATACGAGATGGCCTGGATGATGAAAGGAGTCATCCTCGCAAGCGAGTTACACAGATACGACGAAGCTGTCTTGGCATTTGACGGTGCCCTCCAGGCAAATCCGGAAGATGCCCAGGCTTGGAGCCTCAAGGGAGATGCTCTAAAGGAGGCTGGCCGCCGGGCCGAGGCGGAGACGGCGTATGCCAGAGCTAGGGAGCTTGAGTATGAGACGACGTCCGCCTTGTCTCTGGCCATCACCAACGTCGTATCCCTGGGCGAGGACGAGTTAATCGAGATGGCCAACAGCGGAAACGAGGCCCAGACCTTCGAAGGCTTGATCCTGACCATCGACGGTAAGGAGTCGGTCGTCCTTCCCGACTTCGCCCTCGGTCCCGGTGAACGGATCAGGTTCCATCTCGGCGAAGGCGAGAGCAACGAGACAGACGTCTATCTTATGGGAGATCTCGCCCTCGATGACGTTGCCGGAAATCTGACCTTGAGGAACTCTACTGGAACGCTGGATAAGTTCGCAGCCTATTGGACGCCGGAGGAGACCTCAGGCTACTGGATCGAGAAGGGACGAGAGCTACAGGTAGCCGAATCTTATGAAGATGCCCTCCATGCATTGAATAACGCCACCGATATCAATCCTCAGAATTCGATCGCCTGGCTTGCCAAGGCTCGGATTCTCGGTCCCAACCTTGGTAGGTATAACCAGTCACTGGAAGCCTGTGAAAGGGCTCTCGATATAAATCCAGAGAATCCTGAATACTGGCAATTGAAGGGCCTAATCCTCATGAACCTTGGAAGGGACGAGGAGGCCCTGGCAGCCTTCGAGGAGGCAATCGAGCTTGGTCCACAGCATGGATACACTTGGTACTTGAAAGGCAATTCACTGAAGTATCTCGGCCGCGAAAATGAGGCCGAGGTGGCCTTTGCCAGGGCTAAAGAGCTTGGATTCACATCACCCCTTGCAGGCATGATCGCCCTCACCAACATCAGCGCCGAAGGTGGGGACGAGTTTGTCGAGATCGAGAACCACCTCGATGAGGCAAGAAGCCTCGGAGGATGGACACTGGTTGTCGACGATGATGAGACGAGATCTGTGGTCCTTCCCGAATATACCCTGGAGCCTGCGGGAAAGGTTAGGGTCCACTTCCAAGCGGGCGAGGAGACCGAGACCAACCTATTCATGAATAGCGAGATCGCCCTCAACGATACCGCCACAAACGTCACCTTGAGAGATGAGTCGGGAAGGGACGTCTCGTTTCTGGGATTTGAAAACATGCCGGATGGCGTAGTGATGATGAGGGGAACCGGAGAGTTTGAGGATCAACCTTCGTAACCTCACCCGAATGATAAAGGCAGGCCGGGGCTCGATTTCCGCCCCTAGCCCAAAAATCATTGTGGCCAAGAATGGATGGAAGAAGCAGGAGTGGGAATAAGTGAAAGAAAAATCCGCATCGTTGATGGCCCGCATCGGGCTGCCAAAGCCGGTAGGATGGGCAAGATCCGCCCTTGCCCTCGTCGCTTTGGCGACGCTCTGCAGCTCTGCCTTGGCGCAGGAGAACGAGACGGGATACTGGCTAGAAAGAGGCGAAGAGCTTCTCTTCAACTGCTCTATGGAAGAAGCGGTAGAGGCCTTTAATAAAACGATCGACATCGATCCCGAAAACGTCGAGGCCTGGCGGTACAAGGCCATCGCGCTTCGGGATCTGGGCGAGTACGATCGGGCGATCGAGGCATTCGATGAGGCGATAGATCTCGATCCGCTGAACACGAGGGCGAAGCTCGAGAAGGCCGAGCTTCTCACAGTCATGGGAAGGCGGGCCGAGGCGCTCTCGATCTTCGATGAGGCAACAGCCGAGGTCTCCGAGGATCCAGACGAAAGGATCTTGCAGAGCAGAGCCTGGCGGGGCAGGGGAGCTATATTCTTCGAGCAAGGCCAATGGAACGAGTCCCTCAGCGCCTACGATAGGGCGATCGAGCTCGGATCTACCGATCGCGATCCTTTGAGCCTGGTTGCGGCCTGGTCCAACAAAGGATGCGTCCTCTATGAGCTTGGAAGGTACGAGGAGGCGATCGATGCCTGCGATACAGCCCTTGAGATCTTCAACGATTCTTTCGTCCGCTCTTTCGACCTCATGAGCCCAACCCAGACCGGGGGAACCTGGCTCTGGAAGGGTGAGGCCCTCGATGCCCTAGGGAGGCACGATGAGGCCCTCGATGCCTACGGTCGGGCGGAAGAGCGCTACGAGATCGACACCACCTGGCTTCCGGAGGTCGCGAAGTTCTGGAAGTTCAAAGCCGACGCCCTTGAGGGAATGGGCAGGCATGACGAGGCGGCCTTATCATACGAGCGGGCGGTCGATGCCTTCGAGGAGGAGATAGAAGCGCACTCTGAATCGTCGAACGTCTGGAGGTATCGATGGATGGGCGAGGCGCTGGAGGCGCTGGGCCGCCAGGACGATGCAGAGGCGGCATTTGACAGGGCGAAGGAGATCGGATACAAAGGCTAGCCTAGCATATTTTTAGAGAGATCTTGAAACAGGTGATTTGAACGAGAAAACAAAAAATATTTGGCAGAAGAGAGGGATATTTGAGGTCAAGGACTGGGATCGCCCTTGGCTTTCTGACGCTCGTTCTGCTAGGCAACTTTGCAGTGGCAGAGGAGGACACCGCAGACTACTGGATGGATATAGCCTATGGTCTAACAGCGAATGGATCTTATGAGGATGCCGTTTTGGCTTACGACAAGGTACTCGATATCGATCCGGATAACTACAACGCATTGATCAACAAAGGCCATGCATTGCAGTACTGGGCCTTGAACTCATACAACAGAGCTCTGGAGATCACAAACGAGATCCTCGAAGATGATTCAGACGACGCTTTAGCTTGGCAGGGCAAGGGGGTGGCTTTGAGCGGCCTAAACAGGCAGGGTGAGGACGACCAGGCTTACGCAAGTGCGATTGATGTTCTCAATCGGACCCTTGAGAAGAATCCGTCCGACGGTGAGGCATGGTTCCTGAAAGGAGAGAACTACGTCAACATGCATAATGCGGAGGCTGCACTTGCGGCTTACGAGGAGGTAATCGAGCTAAATTATACGCAAAGGATCAAGGCTGCCTGGCTCATGAAGGCGATCCTTCTGGCGGAGCTGCAGAGATACGACGAGGCACTTTCTGCATCTGAGATGGCAATCGATCTCTGCCCGAGTAGCGCATCGGCCTGGATGACCAAGGGCTATCTTCTCGAGAAGCTAGGGCGTCATGCCGAGGCCGATGAAGCCTTCGCCAGGGCCAGTGGAGAAGTATTATGAGAACTTGAAAAATATATCTAGAGATATAGGTAAGAGAATGATAAATCAACCCATCATGAGAGATTCATTCATCGATTATGAGAGTCAGGGCTGGCGAAGGTCTGGCATAAGGGGGGCCGCTGCCGCCTTCCTCTGCCTGCTGGTATTGGGAGGCCATGCGATTGCCGAAGAAGGCGGCCAGGCTACCTCCGAAGGAAAGACATCCGATGACCTGATCGATCTTGGGCTTTCGCTTTATCAGAACCGCTCCTACGATGAGGCCCTGGATGCATATGATCAAGCTCTGCTCCTGTCCCCAGGCGATGCCCGGGCCTGGATGGGCAAGGGAAAAGTGCTGAACTTGCTTGGAGAATACAACCGGTCTATCGAGGCCTACCAGAACGCGACGAGGATCAGCTCAGACGATCCTGAGGCATGGTTCTGGATTGGATTGAACTACTATTTCATGCAGGACTACAACCAGTCCCTTGAGGCTTTGGCTTCCGCCACCGATATCGATGGCAACTACACCAGAGCCTGGGAGGTGAAGAGCTCGGCCCTTGTCAATATTGGCCGTCTTAACGAGTCGCTTGAGGCATCGATGGAGGCCATAAGGACCTGCGACGAAGGCGATCTCGAATCCCTCGGCCGATCCTGGATATCGAGGGGATTTGTCCTTCGCCAGATGGGCCGTGACGATGATGCCCTGGAGGCCTTCGAGAATGCCTCTCTGATCGATCCTATGAGCTACGACTCATGGATGCTTCTCGGGGAGGCTCTTCAGGCGAGAGGAGAGCACGACCGGGCGATCGAGGCCTACGACAGCCTGATATCCAACATAGCTCCGACGAGCACCCCCTTCTTGGCCTATGTCCTGATAAACAAGGCCGGGGCACTGATGAACATCGGCCGGTATGAAGAGGCAAGCGCCCTCTATCAAGAGGCGATAGACCTGAACTACACAGATGATCCTATGGACCGATACCACCTGGCCCAGGCATTGCTCGGGAAGGCCAAGCTGCTTGCGAAGCTTGGCGAGTACGACCTATCGATAGAGGCCTGCAACCGATCCATGGAGGCAGATCCCCGGCTTGCAGACGATGCCTGGAGGGGGATTGGAGACGCATACATGGGGATGGGATCATATGAGGCGGCCTTGGAGGCCTACGAGAAGGCGATCGAGCTCTATCCAGAGGGGGTCTATGCGGAGAGCGGCCATGCATGGAAGGGCAAGGGCGACTCCCTGAAGGCCCTCGGCCGGGATGATGAGGCACTCGTTGCCTATCGAAATTCCCTTGCAGCCTTGGATCTCGCGATAGAGCATCCGGACGAAGGGAGGCAGGCGTATCCCCTTAACGGGGAGTTCTGGCATAACCGCGGAGCGGTTCTGGAAAAGCTGGGATTGGAGGCCCAGTCAAAGGAGGCCTACAGGAGGGCTGGGGAACTCGGGTATATCGGCTAAACCAAGCCCAGCCCTTTTTGCCTTTATTCTTTCGTTTATTCCTCCGCCGGCATCTCCTTATGCCGGCTCCTCACATACCTCAAGCAGGTTCATTAAAGACCATCCGTCCCTCCTCCTCGACAAGCGATGAGTTATCGTACTCTGCCATTTCATCTGCAAAGGCAGCTGAAGGCGCTCCGCTGATCAGGCCTCCGTGCCCGGTCCACGATGCAGCGCCTGGATCCCAAAGGGGTATGCCGTTCTCCCAAAGGGCGCCATCGGCACCCCGCACCGATGTGCTCAGGTAAGAGACGGCGTCCATTGCGAAGGGCGCAGAGGAGATCGAGCCGCCAAGCCCAACCCATACGCCGGTCATCGAGAGCGTGTTCAGGTCGTTGATGTAGAGCGATCCATCTCCTGCCTTTACAGCGATCACAATGTGGTTCGGATCATCCGGCCTTTGCACAGCACAGGGATTCGAGAGGATATACCCACCAAGAGGATACCAGTTGCCGCCCATGTTGTCCCAGAGGGCATGATCCTGGCCTATCACGAAGAAGTGCATCCGTCCCATGCCGTCTATCGCGATCCAGGGATCGGGAGTCGACAAGGTAGGAGGCATCGTATATTTGATCAGGGCACCCTTTATCTTGAGATCGGAGCTCGAAGAGTTGGTGAAAGCATAAATGTGGTAGCTCTTTTGCGTATTGTCGATTATCGGAGAGGAGATCGTATTATCAATTGCAGATCCGTATCCGCTAATTCCCGCCGAATTGACCATTGCCATACTACTGTAGCCGCATAAGGCCATTTTCTGGGAATCGAGATAGACGGTCATATCGAATTGGGAATTATCATAGAAGAAGACTTTGAACTCGGTTACCGTCGCTCCCTGGGGCAGATGGACTGGAGCTACCAGAGCGCCGGAGCCAGAGGCAATATATGCTCCACCACATCCATAGGTATTGAAATAGTCCACATTGCTGCCCGGAACGAAGCCTTCGGATCCAACGATGAAGTACTCATCAGCCGAGGCAAAGCCCAGCCATAGGGCAAGTGCCATGAAAACGGGGACGATCGAGGTTAGTTTCATTTTATACCACCTACATCAATAAATCCTACCTCATATTTGGGGCAATGCCATCCAAGCCCCAACCGTTCTAAACTGTAATTTGATATAATTTATGTATATAAGCCTTTGCACCGGTTGAAGCAACCATTTGTATGTTAGCTCCATCGAGATGCCGTGGCAATCAATGCTGTTGCCAAGCCTCCATTAAACCTGACCTCCCACTTATTTAGGCACATGGGGCCGGAGCATAGCGATATGTTGTGTCTAATTAGGTACATGAGATATTGGCGATAACCAGCATCAATCGCCCTATTTGCCCATATTGTGCCTAATAAATGGGAAACTCGGATTAAAAGAGCGGCTTAGCAGCCAAGTTGCATCGAATTACGGCATTTCAATAGGGGAGATCCTGCCAAGCACCCTCTGAAGGCGCGGGCTAGAGCCAATCCCCTCCGCGATACCTCTCCCCAGTCACAGCGCCCCACGAAGGATACGAAGGGACGGAGCCAAGCACTGGATCGGATATGAAGTAGGCGCACGTGGGCAGATTACAGATCAGGCAAGGCCAATAGCCATAGGATATCGCCTCCTCGGGTGAGTTGAACCACATGCGGTTCTCGGAACTGATCTGCGAGGCCCAATAGCAGGTTGCGTAATGATAAGCTCCGCTGACGCGGTCTCCGATGTAGCTTCCAGAGGTTCTCTTTGCGGGATTGTATGGATCTGGCCGACCTTTCTCACCGGAGCCCCGATAGGCCCATGCATCATCGCTGGAGAAGATCGGACTTTGAAGGCTCGAATCGATACATGCCGAGATGGTGATGTATCCACCCCACCAGCTAGCAAAATCGAACTCGTTGTTCGCGGTGGTCCGATATGCAGGCATAGCCGGAGTCGACCAAAATGCGGTTGAAGTTCAGGCTTCGATTTATGAAGCCGCCGAAGTCCGATAGGTATGCCACGGCCACCCAGCTGCCATATGAATCCTCTCCGGACTGATCATCTATATCGAGGTAGACCAGGCGGTCCTGAAGAATCGATTGGGCGTAGTATCTGGAGGACCGCCCCTCTGCCGTGGCGATGTCGGGGCAGACCAGATCTGCCAACATGACGCGGATCAGGCTTGTCATTATCCTGGGGTCGCCTTCGACTATCAAGAGGTCGAAGGTATTTCCATCTTCGACGTTGGTCACAATCCCGCTAACCTCTGCGGGGAAGGCATATGTCGGCGAGACCAAGATCATTGCCAGCAACAGACTGGGAAACGCTCCCGACAGACTCCCACCCATGCAAAGCATAATGATGATATGTAGCGAAAAGCGTCTTGGTCCCGGAACTCTCGCGCTACCCCGGGCAGCTATTCGCCAATGTCGCTTGTGGAAGCATTCCACGCTGCAATCATTGCGTCCTTACTTACCCGCACCTCGGAATCGGTGTGATGTGACTACCGGCTATGATATCCATCGGTGGCATGGATGGAGAGGCCAATGCTTATGCTTTGAAGAAACCTTTTATATCTTGGCCACGACCGAGACCAAGATCCATAGGAGATCCCGGGATGGAATTCACTGCACAAGAAAAGTACGAGTTCAAGAGGCTGCTAGAGGATCTGAGGTCCAAGACCGGCCGGGGAACCGAGTTGATCTCTCTCTACATTCCCCACGACAAGCAGATCTCGGACGTGACGTCCCAGCTTAGGGAAGAACACGGCCAGGCTGCGAACATCAAGTCCAAGGTCACGCGCACGAACGTCCAGAGCGCCCTCGAGTCGGCAATGGCGAGGCTGCGCCTCATACCCAAGGCACCGGAGAACGGCGTAGTCCTATTCATAGGGGCGGTGGACGTGGGCGGAAACAAGACCGATATGTACACGAGCGCTTTAGAGCCGCCCGACCCCATTGTCACCTATCGATATCACTGCGACTCATCTTTCTTACTCACACCCCTCGAGGATATGCTGGCCGAGAAGAAGACCTTCGGGCTGATCGTCCTAGATCGACGAGAGGCAACGATCGGCCTCTTGCGTGGCAAGCGCATAGAGCCCTTCAAGCACCTCACCTCCTCGGTTCCGGGAAAGCAGAGGAAGGGCGGCCAGTCGAGCCATCGATTCCAGCAGCTTCGCCTGATCGCCATCCATGACTTCTACAAACGAATCGGCGAAAGCGCAGACAATGCCTTCTTGGCGGTAGATGCGAAGGACCTGGAGGGGATACTTATCGGCGGACCCTCCCCAACAAAGGAGGAGTTCGTGGATGGGTCCTTCCTCCACCACGAGCTTCAGAGGAAGATACTGGACGCCCTGGACGTCTCCTATACCGACGAGGCCGGCCTCTACGAGCTCGTGGAGGCAGCTCAAGATAGGCTGCAGGACCTGGAGCTGACCCAGGAGAAACAGGTTATGAGGCGGTTCATGAAGGAGCTCGTTAACGATAAAGGCCTTGCCTCCTATGGCGAGAGGGAGGTCCGCCATAACATGTCACTCGGGGCAGTCGATACGCTACTGATATCCGAAGGGCTTCGAAAGACACGATCGACCGTCAGATGCGCCAGCCAGAACTGCGCTTACGAGGAGGTGGTCACCCGCACCCCCACGAGCCCGCCCCTTGGCCCATGCCCCAAATGCGGCGGTCAGCTGGCGATTGTGCATGAGGTCGATCTTGTGTCAGACCTCTCCACACTCTCCCAAGAGAGCGGGAGCGTTGTGAAGATCATCTCCACAGACTTTGAGGAGGGTGCCCAGCTGCTCCAGGCCTTCGGTGGCATCGCGGCCATCCTTCGCTACAAGACCTCTCACATATGATCTGCACGAGGCCAAAAATGATCGAGGTCAACGTCTCCACCACAGTGTTTCCCACCGAGAAGGTGAACCGAGCGACGATGGCGGTCGAAAGGATATTTCCCGGCCTTACCCTGGACATCAGGGAGGACCGTATCGAGGGCTACGGGGGCCTTGAGGCTCTGTTGTGCTTTCATCAACTGCTTCGCGAGCAACTCATACTGGACGCGGCCAGATCGGTGATGATACAAGGCCGCCGTGGCGATTTTGTGGAGTTTATCTTGGGCAAACAGGCCGCGTTCGTGGGCAAAGTGAGCTTTCCCCCCCAAGAAGAGCCCCTTGGATCGATTCATGTTCGAATATCGGGAGGGGATCAATTGGTCGATTGGCTCGCACCTCGCACGGAGATGGGAAAGCCAGTTGCGGAGATCGAGCTATTGAAGAATGAGCGAATGGAGGATCATGATCAGTTTCTCATCTAGCGCCCTCGTCGACAGGCCATTCGATTGGGCCTATGAGCTAGAGGATCTGGGATATAGCGGTTGGGAGATAGTGAACGAGGGCAGGCAGAGGCTCACACAAGAGAACGTCGGCAATGCTAAGAAGATAGCCGAGACGACGGGACTCGTGATAACCATTCATCTGCCCTACTCTGACCTCAACCTGGCAAGCATGAACCAGCCGATCTGGGAGGAGACCGTTCGCCAGATGAAGGCCTGTCTCAGCCTGGCGGCCGAGTTCTCCCAATTGGCTGTGGTCCACCCAGGCCATCTGTCTCCACTCGGAATGCAGATGAGGGATCGTGCCTGGGAGCAGAACATCCTGGGAATAAGGGAGATATGCGATCACGCGAATGATCTCGGATTCACCATAGCGGTTGAGAACATGGTGAACATCCCAGCGCTCCTAGGACGGGAGCCATCGGAGATAATGGGGATGATGGACACGGTGGATAGGGATAACCTCGGCTTCGTCCTCGACGTCGGCCATGCCAACACCAATGGAAACCTCTCGTGCTTCCTGGAGCAGCTGAGGGAGAGGATGGTGCACGCCCATATCCACGACAACCACGGAATTAGGGACGAGCACCTTCCGGTGGGCTTCGGGACCGTCGACTGGAAGGCAGTTTCCAGAGCCCTGGACGGCTACAGAGGCCGGCTCGTCACTGAGTCTCGATCGCTGACGGAGGGCAAACGCAGCCTGGATCGGTTGAAGACGATCTTGAACGGCCACGTGAGCCCATGACCCTTGAGGATCTCTCCCAGAAGATGTTGGACCTCTTCGAGGCCAAGGATAGGGCACGTGAGCGTTCCCTTCACCTATCTCGTCGATCTATCAGGGAGTCTTCAGCTGCCATTCGAGCGGTTCACCGCCAGGAGGAAGAATCGGCCAAGGAGCATATCGAGGAGGCAGGGCTCGCCCTCCGCGAGGTGGAAGAGCTCTTGAGGGATCATCCGGACGTCAGGTATGCAGGATTCGTAGACGACGCGCTCCAGGAGTACGCGGAAGCCAGAATCGTCCATTCGCTCATATTCAGAAGGGAGATCTCGTCCCCTGAGGAGGTGGGCGCAGGGCTTCTCGGCTATCTCTCCGGCCTTGGGGATGTCACAGGGGAGCTTAGAAGGCATATCCTGGACCTGATCAGGCAGGGGAAGCCAGAGGAAGGCGAATTCTTCCTCCAGGCAATGGAGGAGATATATCACCTGCTGATGCTCTTCGACTATCCGGATGCCATCACCAGGGGCCTGCGCCGCAAGTCAGACCTAGCTCGTTCGATGCTTGAGAGGACGAGAGGAGACCTCGCAAACGCGATCGGTAGGCGGCGGCTGGAGATGCGGCTGGAAGAGCTCGAGGATAAGCTTAAAGCCGCAGACCATCCACTCTAAGGCCATGCGATTCGATCCGGCCCAGATTAAAGAGGCTGCATCCAGCGATTTCGATTGCGCCTGGCAAGAGGGAGAAAGATATATAGAGATTCCATCCCCCAATCGGAGTTACCCTCGTCGGGCGTGCCTTTACGGATCCCCTCACCCCATCTTCGATACGATCCAGCGCCTTAGAGAGGCTTACCTCCGCCTAGGGTTCGACGAGGCCATGAATCCGGTAATCGTTGAGGCGTCCGATGTCTATCGGCAGTTCGGAAGCGAGGCCTTGGCAGTCCTCGACCGTTGCTTCTACTTAGCAGGCCTTCCCCGACCTGATGTCGGCATCTCGGATGAGCGGGCCTCTCACATTGGCCATATGCTCGGAAGGGACCTCGAGTCCAACGAGGTAGAGGCGGTGCGCCAGATACTCCATCTCTACAAGAAGGGCAAGGTCGAGGGAGACGACCTTGTGCCTGAGATCGCCCAGGCCATAGGCGCCCACGACGCCCTCGTATCCACGATGATCGAGGAGGTCTTTCCCGAGTTTCGCGACCTTCGGCCCGAGGCAACGACGAAGACGCTTC
Organism: Methanotrichaceae archaeon; assembly: GCA_016927425.1. Taxonomy (GTDB): domain Archaea; phylum Halobacteriota; class Methanosarcinia; order Methanotrichales; family Methanotrichaceae; genus JAFGMR01. Next base: position 18,216 of record JAFGMR010000077.1, on the reverse strand, counting down.
GAAGCCACATGACCTCCGGCTGGTTCCTCAGCCTGTCCCACCTCCATCACAGGAGCAAGCTTCCGCTGCGGCTATTCTCCGTGGACCGTTGTTTTCGCCGAGAGCAGAAGGAGGACGCGGCAAGGCTGATGACGTATCACTCCGCAAGCTGTGTGGTAATGGACGAGGATATATCGGTGGATTTGGGAAAAGCTGTTGCTGACGGCATACTCAGCCAGTTCGGCTTCGAGAAGTTCCGCTTTTTGCCCGACGAGAAGCGATCCAAGTACTACGTCCCAGGTACCCAGATAGAGGTCTACGCCTTCCATCCGGCACTCGTGGGCTCGAGCACCAAGTACGAGTCAGGATGGGTAGAGGTTGCGACGTTCGGCATCTACTCCCCAACAGCCCTTGCCGAGTACGACATCCCCTATCCTGTGATGAACCTGGGGCTCGGCGTAGAGCGGCTCGCAATGATCTTGCACAACTCAAAGGACCTTAGAGCCCTCTCCTATCCCCAGTTCCAGGCGGACTGGCGTCTCTCCCCAAGGGAGATGGCTGGGATGATAACGGTGGATCTGGAGCCTGCAACTGCAGTCGGCCGGACGATTGCGAGATCCATTGTACAGGCCTGCCTGGAGCACGGAGATGCACCATCCCCCTGCGAGTTCCAGGCCTGGGAAGGCGAGCTATACGGCCGCAAGATTCGAGTGAGCGTGGTCGAGCCTGAAGAGAATACGTTGCTATGCGGCCCTGCTGCCAATAACGAGGTCGTGATCTACAAGGACGGCGTCCTTGGCATTCCCCGCAATCAGAAGTGGGAGGAGGCATTCCAGGAGGGCGTCCCAACGGGGATTCGCTTCATCGACGCATTGGCCGATCTCTCGGCTCACGAGATCGAGGTTGCAACCCTGGCCGACACGAAGAGCGAGACGAGGGTCAGGATCGTCCGCGGCCCAGGCGACATCAACATACGCATCGACCCTGCCCTTGAGAGGTGGATCACGAGCTACAAGAAAAGGATTGACATCAGAGGCCCTGTCTTCACCACGGTGAGGAGCGTTGTAGATTGAGGGGGGTTTTCCGTTGAAAGACGCTCTTGCCAATGCAGAGGATAAGAGGGCCGCAGGAGAGGCTGTGGCCGCCCTCGTCGAGGATGGGATGGTTGTGGGACTGGGCACGGGATCCACGGTTGCCTGGACCATACGCCGCCTGGGCTCAATGGTGGGGGACGGCCTGGAGATCTTAGGCGTTCCTACCTCATACCAGGCCGAGTCCCTCGCGATCGAGTGCGGTATCACACTTACGACGCTTTCCCAGCATCCATCCCTGGACCTCGCAATCGACGGGGCAGACCAGGTGGACGAGGGATTTTTCGTTATCAAGGGCGGCGGAGCTGCTCACGCCAGGGAGAAGGTCGTAGCCTATAGCGCAAGGCGCTTTGCAATCGTCGCCGATGCATCCAAGTACGTCCCCAGGCTCGACCATCCAGTCCCCCTGGAGGTCCTTCCATTTGCCGCAGGGATCGTCTCCCGGAAGGTGGAAGAACTCGGGGGAAGGGCAACCTTGAGGCAGGCCAAGATGAAGGACGGACCGGTGATAACCGACAACGGAAACTTCATCGTCGATGCCGACTTTGGGGAGATCTTAGATCCATCTCTCCTCGCCAATAGGCTCTCGGCCATACCAGGCCTTGTAGAGCACGGCATATTCGAGAACCTGGATCGGCTCTATATCGCTCGTTCCGGGGAGGTGGAGGTAATCGACCGCCCGAAATAGGGCCCTTACGGAGAGCCCGTTTGGAACGATGAGATGTGATTTAAGGTTGCGAAATGCCATTTGAGGCTATTGGAGCCCCATTAGGGCGATTGGATATCAGACGAAGGAATTGGATGCCATATAAGCGTTGAAAGGATATTTAAGAAGTTGAAAGGTAGTTTGTGGCGGTGATGGCGATGCAAGAAGGGCGCACGATTTTCTGGGACGACGGGATATGCACTATAGACCAGACGAGGCTTCCCGGAGAGTTCGTGGAGATCCGAATAGAAGACGTGAGGGATCTCGTGGAGGCCATAACGTCGCTACGCATCCGGGGCGCTCCTGCGCTTGGCGCGGCCGGCGGCTATGGCATCGCCCTTGCCGCCAGAAGATCCAGATTCAACACCGCGCTCGAGCTTCTAATGGAGATGGAAGCGGCAGGAGCAATGATTAAGGGATCGCGGCCTACCGCAATCAACCTCTCCTGGGGCGTCGATCGTGTCCTTCGCGCGGCAGCTGCAAAGGAATCGGCCGAGGATATGCGAATCGCAGCGCTTGCCGAGGCAGAGGCAATTGCAGAAGAGGATCTATTGGTCAACCGGGCCCTTGGCCGAAACGGAGCTCGACTGCTCGATGATGGGGCAAGCGTTCTCACCCACTGCAACGCTGGTCGACTGGCCTGCGTGGGCTGGGGAACGGCGCTAGGGGTGATCAGATCCGCGGTCGAGGCAGGTAAGCGGATCGAGGTTTACGCATGCGAGACGAGACCTCTTAACCAGGGATCGCGACTTACATCCTGGGAGCTTTCTCGGGACAAAATCCCCGTCACGCTGATATGCGATGGCGCAGCCGCCTACCTGATGCGGAAAAGAAAGATCGATGCCGTGATCGTTGGCGCAGACAGGATCACGAAAGATGCAGTCTTCAACAAGGTTGGCACCTATTCCCATGCCCTATCGGCGAAAGCCCATGGAATACCGTTTTTCGTTGCAGCGCCATTGTCGACGTTCGATGCGCAGCATTCCGAGGACGAGATCATCGTCGAGGAGAGAAGCGCCGATGAGATCCGGCGCCTGGGCGATGCCATCTTGGCCCCTACGGATGTCCCCGTATGGAATCCCGCGTTCGACGCCACTCCGATGGAGTTAGTCGATGCCCTCATCACGGAGAAGGGCGTATTTCGCCCGCCATTGATGCCGCCCATCTGAGAGGGTTTTTCATCCTGGCGATGGGATCGGGTCTGCCAAAGAGGCGATATCGCATGCTGGATACGATTTGTGCTTTCGGAAATAGCAAGAGAATACTCAAGATGGCGCTTGCTCTCGTGCCATCAGATTGCTGCTTAATATTGAGAGAATAGATCTATCGGCTCTTTCCCTTGGTTCTGCAAGGGGTCTTGGCCTTTACGGGAGTTGGGCCAGGGGCACGAATGACCAGGAGAGCGACCTGGATGTTTGGATAAAAGCAGATAGCTTGCTCGAGCAGAGCATGCTGGCAAGACTGCAGAGGGATTTGAGCCTGCAAACAGGATCTGAGGCCAATCTGCTGATGCTGACGCCTGAGCGGCTGGAGCGGCTCAAGATCGAGGATCCTCCCTTCTACAACTCCCTGGTTAAGGACTTTGTAACACTCAAAGGTGAGCCGCTTGAAGAGCATCGATGATTGTTTTGAGCGCGGCCACCCCGCCCTAAAGTATCTCCGGGAGGCATCTTTTCCGCAGTCAAGGCCGGATTTGTTGATGCAGCAAAGACCGAGCTTCTGGAGAAGGTAGCGAGGATATACTCGTTCAGAAACGAGTACATAGCCCACCAGGAGAAGGAGCTTGAAGACATGGAGACGGCAAGGAATGCGATGAGCGACTGGATCGACGGACTGAGGATGATATACATCGGCTCTGCCTGATCGGATCTTCGGCTTTAGCTCGATATCGCTAGCCTTGCTCCTATATCCCCATCTGTCCGATCGCTAAACTTTCAGGACAACGCATATCCGATGGTATCCCTAAAAGGTGCATATAACGCAGGCATAATTGATGCGCGAAGCATCAGGTATAATATTTATACAACATATGTTATGAATATATCTAAATTTTCTCCATATAGCTTCCAGGAGATGCTGATAGCATTATCTTCGCCTCAAACTCCCATTTCATATATCCTCACAGATCTATTCCATTCAAAAACTATTTAAAGATATAAGTTACTTCATATTCTGATGGACCAATTAGTCGTTCTCCAGGAGATCTTCGAGTCATTCTCCAAGGGGGGCGGGCCCCTTGGATCGATCGACTCCAGGTCTATTACCGGGAGCTGTGCCTTTCAGGTGGGCCGGCTTCTCGAGAGCGTGAAAAGGGGGGAGATCGACGGGGAGCTGTGCATCAAGCTTGCGGACTGTTTGACCGACCTCTATGAGCTGAAGCGGCTGGGGGATATATGCCGGCGCGCTGCCCTCTACGACGTCTCCCTCAAATGCTATAACAAGGCTCTCGCCCAAAGCAGCGACCCTCAGGTGAGATCGGTCTTGATGAACAACCAGGGGCAGGTCTTCGCCCGGAAGGGCGACCTCTCCCGGGCGGTGCTCTACTACAAAAAGGCGGCAGAGGGATTCGAGGCCGCGGGGGATGCAAGCGGCGCTGCTCATGTCCTCGGCAATCTGGGATCGGCATATCGTCGGGGATACGATTGGGATCGCTCTCTGGAGAACTGCTTCAAGAGCCTGAAGGGCTTCGAGAAGATCGAGGACGAGCTAGGGGTCGCCCAGATGACCGGAAGCCTCGGCAGGATCTACTCGGAGATGGGGCAGCTGGACCTCTCCAGCCTCTACTTCCAGCGAAGCCTCAAGGAGTTCGAGCGCCTGGGCGACCGGAGGAACTCCGCCTGGCTTTTAAACCGCTTGGGCCGGGTTGAGGCGGAGATGGGACACTGGTCCACCTCCTTGGACCACTTCAACCGCAGCTTGGCCATCTTCCAGGAGATGGATCAGCCACACAACGTGGGAATCGTCCTTTCGAATATGGCCCGCATGTATCTCGATCGAGGCGAGGTCGATTCCGCAAGGGACGCCCTGGAAGGCGCAATGAAGACGATCCGCAGGGAGATGGTCCCAGTCTACCCAAACGCAGTCTCCTCTCTCGCCGCCACATACGCAGTCCTCGCTCGCAAGTATCGAGATAGGAATGCGGAGGGCTCCAGGCTCGCCTCCCAGCACTATGCCATGGCATCCGACCGGCTGACCGAGCTCTCAACCTTTCCAGGGGTATACATGCCCCAGCTCAAGGTGGCAGCAGGCCTTTCCAGATCGTTATCCTACATCGTAAGGCTCGAAGCAGATCCCAGGGATGCCGAAGCGGTAGCCCTGGCAGAGAGGGCGATCTCCGCCCTGGATGGAGCAGTCGCCAAGGCCGAGGGATCCACCAAGTCCAGCTTGGAGGCCCTTCAGAGGACTCTCAAGGGGATGAAAGGCATCTGGTCCATGGACCTGATGAGGGCTGAACCATGGAAGCAGTCCGTGATTATCAGCGAGGTTGTTGAGTATCTCATGGGCGGGGCAAGGCTCGACGGAGTCGGATCCGAGGAGGCCCGCATGTGCCTCTTCGACGCGTTGAAGGCAATCGCAGGCATGGTAGAGAGCGTTCGTCAGAGGGGCAGCGGAAGGGAGCAGATGGCTGCAGCTGCCTCCTTTCTCCGAAGAGCCGAGAAGAGGTACCAGATGGAGGCCAATGGCAAGGCGTGGTCTGCCCCATTAAGCCAGGCGGCTTCGAAGCTGGAGGGCTTATCGGCGAACTGCGGCGATTTGAGCGGAAGCGATCCTATCGGCCTTCATAAACAGGTGCTCCGTATAATCGGCCGCGTTCTTGAGAGAGACATCCTTACCCGTGTGGACCACACCGATTGGATATATCTCTGGGACGACGCCATGAACCTTCTGGAGCAAGGCCCGGCAACAGAGCCTGGATCTCGAAAGAAGAGCAAACGATCCTCCCGCGTAGAGGAGCTCTCAGAGATCATACCCGAGCCGGAAGAGGAGGAGAGAGTAGCTCGCAACCTACCACCCAGTCCTTTGGCGGACACGCCACTCGATGGAGGGGGCGCGCTGGTTCCAGTCTGCGCTGGAGCATCTCTTGCCTCAACGGCCGCAATCTCCCAACAGACCATACATCCATGGTCGATGGATAGAGCAAGGCCATGGGACCGCGCCGTAGCGAGGGATCGGACATGGGGTCAGGAGCCTGAGATCTTCGGCTCGCGTCCAGGGTTCATCCGCAAGGAGCGGGAAAGGATGGATGAAAAGCCCCTCGTGATCGAGGCCGAGCCTTCGATGCGCGAAGAGAAAGGCCAGGGGATCGTGGCGTCGGGCTGGTTTGAGAGAGCTTCCTTCACCTCAGTGGCGGTGAAGGCAGCCAAGGTGCTGGCCGCAGTTGTGCTGCTGCTTCTTGCAATAGACCTCATCCTCTACTTGATATAGGTCCAGAAACAGATCTCGCGTCGATGAAGAAGAGGCGGCTGGAGATCGCATTGGAGGGGTTGGAGGGGTTCTCCAGCCCCTCTTTGGAGTGGGAGCAGTACGCGACCCCGGCCAGGGTAGCCGCCGATATGCTCTATCTGGCCAGCCTTCGCGGCGACCTTGGCGAGGTGTTGGATCTGGGATGCGGGACAGGCATTCTCGCCATCGGAGCTGCCCTCCTGGGGGCCCGGGCAATTGGAGTTGATATCGATCCAAGCGCGCTGCAGGTTGCGAGATCCAACGCTCGAAAGGCCGGAGTTCATGTGGATTTCATCCTAGCAGACGTCCGAACCCTGGTTATGGCAAGCATTGACACAGTCGTGATGAATCCACCATTCGGTGCTCAATGGTCGAGCGGCGGAGATAGACAATTTCTCATAAAGGCCATGGAGCTTGCCCCTGTGATCTACTCGCTTCATAATGCAGGAAGCGTTGGGTTCATTAGAAAGTTCGTGGAACCCTGCAGAGTAGAAGAGGTTTATGAGGTTGAGTTTCCCCTCAAGCGATGCTTTGATTTCCATAGTTGCAAGGTCAAGCAGATCCAGGTGGAGCTCTTCAGGATAGTATGTCCGGATGTACCGGAATAGACTTTAATACCCATGAGGATAGAGGTTGCGTTTGAAATGAGTGAGGAACCCAAGATGGAAAGCTGTTTCGTCCTCCCCGGCGACAAGGTGGGGTCAGCAGAGGAGTTCATGCCCGGCCATGACACATACGTCAAGGGCGGATATATTTATGCTTCGACCACCGGCGTGGTGGAGATAGATCAAGAACATCGATACGCGAGCGTCGTGCCCAAGGCAAATGCACCTGCCAAGCTGCAGAAGGGGGATATCGTGGTAGGCGAGGTGATCGATATGAAGGAGAGCCTGATTATCCTCAGCCTGGCCTTCAAGAAGGGCTATGAGCATCGACCCCTATCGGACGAGGAGGGCACGATTCACATATCCAACGTCAAGAACTCCTACGTCAAGGATCTGCGCAGCATGTTCGGGATAAGGGATATAGTCAAGGCAAAGATACTGGATGAGAAGCAGCTGCGCCTCTTCACCGGCGAGGACGACCTCGGAGTCATCAAAGCCTATTGTAGCCGATGCCTGGGAACCCTGGTCAAGAAGGAGAATGCGCTGCAGTGTTCGGCATGCGGGCACACAGAGTCCCGAAAGGTCAGCACCAGCTACGGTACGGGTGTGATCTAATGGATCTCAAGATCATAAAGAAGGACGAGGAGGAGCTGCATATGGAGTTCGAGGGGGAAAGCCATACGCTTCTCAACCTTCTGAGGACGGAGCTGCTCAAGGATGAGCGTGTCATGTATGCCACATACGACACCAAGTTCACAATAATGGACAATCCCATTTTCAAGCTCAGGACTCGAGGGGAGGATCCCCTGGAGATCATGAAGCAGGCAGCCTCAAGGATAACGGCACAATGCGACGAGTTCTTGCAGTGCTATAACGCCGCCTTGGGATGATAGAGATAGACGGCTCCCATGGGGAGGGCGGAGGCCAGATCGTGCGCACGTCCGTTGCCCTCTCCGCGGTGTGCGGCGAGCCTGTGCGAGTCTTTAAAATACGCAAAGGAAGGCCCAGGCCAGGCCTTGCCGCCCAGCACGTGAAGGCGATCGAGGCCATGGCCATGATCTCCGGAGCGCAGACTGTGGGAGTTGCAGTCGGATCAATGGAGGTCGTCTTTCGCCCGGGGAAGGTCATGGGGGGAAGCGTTAGGATCGATATCGGCACAGCTGGAAGCGTCACTCTCCTCATTGAATGCCTGCTCCCCGCTCTCACGAGAGGGGAAGGCCCCGTATCCCTCCAGGTCAATGGGGGAACGGATGTGCGCTGGAGCCCTACGATCGACTACCTGGAGAGAGTCGCCCTTCCCGCCATATCGAGCTTTGGTGTTGTGGCCAGCCTGCGCCGAGTCCAAAGGGGTTACTATCCGCGCGGGGGCGGGATCGTCTATCTGGATGTGGTGCCCGGAGCCCTCAGGCCAGCCGACCTTGCGATCGTGCCCGCGCCCGTTCGAGGCATATCCCACTCTTCAAACCTGCCCCCTCACGTGGCCAAGAGGCAGGCTCTTGCCGCCGAGGAGGCCTTGGCCCGATCTGGATATCAAGGGGAGATCGATATAGAGGTGCTCCAGGCACCATCCACTGGAAGCGGGATCACACTCTGGTCCGGCCTGAAGGGAGGAAGCTCTCTTGGCGAGCGTGGCCTTCCAGCGGAGCGAGTCGGCAGCAACGCGGCCGGAAACCTAATCGAGGAGCTGGGATCGAGCGCGGCCGTGGATGTCTTCCTCGCAGACCAGCTGATCCCTTACCTCGCCCTTGCCGGGGGCTCTTTTTCCGCGAGGGCAATCACCAAGCACACGCTTACGAACATCTGGACGGCAGGACGCTTCCTCGATCGGGAGATCCGCATCTTTGAAGGCGATGGGATCTTCCTTGTCGAGGGATGATCCCCTGGATAGCTGGGCTCTTCTCGATCGGACCTCTCAAGATCCGCTAGAGACGTCGATCATTTCCACTTGATCCAGCCAGCTTTCATCTTGATGATCCCGTTCTTCTCAAGGACCTTTGCGATATCCTCGGCCACAGAGGATCCGTCAACCACCAACGTCCCTCTATCCAGTTTGGTCCTGGAGCAGCACTCGTCAGTGAACTCTTCCATCCGAATCTTTCTTTTAGAGGGATTCTCCATCAGACTCTCAACCATCTGGCTTACCGAGTACATCATAAACTGCTCATCATGGAAGACCTCTTCATAGAGTTCACTCCTTATCCCGGAGAAGGCCAGCGAGACCTCGTCTACATAGATGTCATATACCTTCTCGAGATCCACCGAGATCACCCTATTGGCCATGGGCGGAAGCTCATCGCCCTCTTCCACTGTGATCGGTACGCTGACTATGGGATCCTCAAGCTTCGCCAATGCCCCTCGATCGCCCATCTCGATATCGTTCAAGTGAATGATTGAGGCTGCAATCTCGACGGCCTTAAATGCCCTGATCACCCTTATGATATCTTCCTCATCTAAGTCATCATCAGAGAGATCATCGTCATCGAACTCATCACCGGATAGCTCCTCATCTTCAAGATATCCATCAGCTTGATCCTCACCAGAGAGGTTCCCATCGGTTTGCTCCTCCTTTGGTAGCTCTTCGCCGATTTGATCCCCGTCCACCCCTTCTATTAAAGTCCTCTCGCAGCTTATGATATCTCCATCGCTCTTCAATTCGGGGTAGAGCAGACCCAGGTAGCGTTCCCTCAGCTCTTTCATGGTCTGGCATTCGGTCACTGTCGCCCTCAAGGCATCCAGGTAGCGCTCGACCTCCTCGAAGTTCTCGATTATCTCCTTTACCTCGCTTGCCCTGCCGGTGAGGATATCGGAAGTCATAACCTCGGCCTTGATCGATGGCCTCATCTCGAATCGAATATTCAGGCTCCTCAGATAGCCAGCAAGATCCTTTGCCTCAGGCTCCTCGTACTCGCCCAGCTTCAACATGGAGATCGAAAGGCCCACAATGGGAGAAAAGGCTGCCTATCGTTTTGGCCCGGAAGGTTGGCAAGCTCGGCGGATGCTTCGGAGGAAAAGAGATCGCCCGAGCCTCCCCAGCGATCCATACCTATTCACAGATATCTTATCCCATGTCTCTCGCTTGCGGCGCCGGTTGGGAGGACCTCGGCCAGGTTGTAGTACTCGATGGACGGGTAGGATGCGATTCGCTTATCAAGAGACCTACGCAAATGGGGTGAAAAAGCAGATCGAGACGCCTATGACGTCACTTCGTCGAGACGATCTTTATCACGTCCCCCTCTTTCAGCTCGTGCTTCTCTCCAAGGCGCATCTTGCTCCTGGCATCGATTGCAAAGAGGAAGCTATCCCCAATATCGGAATGCACCTTGTAGGCGAGGTCCTTGGCAGTGGATCCGCGCCTCATGAGGAAGGCCTCCGGCAGAACGACGCCCTTGCTGTCGGTGAATTTGTTCTCATCCTCCACCGGAAAGACCACCATGTAGTCGAGGAGGTCGAAGACCGCCCGGTTCAAGCACTCCTGCACACCGGTTGTGCCGCGCCCCAGTAGAAGCTCGCGCATCTTCTCCAGCGCTGCCTGCTGGGCCTTATTCGGCTCTCCGACGATTTGAAAGTCGGAATCGCCCGGGACGTACTCGATCAACCCCGCCTTATCCGCCATGCGCAACGCATTCTCTGCAGCAGCGGAAACAGGCACGACCGGATCTGAAAGAGCCATCAGGCGGTCGATATTCCCAGTAGGAGCGATGTCGACCTTGTTTGCAGCGATGATCATGGGCTTGCTGTACTCCCTAAGAAGCGTGGAGAAATGCTCCAGCTCCTCATCCTTCCAGGTGCCCGGATCCGTCTTTATCTCCGCAAGCGCTCTCCTTATGTGGACCTCCAAGACCCCGGTTCCTCCAAGCTGGTCGGCAAGGATCGCCTCGGGCTTACCGCCCATGGCCTTGTAGCTCCTCATCAGCTTCTCCCAGTTGCGCTTGAGTATGCCGAAGATCCACATGCCGATCTCGTGCTTGAGGAAGTTCACATCGGAGAGGGGATCGTAGTTGCCAATGCCTACCGGATTTCCCTCGGCATCGGTTGAGCCTGACGCGTCCAATACGTGGATCACGACCTCCGCGACCCTGAGGCTGTCCAGGAACTCGTTTCCAAGGCCTTTTCCCAGATGGGCGTCGGGCACAAGGCCTGCCACATCGATCAGCTCCACTGGGACGAAGCGCATGCCCTTTGTGCAGCGACCGCACCCCCCCGAGACTCCGAGATCGAGGCAAGGACATCTCACCTTAACGTAGGAGATGCCATGGTTTGCATCGATCGTGGTAAATGGATAGTTAGCGATCTCCACATCCGCAAGCGTCGCTGCCTTGAAGAATGTGGACTTCCCCGAGTTGGGCTTTCCGGCAAGACCTATGGATAGCATATGTGGTCAGCGCAAGACGTCGAATGTGATCCCCGATGCTGCCATCCCTTCGACGTTCTTCTGGAATCGAGCGGCTTTCTCTCCGGCAAGCTTCGAGCAGAGGGCCATTCCCTTCCCGGTGACGGCCTTCGACTCGATCTTTCCGGCCGCTTGCGCGCCCTCGAATAACGCCTCGCCAATATCTGTGCGAACGAGTACTGTCGACCAGCCGGAAGGGCTTCCAACGCTTCCGACAGCGATATCGGCAAGTTCAGACGCGAAGTCGAAGCAAGGACCGCATCCCTTCCAGACGAAAGGATCCGTCTCCGCCAAGGGAACCTCCTTTTCACCGCCCTTGGCCTGGGCCTTGAACATGCCCTTGCTGATCTGGAACTTCACCACATCCTCCGGCTTCATGCCGAAGGTCTTCTCGACGAGCCCCTCCATTAGAAGGTCGTACTGGAAGTTCTCCATGCAGAAGAGGCCCACTAGCAGGGCTATCTTATCCTGGCCAAATTGATAGGGCTCTTCCAGGAACTGCACCTTCCGTAGCGCCTGGATCTGACAAGGGGTTCCGACAAAGCCGATCTTCGAAAAGCCCTGGTCCATCGCCATCTGAACCCCGGTGACGCTCGGAGAGATAGTGTACTTAGTGCCTGCGGCAGCTGCTATCTCCTCGGCCGTGGTGGCGACGATTGGAACCGGCTCCCACTTATTATTTCGACCGGTAACCACGGCGCAGTCGATCGTCCCCGAATCGAGCGCATGGATCAGAAGTGCTGTGACAACTCCCCCGTCCTGGGCCGCAGTGGCGAGGGGAAGTGCTTTGGCAGCCGAGGCCTTCCTGTGAATACCGAGGGCCTCTCCGGCATTTCTCGTGCGGCCGTAGATTTTCTTCTCGATTGCGGACATATCGAGGAATGTCCGGGGACAGTACGCATAGCATAGGCCGCAGAGGGGGTCGTACTCCACCAGCGCCGGCCTGCTCTCTTTCTGGGCAATCCTGGGGCAGAAGGCGATGCAGCTTCCGCAGAGGCAGCATACCTCCCGGGCTATCACCTTGTGCTCCAGCTCTCCGAATCCGCATTCCAGGAAGCTGGGCTCAGGAAACATCTCTTTGGCAGCCATGATCAGGTTCTCCGATGGAGGCATAGAGGTGGCCTACTGACCTAAAGCTTTTATGGTGGGCCGCGCTGCCTCGAACATGATCCTGGGCCTGGATATTGGCGGAGCCAACACAAAGGCGGCAAGCGCCGACGGCAGCTTTGCGGAGAGCCTTTATCTCCCGCTCTGGAGGGGGGCCCCACTTAAGGAGGCGCTCGACGATCTTGCAATGAGGATGCGCCCACATGAGGTCGCCGTGGTGATCACAGGGGAGCTTGCCGACTGCTATCCAAGCAAGAGGGAAGGGGTGAAAAGAATCCTAGAAGCCGTCGAGGCATCGTTTCCCTGCTCACTTCGCCTCTGGGGATTCAACGGCTTTGGCTGGAGCGACCCGCTGGAGCTTGCCGCAGCCAACTGGTCCGCATCTGCCCACTTCATCGCGAAGGAGATTGGAGACTGCCTGTTCGTCGATATGGGGTCGACTACCACAGATCTGATCCCGATAAATGGTCGGCCGCTTGCGCAATCGAGCGATCTTGCCCGCCTGATGAAAGGAGAGCTTATCTACACAGGTATGCTCAGAACCGGACTTGCAGCGCTCCTTCCTTGGGTGCAACTGGAGGGCCGCAGATTCCCCCCCTCCTCAGAGCTATTCGCAATAGCAGCCGATGCCTATCTTGCGGTCGGCGCCATCGTCCCAGAGGGGTACACCTGCGACGCTCCTGACAGTGGCGCAAAGGACAGGGATGGCGCGCTCCGAAGGCTTTCCCGCACCGTCTGCGCCGACCTCGACGAGCTCGGCGAGGAGGGAGCGCTCTCGATCGCCCGGCAGGCAATCGATCGCCAGGAGGATATGATCCGCTCTGCGATCATCCGTCTATTGGAAGAACACGACCTGGGGCAGGTGGTTGCAGCCGGGCTCGGCGAGGATGTAATATCGAGGGCGGCCGATGGTATAGACTGCGTCTTGATCTCAGAGACCTACGGCAAGAAAATCTCCCGTGTCTTTCCCGCTTACGCCGTCGCCCGGCTGGCCGAGCGGGCCTAAGCGGATCTCCTTCATTCAGCTCGGTATTCCATGGGCCAGATAAGGCGCAAGTATCACGAAGAGAAGGGATGAAAAGATCAGCCATGCAAGGAAGGTCACAACGGTGCTCGTCATGCTCTCCGCTCTCTCCTTCGCAAATATCCTCTCCATCAGGCCGCCTATCAGATCTCTGAATATGTGGCCGCCGTCGAGAGGTACTGCCGGCAGGCAGTTGAAGAGGCCAGCGTAAAGGTTGATCCAGCCCACCCAGAGGAGCAGGTTGGCGATCCAAAATATCTTGTCTCCAAGTGGCAGAGCCCATCCAGTGGGCTCGAAGAAGTGGGCGATCTCGCCGGAGAAGCCGGCGAAGCCATCGCTCGTCACACCGGGAATCCCACTGAAGGGAAGCCCTAGCAGCATGTTGAATCCCCAGATGCCGGCGGAGGGAATGGCCTTCAGGATCTCCAAAAAGGACCTCGCCGGGAATATCTGGAAGGTGGCACCCCCCATGTTGACGGCCTCGCCCGATATCATGACCCCGATCAGACCGCTGCCGTCCTCCCTTCCATCGAGCGTTACATGGTAAGTCCCATGATCGGTCCCAATCGAGAGGTCCTGCCCTGCCAGTGTGCCGTTCATGTAGGAGCGAAACTCATCGAGGCTTGCAACGGTATGTCCGTCGAGATCGGTTATGAGGAGGCTCTCCGGCATCCCCGCCCGGCTGGCCGCGCCCTCGGAGAAGGTCCCCGAGACCATGACCCCCTTCGTCGACCTTCCGTCGAGGGCGATCTCAGCTTCACCATCTCCCCCACCATCGCCGATTGAAAGCAAAGAATGCGATGATAGCTCCTTGTAGAACGAATCGAGATCCTCCACCTGGTGGCCGTCGACCTCCTGGACAGTCATCCCCTTCACGAGGCCTGCCGTCTCCGCAAAGCTTCCTGCCTTAACATCGGCCACCACGACCCGATCAAGGGGGGATATGGCACCGATTACTGGGCCGAAGAAGAGGGCCATGGCAAGGCCTGCCACCAGGAAGTTCGATATCACCCCAGCGGATAGTACCCTGATCCTGCCGCCTCGGCTGGCTTGAGCCGCCATCCTTCGCCCCTTCTCCTCTCGTCCAAAGAGCTCATCCTCGTCCGGCTCAACGAAGGCTGCTATTGGGAAGAGGAGGAATGCGAGCCCCATGGACTTGACCCGGACCCCTTCAACTCGACAGAGGATGCCGTGGGCGAACTCGTGGACCACCATAGTAACGAGAAGCGCGATCCAGCCCCATACGAGCGGTATGTACTGGTTGACACCAGGGATGAGGAGGATGTTTCGAGGGGCATTGTAGTTGCTTGGAAGCGGCGGCTCCTTCAGCACCATGTAGCTTGTGAGAAGGAGGATGGCCAGAAAGTAGAGCATCCCCGCCACGACCAAAGGGACGCCGGCGGAGGCGAGAACCCTCCAAAGGGGTTTGGGCCGGGCAAGATCATCCAGGAGGCCGAGCCCCGCCTTGGTCCTTACGAAGATCACGGGCCCCCAGGCGCTGACCCTGTGCACCTCCATCCAACGGCTCCCGTTCACCGCCTTGCCACAGAGCAAGCAGAGGGCCACAATCGCAGCCAATATCAGCATCCAGTCGCCGGGGCTAGGGGAGATGCTCCAATCCATGGAATAGCTATCTCAAAGACCCAATATATAAGGTCATGGAATTGAACATGGCAATCTGGTGTCGTAACAGGGTCTCGATATCATAGATTGAGCTG
This sequence comes from Methanotrichaceae archaeon, assembly GCA_016927425.1. GTDB lineage: Archaea > Halobacteriota > Methanosarcinia > Methanotrichales > Methanotrichaceae > JAFGMR01. The sequence continues at coordinate 3,153 of JAFGMR010000077.1, read as the reverse complement.
GCCCTTAATCTCCGACTTTGCCATCTCTTGATGTCTTTTTTCAAGAAAACCATACACGTTGCCGTGAGGAGCGCCGTCGACGAGCATCTCGATCGCGGCACGGGCCGTTCTTATCTGATCTGGATAGCCCAGCAGGGAGACGGTCTTGCCGTAGATCGAGACCTTTGAGCCGGATAGACGCTCAATTATCTCCCTGGACTTGCCTTCCTTTCCGATGATACGTCCCTTTATTCGAGCCATGTCGCCCTTGGTCCCAACCATCTTGCTCAGGTCCATGACGTCGAGCATCAGCATATCGTCTTCCAGAAGGGGAAGCGCTCGCTCCGGGGAGAAGCCGCGACCAATGGCGCGGACGATGTCCAAGAGACGCATGGCCTTGAGGGGATCCTCAACCGCCGCCACGGTCACTGTGCCGGTCTCGCTGTCTATGTCCAACTGGGCCGTGGTCTGCTCCTCGAGCATGGCCTTGATAGATCCGCCCGGCCCTATCAATACTCCGATGCGATCACTGGGGATCTTGATGTGCATAGGTATCTCCACCCTTCATCGCTTACGTCAAGCCGGGTCGGAGGCGTATTGGGGCGACTCCGACCCTTCATCACAACCTCGCCGCCCGGGAAGGCTTCTTATCTTCTCCCAGATAACCTCTTCGTCCCCTATGCCGTAGCGCTTTCTGAAGAAGCGGGATAGATTGGCCACATCGCGCATGAGGAACTTCTCTGCCAAGGGGTGATCCCTGGTCAATGACTGGCCCATATCGATGATCACAGGATCTCCGTTGTAGAGGATATTGAACTCGCTTAGGTCGGCATGGACCAGCTCGGCCTTCCTGTAGAGAATCGCCATATAATCGGCCAGCAGGTTGAAGACCCTAAGAGCCTCCTCATGGCTCAAATTAACATCCTTTATCATGGGGGCGGGATCGTCCCCCTGAAGCACCATCTCCATGATCAGTATATTCTCCCTCGTCGTCATCGCAAGGGGTACACGCACCCCAGCCTCCTGGGCCCTTTTGAGGTTGCGATACTCCTTCTTGGTCCAGGCCGAGACGAGAGACCGCTTCGTGCCCTTGACGCCTCCAAAGCGCGGGTCTCCAGCGATGTAATCCTGCATGGCCCGAAAGTCGCTCGTGGAGATGCGGTAGATCTTAACAGCCACCTGCTCATCCCCTCTCACCGCACTGAAGATATTTGCCTCCTTTCCCGTGCTCACCGCGCCGCCTAATGCATCGATGAATCCCCTCTTGGCCAGGGCATATACGTTCATCAGTGTGCGGGTATCGAAGACGTCGCCTTTCACCTTGAGGTCGTCTGCATCCTTCAGCCGCTCCCGGAGATGGTCCACCCGGGCGTCGAACTCCCTCTCCTCCTTGGAGGTCATGGAGTCCCTTTGAGGAATCCCTTCCGTCGCAACCAGTCAACTTGAGGCCCGGTGTATCTCCAGACCACATCCGCCTTCTCAGTTTGGAACGACCATGGAACGACTATAACCACGTCGCCCTCCCGGATCCAAATCCGCTTCTTCATCTTCCCGGGAATCCTGGCCATCCTGACTTGGCCATCGAGGCATCTCACCCTTATGCGATTCGATCCTAGCAGGCTCTCCACGTATCCGAAGATCTCCCGATCCTGCCTTCGTGGAAGGCGAACCCTGGTTATGACCGTATCCTGACTATTTGAATTATGCTTATACAGTATACCACCTCTAGTGGCCATGAGGGTCTCATAGGAGTTCCCGCCAGCGTGCGTTCAAAGCTGGAGCAAATCCCCTAGTGCTATTAAAGCTCCGCATATAATAGTCAAACGCCCGAAAGCCTTCGAACTACGCAAGCAGAGGATAGCTTAGTGGGCCCGACGCGATTCGAACGCGTGATCCCCGCCGTGTGAAGGCGATGTCATAACCACCTAGACCACGGGCCCTCACATCCTAGGAAGGGCAACCCCTTATATGTATCTTCCCCCCGGCGATCCCGAGGCCCGAAGGGGCGGAATCCTTTATATAGAATTTGGCGAAGTTAGCTGTTGTAAGTCGAGGATGTGGTCTTGCCTGGTGAATCTCTCATCTCTCTGTTACTCCCTCTACGAGCGCATACTGAAGCGCCAGATAGCAGATGGTCCGCCCATATGCCATGTGGCTATCGTGCAGGATGGGAACCGTCGCTATGCACGAAGGAAGGGCATCTCGCTCGATATGGGCCATAGCCTCGGGGCAGTGACGACAGAGATGGTCTCCGACTGGTGCCTTGAGCTTGGGATCAAGCACCTGACGGTCTACGCCTTCTCCACCGAGAACTTCAAGAGGACTGAGAAGGAGCGAAGTTATCTATTCGATCTGATCCGCAACAAGCTCCTGGAGCTGAGCGTCTCGGAGAAGGTCCACCAAAACAAGGTTCGTGTTCGAGCCATTGGCCGCCTGGATCTCCTCCCAGCACCCTTAAGGGAGGCGATCGACCAGGTGGACAAGGCCACACGGGGCTACAGCCAATTGTATCTCAACGTGGCCCTCGCCTATGGGGGCCAGGGAGAGCTCGTAGATGCGGCAAGGTCGCTTGCAATAAAGGTGATGGCAGGCGAGATCAGATCGGGCGATGTCGATGAGGAGGCGATAGCATCCCACCTCTATCCGCATGGCGATGCCTCGGTCCCCAAGGTAGACCTGATCATCCGCACCGGAGGCGATGTGAGGACGTCGAACTTCCTGCCATGGCAGTCCAACGGGAACGAGTGTGCCGCCTACTTCTGTGCCCCGTTCTGGCCCGAGTTTCGCATGATCGACTTCCTCAGGGCGATAAGGACTGCCCAGGGAAGGCCCCTTCATCAACAGGCTTAATTACCAGGAGGGAGCCAAGAGGGGTTTGGTCCCGATAGGGTAGTGGACATCCCGAAGGCCTGCGGAGCTAGTCGCAGAGAGCCTTCAACCCGGGTTCGAATCCCGGTCGGGACGCTTAAATCTCTTGGTTTTGATCGGGAGATTAGCGTTATCTAAGCGGCTCATACGGACTAGAGTGGCAAATTGTCGTCAGATGCCCACAATAGGGCACAAAGCCAATCCATATATATTATAACCCTAGTGCACCATAACGCAAGTTTTATATCTTATAAATGGTGCTAGAATAAAGATCGTGGCAAGAAAAACAGTATTCCGTGTGAGATT
>JAFGMR010000076.1 GCA_016927425.1 Methanotrichaceae archaeon | reverse complement strand
CCAGCGAACCTTCGTCTTGTTAAGTTTCATATCCCGAACTATGAGTCCGGGCTTAGATGGGAAGCGAAATACTTTCGGGACTCTACAACAACATAAACGACGAGAAATCCCATTTCTCTTCCGACCGCGCCTCTTAATACCGATCGAGCTGATACTCAGCGGGGGAATTTGATGAAGATATGGCAGATGCTATCCATACTGCTCGTCCTAGCCTTGGCTCAGGCAGCTGGGGCCGAGGAAGAGGACGTCTCCAGAATCGTTGTAACCGGCGACGGCACGTCCAAGGCAACTCCGGACATGATCACAATGACCCTTGGGGTCGAGACCAGAGACGAGAGCGCCGTTGCAGCCGCAGCTGAGAACGCGGAGATGATGAACCGCACGATCCAGGCCCTGCTCTATGCAGGGGTAGAGAGCCGAGAGATACAGACCACGGGGTACAGCATCAGCAGATACGAGCCCGACTCAGACCTTTATGACGGCGGGGACGAGACGCCGGCCTTCGTCGTTGTCAACCAGATCACCATTGCCTTGAACCTCACAGAGGACGTGGAGGCCGTGCTCGACGCAGCCATCGATGCTGGAAGCAACAAGGTCACGGGGCTTGCGTTCGGCATTCGCGATCCATCGCCTTACATGGACGAGGCCCTTGTGGAGGCGGTGCAGGATGCGATATCCAACGCCCATGTGGTCGCCTCGGCAGCAGGCGTGGAGCTCGGACCGATACTCGAGATTACCGAGGGTTACTCCTATCAGCCGACACGGGCAATGGCGGACTTCGCCTTCTCACAGACTCCGGTCATGCCAGGCGAGCTCGAGATGAGCGCAAGCGTCACTATGACCTACGCAATAGCGGAGTAGGGGGCCAAACCGGCCCCATCTTCCCGTTAGCGGTGATGATGGGGCTTGAAGGGATACCTGCTCTCAACATACGTGGTCTTCTGAAGCTCCTTTACGATATGCTCGGCTGTTGCCTGATAGATGAAGCGCGGCTTGCCCTCGGCATCGACCCGCTTTGTCAGGCCGTATGACTCCAGATCGGCCAGGATCTTCTGGATCCTCTCACGAGGGATCTTGCCCTTCTCAAGCTCTTTTATGATCCTATCCTCGGTACAATGGATGTAGGGATCGTCATCCTCGCCGATGCTCCACAGATCTATCAGCTTTCCCATGACCCTCTTCTCATCCTCATCGAGGTCCTTATCGGTAAACTCACGTTGGCTCATGCTCGATCTCCTTATTGATCTCCCGCTGGTGTATAATCGATTTATGCCGGACCTCTTCGAGCTACAGACTGGCGTTCGCAGCTCAGTCAAGCATCCAATGCTCTTATCAGGCGACCATTGCGCCGCAAACCGGGTCGGTCCTGCAGACATCTCCAAAGGCAGATATGCCTTTTATTGGTCAGATGCGATGAATATGAACGTTTCCCCTGGATCCAGAACGGTTGAGCTGGCCGATCAGATGAGAAGGTCCATAGCCGATAGAAGCGTGTTGTGGAAGGATGATAAAGCTTGGGACTTTCGACGAGGATGATGCCATTGATCTGGCAGATATGTTGAAGAATGCCGGGATCAAGGTTGAGATGCGAGAATACACCCATGTTCTGTTGCTCAAAAAATGGTTTCTGGAAGGAAGGCTCAGCCAGATCAAGGAGACGGAGGAGGATCTGAGCAAGTGCGAGAGTGATTTGGACGATCTGAGGGAGGTGCTCAAAGAGGCCAAGACTCTGGGTGAGGTTCTAAGCCTATTCGACTATAAGCGGGCACCAAAGCAGGACGCGCTCGACCAGGATCTTCATGCGATCTTGGGAATTGACGACGAGGAGATGGGAGAGGTTAGCGAGTTCCTTGAAGAGGGACCAATGGAAGGGGAAGTTCCTCAGGAGATGCGATCAGAGGAAGAGATGGAGGAGGAAGAGGAGGGCGACCTTGATGAGGCGGCGGCAGATGAAACTTCGACCGTTAAGGAGGATCTGACAAAGGATTCTCCCTTCGATTTAGAAGAGGCATGCGATTGCTTGATGTCGTTGGCCTTCATCAATAATGTCCTGAAGATCAATGGCATATTCCCCAGAGGGGACAAGATCGGGCTCCCAGATGACCCCATAATCTCCATTCCAATAAAGATCGAGAAGTATGGCCACGATCACGAACTCGTCAGGTACTTCTCCGATGTATACTTCCAGAAGAAGCTCGACGTATCGATAGACGAGCTATCCGTCATCTCCATAGACGACCTGGACCCCATCTGCGAAGAGGATTACCCTTCGCAGCTCTTCGACATCCGGGCCTTCCAGATATTGATGAAGGGCCTGCTCGACAAGCTCTCCGAGGGGAAGCTGAATATGGAGGAGTTCCGGGCGGCCTGTCAAGTCGAGAAGGAAGTTGATAAAGGGACCTTATCGATAAGTGCGAGGGCCATCGCGGATGACCTAATAATGGGTATGGAGAAGAAGGGCATCATCAAGGTCAAAAAGGGAGAGATCCGCCTGCTGGGACATCTAGAAGATGGACGCCTCCAGAGATCGAGGATGGGAAGGCAGAGGTCCTAGGCCGCCCTTGCCGCCGGTCAATATAGCCGCGGGACTAGGCGCGAGGTCCCCCCCATGTAATCCAGGTACTCGCGCCCAAGCTCGCTTATCATCATCTCCTCCTCCGCATCCATCCGCTTAATTAGCAGGATCAGCGTTGCTAGAAGCAGCAGAAGCCCTGAGAGGCAACCCATGGCAAGCGATATCCCAAGGATCGTCAAGAGTTCGCCGAGGTAGCCGGGATGGCGGATATTCCTGTACGGCCCTGTCGTCACGACGCTTTGCCCTGCGCGAACCGAAAGCCTCGCAGTGTAAAAGCCCCTTAGCTCGATAGTTGCCGCTGTTCGAAGCGAGGTTCCTACGGCCATCAGGCCGAGGCCGGCCCAGGCGAGAAGGCCGTCCCTTGGAATCGGCCCCTCAAGATGGGCATACTCCCACGGGGGGAGAAAGAAGAGCAGCAGGAAGATCACCGAGAGCATCGCATAGAAGGGCCTCTGCCTTCGATCGTAGGATGACTCCTCGCCGGTGCTCCGCGTGGCTGAAACCGTCGCCATCCAGAGGAAGAGCATGATCACATAAGCCGCCCCCAAGGGCCGGCCGATAAAGCTCAATCCCCCTCCGGCAAGGGCTGCCAGGAGGGATACGGTTCCCGAGGCAAGGAGGCGGGCAAGCAGGTGTTCTCCCATTATCCATGCTTTTTCGCCCAGCGGCTAAATAAGGATGATTGCCCGACTTGGATTCATGAACTTGAAAAGGTTCCTCGTTGTTTTTTTATGTATGTGATTGTATCTCTACATTTTTCAACCGCGAATGAACGCGAATGAACACGAATGAACACGAATGAACACGAATGAACACGAATGAACACGAATGAACACGAATGAACACGAAT
>JAFGMR010000075.1 GCA_016927425.1 Methanotrichaceae archaeon | reverse complement strand
GAAGGCCCACTCCTCGCAAGAGGTGCCGTCGGGGAAGTAGCATCGGCCATTTCGGGATTCATATCCCTGATTTTCGCAGTAGACTGCGGCGGCCGAGCTAGGCAAAGTCAATGGACCTAGCAGTATAGGCTCCGGATTGTAGCTACACTCGCCTCGATAGAAGGCCCACAGCTCACAAGAGGAGCCGTCGGAGAAGACGCAGTTACCTCCTGAGACCGTCCCGCCGTTGCTGGTGCAGTGGTCGTAGATCGGCGGGACGGTCAAGCCTATGAGGCCGCCGATATCGGGGCTGGTCGTGCCATCGCCTCCGATGATGTCATCACCTCCAAAGGGCAACCCGATAAGGTCGCTTCCACCATTATCTTGGAACCCCTCCGGCGGCCGCATAGGCGTCTTTCCGTACTGGTCGCGGATCAGCAAGGGGATGTGCTTCGTCCCGGGGAAGAACGGGCCGCCCGGGTGGAGCACGCCGCCATCGGGCCACCAGTCGAGGTTGAGCCAGACCTCGCCTGTGGCAGTGTCGAGGTGGGTGAAGACCTCCGTTACGCCGTAGTGCTCCTTCAAGGCCTCGATCACGTCCTCGACCTGGCTTTCTGCCTCGTTCACAGATCCGAGGTAGACCTCGGTGTAGGCGTGGCCGACGCTCTGGTTGTAGGAGAGGATTATCCTCGTAGTCCCGCCTATCGACTCGACAAGAGAGGCCATGAGGATGGCGAAGTCGTCGCAGTCGCCGGCTCCGGATGCCTTGATCCTCTGGCCGTTTATCAGTGTCTTGTTAGCGTAGTAGTAAAGGTCCACGCCGCGTGGGTCGGAGAAATAGCTCCATCCGGCTGTTGAGTCGTCACCAGAGTTCAGGTAGTCGTAAATGGCGCAAATCTGATAAAGCGAGGTTGAGCCTGTGTAGCTTCTAATCACCACCATCGCAGTATCGTGGACGACCTCGTTTCCAGGCTCGACCCGGCTGTTGAATATCTCCTTAAGCTCGCCTGCCGTGCTCTTCGTCTGGCCTGCGGAGACCGTCGTTCCCCCAACCTCGGTCCACTGCATGATCTCATCGTCCGGCACCTGGCTCAAAGGGGGGACGGCTTGCAATCCCGGTGCCGAGGCCGCAAGCTCTTCAAGTTCCCGGGCGCCAAGGCCCGCGAGGGGCGGCGTCTCATCCGAGAAGACGAAGGGGATGTCGGCTGCTGTGGCTGAACCGATCAGAAGGAGGGCTGCCAGAGGGAGGAGGAACCTGGACATAGGGGTCGTGCTAACAAATAACAGGATGATTTATATCCTTATCGTCAGGATGGCGAATTACTCGGTTCGATCCTGGCGGCTGGCCTTCCAACGCCCGAGCATCTTAGGGAAACCGCAAAGCCCACATGCAGACTGCCAGCATGCATCGGAGGAGCCAGCCCGCCCGCAAATCCCGACCAGCGCATCCCAGCAGCCTCTTTCAGCCCTTCAAGCCCTCCGGCTGGGCACGAGGCCGATTCGCTTTAAATATGATGCGAACGAGATCATTTACAGGATGAAATTGAAGATAATTATAGCCGGTCCGAGGGTCCATGATGTAGGATACAGGCCGTATCTGACCGAGCTTGCCATGCGCCTTGCCATCAAAGGCTTTGAGGTCTTCAATGACGAGGAGAACGGGAGACAAGCGGTCATTGCCCTTGTCGAAAGCGATCAAGAGAGGGTTGTGAAGTTCTGCCGCTTGGCCAAGGATAGCCGTCCCGAGCTTGCCATAGTGGATGATGTCAAATCAGAGGATTATGCTGGGGATGTTATGCCTCTTTGGCAATTCGCATCGATAAACACGGCATCTCAGATGAACAAAGCCATCCCAGTACTGCTGAAGATCCAGGACAATACCAGCGTCACACCCCAAATCCTTGAGGAGGTGAAGGGGATTAGGGAAGAGATCCAGCCGGGATTTGCTCTTCAGCTTCGTTGTGTGAAAGAGGATATCATAGCCATAAAGGAGAGGCTGGGATTGTCCTGATCTCTTCAGCTCTTCCAGCTGTCAGCTCATTGATATCGATTCTCATCACGTTTTTCCTTGCAGTGATCATCATTCGGCTCAAATGGGAATCTCCATGAGATCGCTCTCATCGAATATCTTCTTCAGTTGGTCGATATGGGTTGTCTCCATGAGATGGGAAAAGGCGAAAGAATAATTAACCTCAAAGCCCCAAGGATGTATCTGAGGATAACAGCGATGGCATCGTCGAAGATCAAAACCAAGAAGGCTGAACCTCGTCCTACGGACGTTGAAGGCGAATTCATGGAGAGCCTAATCAGGGGAATTGAGGATTATAAAGCGGGGCGGGTTACTATCTGCCGCAATAAAGATGAAGCTTTAGAGCATTTGAAGCAATTGCTGGCAGAATAAGGTTGATCGATGACCTCTAAAGTAATCTTCACCAAATAATTTATATATAATTATAAAAAGCTTGCCAAAAGGAATAAGGCCTTCGAAGAGAGGGCGAAAGAGAAGATCGAAGGGATTCTGGAAGATCCCTGCATAGGAACGCCTAAGAGACATAACCTCAGAGGCGTGCGCGGTGTGCATATCGATCCCTTTGTTATAACGTATACGGTTATTGGGGATGCAATCGTTTTCATCAGCATCAACCATCACGACGTTATATACGATGAAACGAGCACGATTTACGCTCAATTGGAGAAGAGATACTCCGATCTCTGGAGCAAACCCATCGATTGATGCAGGAAAAATCCAATAGACGTAGAGCCGTAGCTTATATGTTGCTCTGCACGTCTCACATCCTGAATCTACTGCGCCTTCTATCTATAATCCTTGAGGTAATCGACAAGCTGCTCAAATATGACGGAATCTGCCTCCTTTTACTATTCGGCCAAATGTCCCCCACCTTTATATACCTGTGCATACGCGAAATGGTATTGGTGGGAAGAATGGCACACGTCAACG
>JAFGMR010000074.1 GCA_016927425.1 Methanotrichaceae archaeon | reverse complement strand
CGACGTCTTAGGCAACCACGGCAATTCCGACGCCTGGGCAGTCAAGCTCGATCAAAATGGAAACATCCAGTGGCAGAGGTGCCTTGGAGGAAGCGGTTACGATTACGTTAAAAGCATCCAAGCAACGACTGACGGCGGGTACATAATGGCCGGACAAACAGACTCGAACGACGGCGACGTCTCAGGCAACCTCGGCAATTCCGACGCCTGGGCAGTCAAGCTCGATCAAAATGGAAACATCCAATGGCAGAGGTGCCTTGGAGGAAGCGGTTACGATTACGTTAACAGCATCCAAGCAACGACTGACGACGGGGACATCATAGTTGGAAATACTGTGAACGAAAACGAAAGCAGCGATGCCTGGGTGGCAAAGCTCGATTCGATAGGAAACATCCAGTGGAATAGATCCCTCGAAGGAACAGGTAATAATTATGGAGGCTGCATTCAGCCAACATCTGATGGCGGGTACATAACGGCCGGATACGCAAACTCCGACTACGACTACGACGCCTGGGTGGTCAAGATCTCGCCGATCGAGTGGCAGGCCGCTTACGGCGGAAGCGGCGGCGATTACATCTGGGATGCATTGCAGACAGGCGACGGAGGCTACGTCCTCTTAGGGGAGACCGACTCGCAGGATGGCGATGTCTCGGGCAACCACGGCCGCCAGGACGCATGGGTGACGAAGGTCAGCTCCGCTGGCGATCTGCTATGGCAAAGATGCATCGGCGGAAGCGGAGACGAATATGGAAGGGCCCTGGCCCTGGACGATGGCGGATATCTCCTCGCGGGCTCAACAACCTCTGCCGATGGCGAGATGGAAGGGAACCATGGGGGGACCGACGCCTGGGTAGCAATGGTCAGCGCTACAGGTAGCCTTCAGTGGGTCAAATGCTACGGAGGAAGCGGCGAGGACTATGCAACTGCGCTTGCCACGACCAGCGACGGCGGCTATATCGTAGCCGGTTATACGAACTCAAATGACGGCGACGTATCCGGAAACCACGGCGGCTACGACGTCTGGGTCTTCAAGATAAACTCCTCTGGAGAGATCGTATGGCAGAGATGCTACGGAGGAAGCGACGACGATTACGGAAGCGGGCTTAATCCAATATTTAGCTCAGATATCCAGCTGATAGGCTATACCAGATCAAACGACGGCGATCTGAGCCAAAACCTTGGTGGATTCGATTCTTGGCTGCTATGGCTGAACTCCACCGGCGGCATACGCGGTCAGGTATGCAGCGGGGGAGGCGCCAATGATTTCGGCTACGCTATAAGCTCTGCCTTAATGGCGGGAAGAGCAGCGTCAAACGACGGCACTGTGAGCAGGAACCACGGCGACTATGATGCCTGGATGATAACTCAATGGGGTGCCGTCCTTAATGACGACGATACTTTAGGGATCTCCCTTGGAGACATGACCTGCTTTGGTGGCAGCAGCTGGGACGAGGGCCGCGACATTGAGCGATCAATCGATGGGGGGCTTAGTCTGATGGTCGGCTCATCTCAGTCTAACGACGGCGATGTATTCGGCAATCACGACGGCTGGGATATGTGGGCCGTCTGCCTCTCATCCGATGAGACCGGCTTATGGGACTATGCCTGGAGCCGCTGCTTCGGCGGAAGCGTAAGCGACTATGGAACAGCTGTAGTTCCCTGCTCTGACGGTGGCTGGCTGCTTGCCGGCTACACAGGATCGAACGACGGGGATCTCTCGAAGCTCGCAAGGCAGGGGGACTACGATGCATGGATAGTGAAGCTTCGCTCGTGAGCTAGGCTGAGCGGAAAGAAGACGAGAGGAGGGAGGAGATCCTGGCCTTCGGCGCGGATGGCATTGGCCCGTATCTACACGATGGCTGGGGTTGGGGGGAGCGGCCTCCTGGCCAAGGTCGATCCTCGACAATAAGGGGGGAGAGACTCCCCCCCAGCTCAGCCGCTCGTGCAGGCGGCCTATTAGGGCGCTTGCGGGACGGGCGGGAAGAAAGGCCTTCAATGCTATCCAGAAGTGGATGGAGATGCCTCCGCCTATAAAGGCTGGATGAAGAGAATTCCACTGGCAAGATTCGCAATATTGCATGGAGAAGAGAATACCGTAAGCATCCGCTGGCGGAGAATGGAGCAATAAAAGAGAAGAAGTTGAAGGGGAGATGCATGACTGCTAAGGGATGGGGGGGGGCAGGCATCTCAGGCGTTCCCCCATCTCGATACGTAGAAGGGTCTCCCTTTGGACGTTTATGGCTTTTTCTCTCCCAATAGCAGCTAAATTAAAACGGGCATTACAGCTCTTTATGTGGCAACAGCCGGACGTTATTTTGTGGATAGTAGCCCGGTCAACCTTGCTTCCCGCATTCTTCTTGCCTCCTCCCTTCGCCTCTCCTCATCCCGCCGTTCCGCTTCCCGTCGCCGTTCCGCTTCCTCTCGAAGACGTGGATCGCTAATGACCGGTTCCCCCATTGTCCTCCAGTACATGGCAATCTCGCTTCTGGAATATCCTGTCTGCTCAGATGATGTAGTATAATGCTGCTCCTTTTCAGTCTCAGCATATCGGTACAAAGGCTCAGCTTTCTCCATCATGGCCAACCATATGGGCCTGGCAGCTGGATCCTGAAGGATTCTTGGAACGTCAGGCCCAGGATTTGCAACCGGGAGAGGCGTCCCAAAATCCACACCGCTCATGGTGCTGATTACTTCAGCCAGTGAATGATATGTCTCTATAGCTACCCGATCGTCCTGAGCAGTCCGCGTGTTGTCGCCATGGAACTTTCCCCCTGCAATAAGATTCAACCCATTCGGCAGGGCATTGAGCAGATCGTGATAGGTCTTCGTAAAAGTGAGGCCCAATCTGGGCATCCTTGCGAATTGAGTGGCCTTCCAATCACCAACCACCGTCAATGCATGGGGCACCTGGTGGCCGGAAGCATAAGTATCCATCAAGAAGTGACCCGAAAATGCCTCAGCTGCGATCGCTTCCTCGGCCTTGGCCCGATCCAGCCCGACATTTCCAGCATTAGCAGCAGCCCTGGCCTCCCCCGCCAGACGAACTGCCTTATTATGCTGCGTATAATATTCCTTACTGGCCAGTGGATTGAAATGATTGACGTTCGTCGCGGCTATCCAGTACATAGATGAGATGTTCGCCAGATTCTCGGGTTCAAGGGTCCTCCATCTTCCTGCCAGAGCCTCTGGTGTCTTCGAATAGTCACCGCCCAACATTGTGGCCTGGCCATAGGTCATCTTATCCTTTTCCCAGACCTCTACAGGGTACTCATCAGGCATCCCTCCAAAACGTAGCCCTGCCGGTCCCGGGGCTCGTCGCCTCATCTCTACAGTGGGCTTGAGATAGGGAACCCCAATCAAGCCGCCAGACTTCACCGCATCTGGGATTTGGGATATGGCATTTGCATAGTTCGGATTACCCCTCAGCCTCGCCATGGCCTGGTCGCCAAAATACCTGTGCTCGTCCTCTGCCCACCGGATGATCGTATCGCACCGGCTTTGGCTCTTCTCGACGATCTGCTGATGGCCTGGCGCCTCTGTCCCGGCTGCCCCCTGCTGGATGACGTGTGTCAGCTCATGTGCGATCAGGCGCTGCCCTGCATCGGATCTTTGATCTTGGCCACCTCCCATGTAGATATCCTGGCCCCTCGTGAAGGCCCGAGCCCCCAGCTCTTCCGATAACCGGCCGGCCTCGGGATCCGAGTGAAGCCGCACATTGCCGAAGTCAGCGCCGAACCTGGGCTCCATGAAACCCCTCACATCATTGGAGAGCGGCTGGCCTCCGCCACGCCTGGCCTCAAGGCGAGATTCCACCGCCTGCGGGACAGAAAAGCGACCACCCTCGCCCTTCAACTGAAGCTTCTCCTCTTCCTCAGGCTCGACCTGGCGCAAGATGCGCGTGATCGATCCTGCAGTCGGCTTTCGCTGGAGGTCATCTGCCAGAGGATTGTGCTGGATTGTCTGAGAATCAGGCATCCTCATTACCCGTTCCGCTACGCGGTCTGCCTCCTGCTCGTATGAATCGTCCGCAGGTCCAACTGTCATCTTCGCCTGAATCCTGGTTACAAAGCCGTTTCCCCTCGTCCGCTGAAGCCTCTGAACTGCAGCAGCCCTCTGCAAGGGAGGCATGGCCTGGAGGCTAATGGCTGCTTCTCCCACATTGATCATGTTCGGAGAGAGGCTCTCAACCTCGCCCCTGCTCTGGATTCGCTCATGCAAAGCTCTGCTTGAAGCCTCCTTCTTTGCCTCTGTTTTTATCATCATATCTCGCGCTCCTCGATCAGTTCCCACAATTTTATTGATTTCATCCTATAAAATCACATGGAATACAAAAGGAGGATAACTGCATCCGATTGGCCCTCATAATTGCCACTAAATTTTCCAGGGGTCACTTGTTGGAATTTTCATATGTAACAACTTATTATAGATAGACGAGCCTTTCGAGCAATTGCGTTGATCCTCAAAATAGTCCTCCAAAGCACCCCATTCTCAGGAGCAGACTCGTCTCACAGTGTTCATATTGGCCGCACAAGACAGACCAGATGCAATGCCAGATACATCTCGATCCTTTTTATGCGAATTAGGCATTATTGGCTATGGAATATGTAACTCCTTTATGTAAAATAGTCTTTTCTTCAGTTCCAGGCACATGTCCTTTAAATGGATACATTGTATCTCCTTTTTTCTCGATTTCAATTTCCCCTCCTGGTATGCCAAGATCTCTGAGATTCACTTCCGCGGGATTTTTCATATTTACAGCTTTAGTAAGTATTGCTGCAACCATGCCTTCGGTAAAGTTCTTCGGAAACATAGTGCTCCACTTGGCATATCGTGTATTCCCGGATTTTGCGTTTCTGTGGGTCCACCAGATCGTATGAACTGCATTTTCACGGCCAATTCTCTTCAGCAATGTTACACCATCAGGCGGATTTCCCTGTGTATAGGCGTGAAGCCCCTTGGGTATGGAATTATTTATCGATGCATTCATTATATGGTCCTTCAGGCCTTTTGGAAGATGACTCCAGTCATCATTTTGATATCTTATTCTGCTCTTGTCTTTTCGCCTCTGGATTGCTGCTCTGAAAATTGTTCGAAGAGAAGCTCTCCGCAGGGACGCACGCATTGAAGCGCCCTGCTGTACCACATGCGTCAGCTCATGTGCGATCAGGCGCTGCCCCGAATCCGTCCTCGGATCCTGGCCGCCTTCCATGTAGATATCCTGGCCCCTTGTAAAGGCCCGGGCGCCAAGCCCCCTGGCAAGCCCGACCGCCTCGGGATCGGAGTGCAGCCGCACATCGCTGAAGTCAGCGCCGAACCTGGGCTCCATAAATCCCCTCACATCATTGGAGAGCGGCTGGCCCCCGCCCTGCCGGGCCTCTAAGCGAGCCTCCACGGCCCTTGGGACGGAAAATCCACCATCCTGGCCCTTCAGCTGGATCTCCTCCTCTTCCTCAGGCTCTACCTGGCGCAAGATGCGCGTAATTGCAGTCGGCTTTCGCTGGAGATCGTCTGACAGAACATTATGCTGGAGAACCTGAGAATCGGGCATCCTCATGACCCGTTCCGCTACGCGGTCTGCCTCCTGCTCGTATGAATCGTCCGCAGGTCCAACGGTCATCTTCGCCTGAATACTGGTTACAAATCCGTTTCCCCTCGTCTGCTGAAGCCTCTGAGCTGCAGCTGCCCTCTGCAAGGGAGGCATCGCCTGAAGGCCGAGGGCTGCGCCTTTCACATTATGCATGCCAGGAGAGAGGCTCCCAATATCGCTCTGGCGCTGAACTGGAGAAGGCACTGCCCTGCCCGGGGCCACCCTCTTGGATTCAATCGATTTCATCGGATCTCGCGCTCCTCATATCATCGATAAGATCGTAATACTTTCCAAAATCGTTT
>JAFGMR010000073.1 GCA_016927425.1 Methanotrichaceae archaeon | reverse complement strand
TGAGTCATTTTCGGGTTATTTTTTGAAATAGAGTGTGTTGCATCGAGATTGACTGTTTTATGCGCCTACCAAATCCGGGAGGTTAGGATTGACCTGCCTGAGCCTATTTTGCCTCTAGTATCGGAGATCAGACGTAAATGCATAGACTGGATGGGATATAGATGTTGTATGGAGCAGAAGCAATAGGTCAAAGCGAGCAAGAGCAATAGGTGCGAGCTGTATCCCACCTTAGAAAAGGCATGGACTGAACCCTGCACCCTCCTAAGAGGATGGAGCAACCGGGATAGACCAACTCCCTGCGCCTTCGCCATAGCTCGTAGGATCGGACCTTGCCGAATAAATAATGAAGTTCTCACCACGCCGCTCTATAAGCGGATCGTATTCAATCGGCAGAACTGGAATGATCGGGTCGCTTCTTATGATCACTCTTTCCTGAGCTATGCGGAGCAGCTCTTCAAGAAAACGCTTGATGCCCTCGCGATGATCTCCGCGCTGCCGAAAGGGCTTCATGGGCGGATTGAACGTGACCACATAGCGAAAGCTCTTCGACGGATAATCAAACCTTGTGATATCGCCAAGGCGGGCAGATATCCTCTTTTCCTTAAGACAGCTGATCGCTCGTGGAGAGTTGTCGTGCCCGTGAACATCCTCGTAGATGCAGCCCAGGGAAAAAGGCCCGCAAGCTATATCGAGGGGGCTGCCTTCAAGACCGATGCCGATCTCTTCCAGATAAGATCGAAATCTCAATTCCGCCGCCAATCTACAATTTTTGCAAATCCACAAGCCCAATACACCTCCGATTTGGAATAATCTCCGAAAGAAGGTACTTATCGAGACAAATGCCGGAGATGAAAGGGTGAGCCTTTGCCGAGGAGGAAGCCGTTGGCCAGCCATTCCCCTCATCTGCCGGCGTTGATATCCCCAACATCTCCCATTAGGTGGCAATAATACGATCCCTAATGCAGATAGGATCTCATGATAATCCCAAACAAAGGAAGGATCGACCGCCCTAAACCCCGAATTGGGATCGAGCTGTGAGGCGAATTAAGAGCCAGAAATTAGCGCAGTTGCTCTGGCCTTCCCATCTGAGCAGTACGCGGCAAGCCGTCCTTAGCCTTGCATGGGTGCTTGCCCACATCGCAGAAGATGGCGAAGTGATCCAGCCATTGGGGACGATCAGGGGCAGTCTCGATAAATTTCACCAGGCTCTTGATCTGTTCCACGGTCTTGGAATTCAGATCGTGCTCCATTATGCAGGCGTCTTCGTCAGCAATCTCCTCAGGGACGCCGATGAACTTGAGGAAAGCGCATATAGTGCTGTGCCTGTCCTTTATTATCCTTCCAACATCCTCCCCCTCCGGCGTGAGGTATACGCCCTCGTTCTTCAGATATACAAGATACCCCTTCGCGCTTAGCTTCTTTACCATCTCAACGACAGAGGGGGGCTTAATCCCAAGCTCCTTGCAAATATCCCTGATCCTGACGTGACCCTTCTCGAGGGATATGACATAGATCGCCTCAAGGTAATCCTCGGCCTTCCTGGATAGGTCGCCCTTCATAATACATCCGAATTTTCGATCTGAGTTAAAAGCTTGATCGACTCATGCTCATAAGACGTTGCATCTTTTTGCTTTTGCGATAGCATGGGCATGGCAAGAGATCCGTCGCCGGTTTTTGTCAGCAGGCGCCCCACCCTCCTTTTGGAGAGGCATATGAGGCCATCTGCGCCTCTAATAAGAAGAGCTCGTCTACTGTTGCGGAGAGGAGAGGCCCGCCGGCTACATCGGTGTATCCCTCTTCCCGGCCTGCCATCTTGAAGTAGTTTCATATGCCAAATTAGTATCTATTAACCGCTTAGCTGCGAGATTTTGGACGTTTCATAGCCTAGACCACCCTCTTTTTGCGATCCAGCCTTCATGACATCAGCCGCATGGAAATCCTTGATAGCTCCCCAGTCCCCATCTAGGGCCTCTTAAGCAGTTGAAGATCCAGGCTTTGGCCCACGCTGAAATTGCCGATATAAGCAGCTCTTTTCATATCCCCTTATCTCCATCGACTATGATGATGGCGCGGTTAGGTCGATAAATCAGTGATCCTAAAGGAGTTAGGCATAAGCTGAAAACCCTAATAGAACGACGTTTAGAACCCTACAGCGTTCAGGAGTTCACTGAAATTGAACTGGATATTATTCATGGTGGGTGGGGTGGCGAAAATTAGAAATAAGATTGTTGCGAATTATTCGCCATAGTTATCTTGTTAAACGCCAATGACAGTGTGTGCGATGGTTAATGGTGAGCAACTTGAACGTAGCTGGATTTCAAAATGGAACTAATTGGTTTAATATGGCCACTACCCTGAAAAATTCAGCAGATAAGATGCGTGAAGCATATTTGGAGTCTGAAAACCATCTTAATACCTTGATACGTCCTGCTCCAGGTGGTGGATTCACGATTAATCTGGATGACAAGGATTTTATTGATATCGATCAGTATCGTGTATTTATGATGTTAATGGGATACTCTATGGAGAACCTTTTCAGAGGCATAATTATCACGGGAATGTGGTTAAACGATGCTGATTCGGTTGATGCCATAGTCGATTACTCTAAGCTAAAAGTCCCCCTTAAGGGAAGTGCAGAGCCAACCTTGAGTCTCATGAAACATGGCCTTCAACGTCTGCTCACTGCGAGGGATATGAATATGAAATTCACCGACGAAGAGAAGGAAATGATGGATAAACTCGATGAGTTCATTACATGGGGTGGCAGATATCCATTTCCAAAGGAGCATGATGAAAACGACCCCTCTGGCCTTAAGGCTCTAAAATCCTTAGAAGACCCCTATCCGTATCAGATTATCGATACTATTTACACCAAAGCGATGGAAGAATTGAATAGATTATGCAAGCTACAGGGAGACAAGCATTCCGCAAAAGACGATAGCTCTTCTTCAGCCTGATTATGTTCAGCGAACATGCCCAATATAGTAATGGTAACGATCTGCATATAAAATAAAAGTATATCAATGAAGTAAAGAGGGAGAGCGCCTAATTAGACAATCTCCTCTACACATCATCCAGCATCGTCGCTATCGATCTGATGCAGCAACACCCCTATCCTCCCGCTGCCACGTCCTCAAGCCTCCTCAGAACCTCCATCTCCTGCTCGAGTTCCCCATCTCCGATCGCCTCCATCTCGACCTGGAAGTAGGCGGCAAACTGGCGGAAGACCTCGCCGTAGGGCGGGGAAACCCTCAAAGGCAGCGACTGGCGCTCCCACTCGCCGAGCTCGACGAATATCGGGATCCCGCCCAGAAATGTCACTGCAGGTGAGACTTCATCGCGATCAAGCCCGCTTCTTTCGTCCGCCATCCAGCTCTTGAGGAGATCTGCGTAACGGGCAAGGAGGATTCCCTTTCGTATGCCGTCGCTCTGATAGGCATCCCCTCCAGCTGGCGGCATATCCACCAGGGCCACACTTTCCCCAGGCCGGCCGTAACTGTCGGTATAGCCCACCCTCAGCCGAAGCGTCCCCTGAGGCGTCCCCCCCTCGAGGGAGACGGGCTCGAGCTTGACGAGGATCAGCCCTCCGCGAACCTCGCCCTCGACCTTCTTCGAGGGAAAGAGGGTCTCGACGACCATTATCTCGCCCGTTGCCAGGTCAGCTTTCGGTGCGCCGTAGACCTTCGCGATCCTGTATCCAGAGACATCGAGCTGAAGCACGAGGTCGAAGACGAGGGGTGAGACCATGTAATCGAACTCGTCATCCATCCGGCTTTGAAACTCATCTTCCGAGTGGACCGAGTAGTAGTTGGCCCCCCTGATCGTTGCGATCCTCTCTGCAAGCTCCGAGTTGAAGTCGACGCCAACCCCTATGAATGTGGTATAGACGCCGCGGGAGGCCTCCTCCTCCAAGATGGCAGATAGGCCCGCCTCCCCCGTCTCCCCGATGTTCGGCATCGCATCGGTGATGAAGATGATCCTGTTCTCATACTCCGATCGATCTGCGATCCCCAGCCGGTCGAAGAGGCGACGCGCCTTCTCCATCCCGGCCTCCATGTTCGTTCCTCCATCTGCCTCGATATCGAGTATCCGGTCCTTCAGCCGGAGGAGGTCCTTATCCTCGACGAGCGTCAAGGGATCGACGAGGAAGGCCTCGTTGTTGAATTTGACAAGGCCGAAGCGGTCGCCCTCGCCGAGATGGCCCATGAGGCTCAAGACCGCCCGGTCTGCGATCTCCATCTTGCTTCTTCCATCGTTATCCTCGCCCAGATCCACGAGGTTCCCGAGCTGATCGTAGTAGTATCGATCGAAGGCGCTTGCCATCGAGCCGGAGTTGTCGAGTACGACGACGAGGTTAAGCTTCTTTCGAGAGAAGTCAGTGATGCCGGAGTCGAGGCCTACAGAGAGGTAATGGCAAGGCTCCTCTGAGAGGGGGTCGCTTGATATAGCTGAAGAGTAGGCCGGGCAGAAGAGCTGGTCGCATCGTCGAGCGCTTCCAAGGTCGAAGTAGTAATCGTAGAAGAGCCCCTCATAGGTGACGTCCGTCGGCAAGGGCAGATAGCCCTCCTCGATATTTTCGCGGAAGTTTCCGATATCCTTTGCCCCGCCAACGGAAAAGCCGATCGACTCCGCCGCCGAGGACATTGCAAGGGGCATAGGAGGCGTTGCCACAGGAATTGCAGCGCCCCGGCCGAGGGATCCGCCGCTGGAGCCAGCGCCGGACCAGGGGCTTGCGAAGACCTCCGGCCCCGGGACCGAAAGGTCGATCGAGCTGCTATTCTCCCCGTCGACGCTGTACCATAGCTCATAGTCGCCTGCCGCCTCTGCCTGATGCCAGATCAGGTATTGGCTTCCAGCAGTGACGCTTCCGAGCAACTCCCTCTCGACCGTCCCCGTGGGATACTGGATGTGGAGGGAAAGCTCCCCATCGGCTGCCGGCGCGAGCAGTAAGCGAACCCAGCCAAGTGACGGAACCTCGAGCGACGTCTCCTTCTGCGATCCACTGCAATCCACTATCCAGAACTTGCTCTCGTCTGCCGGCTCCGCCTGCATGAATGGCGCAATCGACCACTCATCAGGCGGGCCGCTCATGGAGTACCAAGAGCTGCTGAACTCGCCGCCCTCGCAGATGTTCAGCTGTAATGGTGCCGCCTCGCAAAACGCTATAGTTATGAATGCCAGGCCCAGTATGGCCACAAATGCCCCTCTCAACATGATCCCTTCCAGAAACGTATAGGTAACTTTTGATGGTGAGCATATTAAAGGCTGGCGGCAATGGGAGGCTCCGCGATCTCGATCACTCGACCCGCTTGAAAAGCGATCCCTTGGCCCCGCACACAGGACACCTCTCCGGGGGCTCTCTTCCAACAGTCATGCCACAGACTGGACAGACGTAGTATGGATAGCTCTCCTTTGACTCAAGTGACTCCATCATATCGTGGTAGAGCCTTGCGTGTATCTCTTCGACGCCGTTTGCATATCGAAAGGAGCGAAGGGCTGCGGCATTTCCCTCTTCCTTTGCCACCTCTATCATCGAGGGATACATCTCCTTGAACTCGTGGGTCTCCCCCGCGATTGCTTCCCTCAGGTTCTCCTTGGTATCCTTCAGCGCCTTCATCGCAAGAAGATGGTTCCTCGCATGGACCGCCTCTGCCTCGGACGCAGCCCGAAAGAGCCGGGCTGCCTGGGTGTATCCCTCCTCTTCCGCCTTCTCTGCAAAGGCCATGTAGGTGCGATTGGCCTTCGACTCGCCGGCAAATGCCTTCTCCAGCAATTCCTCGGTCTTTGACATGGGATTATGTTGGCCGTTCAACGATATATCTCCCTTCCCCATTCAGCATTCCACTGATTTCATCATTCGGATACCACCCGAGGGAGTCGCCAAGATCTTCAATCGAGGACCTATTCAGGAGGTCATTGCAGTCCTAACTCAGACATCTACAGGATCGCCCGAGTACTCGATGCGGGCAGTGCGCAAAATCTCAGCATTCAGCGTCTCGTTCCTGAAGTGTCCGACGATCGCAAGCGAAGTGTATGAGCCGCCCTGTCCCAGTGAGACAAGCCCTGCGCGGCAGATCCATCCAAAGCCGTGCTCCAGCCTCGCCTCGCCCCTCGAAACAACCGCCCTCTGTCCACCTACGAAGCCATCCTCGACCCAGACTGCCTTGCAAAACGGCTTCATCAATTCCCACATCCTCTGATCAGGATTGAGGGCGAATACGGCGCGCTCCTGGAATAGGTATATGCCACCCCAGTCCAGGGGATCGTCGCCTAAGAGGCGCAAGGAGCGTGTCACTTGGTTGAGATCGGAGGAGGAAGGCTGTGGCTCCATGGAGACGACCTTCTCGCCGAGCTCCAAAGTTATATTGTAGTTCCCAAGGTTGTAGATCTGGGAAGCTGCCATCCCCTGCATGGAGAAGAGCATCATCCCCAGAAGGGCTGCGGCCATCCATACGGGCGTCCATTTGATAAGCATGTTCGAGAACCTCTTGTTCCAATCCTCGGCCCAAAGGGAGGCTGGATGATAACCCTTTCCATCGACGGCCTCGGCATGGGGTAAGGCACGAGGCGAGATGTGATTCTGGGATCGTTCGAGCGAACGGCAAGAAAGCATGATATGCGATCCATATAGGGGCACGGCGCGAGATGATGGACTAGGATCGCTCGATAGAAGGGCTCGAAGCCTTATAGACGAGCTATATCAGGGAACGGCCTGAGATTGGGAACTAGCGTTCTGTTGAGGCACTCAGGAGGGCGCACGCGGATCGAAAGGTTTTTCATATCCAAGGCACTTGCCACGCAGGAATGAAAGAGCCGAAGAGCAAGATAGAGCAGCTGAAGGGAAAGCTGGAGAAGGGGGGCAAGCTGAGCGACATTGGGATCAGCGTTCCCTCGATGGACGTCAAGGATTATATCAGGGTCTTGAGGCTTGCAAGGAAGCCGAGCCGGGATGAGTTCATGATGATCGGGAAGGTATCGATGGCGGGAATCGCCCTCATCGGGATAATCGGCTTCCTGATCTACGTCCTCTTGACCGAGCTTCCCCGGGCCCTCTGAGGCCGGCTGGTCTCTTCTTTAGGCAACTGCCTGTTCTTTGGTCCGCGGGGCTACTCCCCCGCGGACATCTGGCGCAGCGTCGCCCCGAACTCCGACTCGATCATTGAGGTTAAGCCCATCGTCTTTGGATGGAGGTCTATCTCCACCAGAACATGCTTATGTCCCATATCCCGCAGGGGGCGAACCTGGCGCGGCCCGTTCGTTATCGAGAAGAGCTCAATTCCCTTGAGGGCAGCGGACGGTATCGCATGGGGAACGCCCGATATCACTGCATAATCGAAGGGCCCCTCCCTCTCGATCGCTCGGGAAACCGCATCTCCAGCCATGGGATACTCGTCGAGCCCCCCTATGAGGTCAAAGGCAACCCCCCTCTCCCCCAGGTCGCGGGCGATGTTCTCCGCATCCCTCCTGACCTTGGGAAGGCCAACGCTCGGATCCAGGTTTGCCAGGTTGAGAACGGAAGACCCCAGCCTCCCCGCGACCTCGTCCACCGCAGCCGTGATATCGGCGAAGATGTAGGCGGTCTCCTTCTTTGCGTTCAACACGTTGAGGCCACGCTTTCCATCCCTCATGAGCTCGATCAGCCTGCCTGCAGCCAGGTGCTTGAGGTCGCCCCTCTCTGGGGCCAGGTACTCGCTGCTCGCAGCCCCATGGAGCTTCTCGACCTCGGTTGCCCGGGCGAGGAGCGACTTCTGACGTTCGAACTCAGGCCTGTCGAGGATCCCGGCCTCCAGGGCAGCCTCGAGGGCGATGATCACCCCTTGCGTGTTGTCCCTGTATCCTGCATGAACCTCCACTGCGAGGACCGGAATCGAGAGGCCAGAGTCCTCGACTGCAGCGCGCAGGTCCTCGCCTATAATCATGCTGCTGCAGGTGCCAACGACCGCAGCCATTTTTGGATGGAAGAGCTCTTCAGCCCTGCGAAGCAGGGCCGAGAGCTGGTCCTGGGCTCCGAAGACGAAGCCCGTCTCGTCGAGGGCGGTTGTAAGCACCCGAAGCCCATCCTCCTCTAGAAGGCGTGCGTGCTTGAAACAGCATCCGCTAGGTCCGTGAAGTATCACCACATCCACGCCGAGGTCCCTCAATGTGTAGAGGGCGGCAACAATAGAGCTCGGCCGGGGATGGATTATCTGGTTTTTCAAGGGATCGATCGATATAAGCATCACCTAAAGCATTTGACACACGATAGCAGCTTATCGAGGCCGGCCCTCTTTTCCGCAAGCGCAAGGCCCGAGGGGAGGTCCGGGGCTGTGAGGGCATGGAGCTCCTCGGCCCAGGGCCTAAGACGCTCTCCCACGAGCACCAGGAGGTCGATCTCGTCACGACGGGAGCGCAAGAGTTCCACGAGGGCTGGAACGTCCATTCCCTCGCAGACCGTCTGGGCCTCCTCGCCGGCAACCAATGCCAGTGAGCCCCCTCGGGCATAGTCGAGGGCATGGGAGATCCCCGAGACCTGGAGGCCCGAGTTGGAGTTGTCGAGGAGCGAGAGCCCGTCCCTCGACGATATCATCATCCTTCCGGAAAAGCCCTCGAAGCCCTCCAATGCTTCCGCGATCTCCTCGACCGAGAGGCCTGCCGCAATTGATGCAGCAGCAGCGCAGGCGATTCCCGGAAGATAGCTCGAAAGGTCAACGCCCTCTCCGAGCTCCAGCCGGGCAGACCGCCCCCTAAATGAAAGGGCTGAGCCGTCATAGCTCACATCCCCGCCCGGGCCGAAGGTCATATCGGAGGAGATTGCAGCATCCATATTGGATATCAGAAGAGAGCCGATCCGGGCAAGGGTGGCCATCTGCAGCTTCGCCGTGCTCGCCCAAAGGCTGCCTTGGGCTACGAGGTAGTCTCCAGAGAGGCTCGTCAGGATACCATAGTCCGCTAGACCGCATCCTCCAAGCGAGACCTCTCCAACCAGGGACCCTGCACCGGCTGCCTTTGCCTCCTTCAGGGCGGGGATCATGTTGGCGGGAGTAATGCTTAGCCCTGAGCTGATGATGCGAGAGCTGCCATCCTTCCAGATCTCGATCCCGCGCGTCGTGTGAGAGAGGGTGCGCTCTCGATATGAGAGGATGCGTGCGAGGAGGAGCGCTGAAGTCGTCTTTCCCGTCGTTCCCGTAAGCTCGAAGACCCTCATGCTGGGAGGTCCCAGGAGTTCGCCCACGGCCCGATGATGGGTGATCACCCTCTTACCCAGGCTTCGGGCCTCTCTGATGGCGGGATTTCCAGGCCAGAGGTGGACAGGGGCTACGACGAGGTCGTAGCCGTTCATATCTGGATTCTCGTGATAGACCTCGAGCGCGGTTGCACGAAGGCCGCGGTCCACCATCTCGCGGGCCAAAGTCCTTGCGCCGTGGATGGTGTCCAGTACGGCTATCTCAGCGCTTCCTGGGCACGACGATAGGCAAGGGTCGCAATGCATTCGTCCACGCCCAGCGGCTCGGCGCAGATGATCTCAACGTCCCGGCCACCCAAGGAGACCATGCCCCTCTTTGTCGAGGGGTCAACTCCTAGCTCCCTCGGTATATCCTCGCGGGTATGCACGCCATGGGCCAGGAAGAGGGGAAGGGCCACGATCTTCTCGACGCCCGTTGTGGCAAGGGCGCTCAGACCATCCGGTATATGGGGCTGGTTGGCGTTGAGATAGGCGGTCCGAACAGGGCCTGCGTGAATCTTGGAGATCATCTCGGCGAAGGCCTCCACGAGCTCCTGATTATAGGGCAAGGTGCTTCCATGCCCAAGCACTAGCAATCCGATATCCTCCATCTTGAAAGCTCCTATGTTACATTTATTCAATTACGTGCTATGCGAACGATGGATTCATATGTAATAAATCCTTTCCTGGCTGCTGGTCGGTCGCTGGGCCTTACATGGGGCCGGACGGCCGGAGGCACAAGAATACGACGCAGATATGTGAGAATCGAGATGTCGGATCATCCACCAGCAAGGCATTGATCTGCCTGGTAGCCCTGACGATGGCCCTGCCTTTCGCTAGCGGTAGCATGGATATGCTCCTCTCAACCAACGAGCCTTTGAGATTTGCCGGCAATATGACGCTGGTGATTGAGGATGTGGACCCAGAGGCCGGCAAGGTCTGGATCGATCTACTCGGTGATGATGACGATGTCCTAAAGAACGATATCCTTGGAGTTGGGGGACGCTTCACCTACTATGGGGTGACGAGGATCGACCTTACCGTCACCAGGATATACGTCGGCGGGGACGACGACCTCGTTGAGCTCCATCTGATCGAGGGACTGCTCCTCGACGCCAAGGCAAGGGAAGACAAGGTCCCCGCGCAAGCCGGGTCCCCCCCGGTTCCGATGAAGTCGCCTGGCTTCGAGGCCGGGGGGATAGTCCCTGCCTTGGCCTTGCTCTGGATGTTGATGGAGAATAACGAGTAGGGCTAAGGCTCGATTTGCCCTTTCAGCCTTTTCCGAAGTGCTTCGAGAAGACCTCCGGGATCTCATCCACCCCCTTCAGGATGAATGTGTCATCCATCGCCTTGAGCTTCTCGACGTGCTCCACGTCCTCGCGCCTGATCTTCAAGGTCAGCTCACGACCATCTGGAAGGACTGTCACCGTCTTTCCCTCATGGAGATCGGACGGCATGATGTAGAGCGGCACCGAGGCCTTTTGGGCCATGATCGCAGCGTTCGTGAGAAGTGTATCTGCTAGGCGAAGCGAGATCTTCGCCACAGTGTTGGAGGTTGCAGGAGCGATCAATAACAGGTCGAACTTGCCCATCTGGAGCTGGCCTGCCAGAAAGGGGGAGTTGGCGTTTGCCTCGACCCAGATCTTGTCGAAGCTCGCCTCGAGGTCGTTGAAGAGCTTGTAGTACTTGACCACCTGGTCCCCGGCCTTGGATATATAGACGCGGATGTCTACAACGTCTGCGTACTCCTCCCTCATCCTCTTCATCATCTCAACAGTTGGAGGGAGGCGGTCGCCACTTCCGCTTATCCCCCATGCAACCCTCCCGGTACGGGCTCTCGTCGTCATGTTTGCGGTATAGGGTGGGGATGGAAGATCAGGCTTTCCATGGCCATTGATCGATGCCATTTGCGATTTCCTAATCTAGCCGACCTCGCCCTCAAGAGGGGCATTTCTCGTCTGCTGCATGCATTCATCAAGGATAACCGGCTAGTATCGAGGCCTGGATCTCCAGCGGGAGGGTGCGGAGAAGTGCAGGATTAACAAGTCGATCGCGCTTGCTCACGGAAGGATCGGCCTCTACGAGGGATAGAACGCGGCCGTGGTATCGGATCAGAGATGGCCAAGGCAGCCGATCAGCGCCCGCCGTCGCCCTCCACCCTTTCGAGAACCTCGGCAAACCTCCTAACGGTCTTTCGAAGCGTTCGAGCCCCCTCCCCATCCTCCTGGACCCCATCGAGCGTATCCCGGGACCAGAAGGTAGCCCCCAGATTCGCGCCGAAGGATCCGCCGCCCACAGGCAGCATGCCGTTTAGTATGTAGAACGCGTGTATCTGCTGGATTGCGAGCTCCTGGCCACCCATGCGGTCGCCGCCGACAGCGATCGCCATTCCGGCCTTTCCGCGAAGAACATCGATCTCGGCTGCAAAGAGCGCCCGGCAGCGGTCCATGACAGCCTTGGTCTGGGCGGAGAGGCCGCCGTTGTAGACCGGAGTCGCTATCACTAGCCCCCGGGACTCGCGAAGGAGTGGATATAGCGTGTACATATCGTCTTCGAAGTAGCATTCCTTGTTCTTCAGGCAGTAGTCGCAATGCCGGCAGAATCCGATCTCCTTTCCCCTGACGGAGAAGAGCTCTGTTGGATGCCCGCGTTCCTCGAGCATCTTCAAGGCCTGGCCGAGGACGTATTCCGTCGCCTGGTTCCTCGGGCTTCCGCTTATGCCGAGTATCATACATGATAGATGGCGCCATGTATACTTCAGGATGATGGTGAGAGGGATCGGCCCGGAGGGGGCTCGCTCGCAGCGAAATGGTCTGCCTCTGGCAGCCAACTG
Source organism: Methanotrichaceae archaeon (assembly GCA_016927425.1). Classification (GTDB taxonomy): domain Archaea; phylum Halobacteriota; class Methanosarcinia; order Methanotrichales; family Methanotrichaceae; genus JAFGMR01. The sequence goes on along the minus strand of JAFGMR010000073.1, from coordinate 77,522 downwards.
CTTCGTCCTACTGGGCCCTGGAGGTACAAGGCAATGCCTGCCGGACGGTAACGAGGGGGGAGGAGCTTCTCGCCCTACTGAGAGTGTTTGGTGAAGAGGCCCGAACAAAAAATTGAACTAGCAAAAGATCGAAAGTATAAAGACATGTCAGAGGTAAAAGCCACCGTCTCGCTTCCTGCTTCCTTGGTCGAGCAGGTCCAAGGGCAGATTCGAGCAGGCTGGTTTCAAGATCTTGACAGCCTGGTGGTGGAAGCACTCCGTCGATACCTAGAGAGCCATGGGGATGAGATGATGGAGCGTTTCATTCGAAAGGACATGGAGTGGGGACTGCAAGGCGATGACTGAGGCGGTCCTGGATGCCGGGCCCATAATACATTTGGCAGAGCTGGATGCTCTCGACGTTCTCTGCGATTTCTCATCTCTGCATGTTCTGGATAGAGCTTGTACATATCGTCCTGAAAAAGCACTCCTTGTTCTTCAGGCGCCAGTCGCAATGCCGGCAGAATCCGATCTCCGTTCCCCTGACGGAGAAGATCTCTGTTGGATGCCTGCGTTCCTCGAACATCTTTAACACTTGCCTGAGGGCGTATTCCGCCTCCTGGTTCCGGTGGCTGTTGCTTATGCCAAACATCATAGATGAGAGACTGCGCCCGAATAGCCAAAAAGAGATCGAGGCTGCTCACCCGCGCGGGCCGGCGGGAGACGCTCCCCCCATCCTCTGGCGGATCATCTCCTCGACCTCCGCAGGCGATGCCCTAAAGACCTCCCCGAGTATCTCCTTTGCCGCCTCAAGCTCGAGCACCCTCCAAGGGGGATGCCCCCCGGTCTTAAAGGCCTCTTGCCTGCGATAGAGCCCTACCATTACCATGATCTCGTGCGCTCTGGGCATAGCATGTATCTAATACGTACAATCATAAATACTTTACTGTAATAAGAGTATCAGTAAACCAGATATAGATAATCAAAAGTATGTATAACATGCAATATGACCCTCATGATGACTCGATTTGGGAAGGCCCGTCCCCTAATCCAAGATCGATGGAGCAAATAGAAGAGGCCTGTCCGGGCGGGGCGAAAGTGCTGCAGCAAGGGGGCCGCCGCCCGGGAGGAGAGCGGCAGGCCCCGGCTAGGATGACCGATCGCCCTCCCGGCGAGAACGGCCCAGTGTATTCGAGGACTGGCCCAGACAAGCCGATACCAGCCCGTAAAAGCCGAGATCGGACCAGACAACCCTAGACTGGCTTAGAGGGGCCTAGAGCAGCCGGGCAGGGATCCGCTGGCAGGCGAGAAGGGCGCTGAAACCCTCCCTCGTCCTGATGGGCTCTGTCTCATCCTCGGATACCAGCACCTCAGCCGGGCGAGGCTGGCCGTTATAGTGGGAGGCCATCGAGAAGCCGTAGGCTCCGGCGTCGAGGACGGCCAATATGTCGCCCCTCTGGATCTCGGGCAGCGCTCGATCCCGCGCCAGAACGTCGCCGGTCTCGCAGATCGGGCCGACGACTGTGTACTTGCCCGTTGCCGGAGCGTCGGCCTTGTTTGCGACGACTATGTGATGGTAAGAGTCGTAGAGCATGGGCCGGGCAAGGACATTGAAGCCGGCATCGACTCCGACGAAGCTCACATGCGCCTCCTTGACAACGTTGACCCGTGTGAGGAGGATTGTGCTCTCTGCAACTATGGACCGCCCAGGCTCGAGTATGAGCTGGGGGGAGATCCCGATCTCACGAGCGCGCTTTTCGATCACCGGAAGGATGCCTGCTGCAAGGTCGGCGGGAACAGGAGCCGGGCTCTCTGGATGGTACTGGACTCCAAGGCCTCCGCCGAGGTCGAGGACCTCGATCTTGCAGCCGCAGGCGACGACCTCCGCTGCGAGGTCCATCATCTTGGATGCGGCCTCCACGAAGGGTGAGATCTCCAGGATCTGAGAGCCTATGTGACAGTGGAGGCCAACGGGCTCGACCCCTTCAGTTTCAATCGCCCGGCGGAAGACACTGGCTACAGAGGCTGCTGGTATGCCGAACTTGGAGGTTTTAAGGCCGGTTGCGATCTTCGGGTGGGTCTTGACCGACACATCCGGATTGACGCGAAAGAGGACCTTGGCCTTCTGCCCTCTGGATTTTGCGAGGGATGAGAGAACATCGAGCTCCTCGGGAGAGTCGACCGAGATCCTAACCCCAGCATCAAGGGCCATCTCCAGCTCGTCATCTCGCTTGGAGTTGCCGTTGAAGAGGATTCTCTCCTTGGGGATTCCTGCGAGGCTTGCTAGCGCGAGCTCTCCAGCGGAGAAGACGTCTGCTCCCATCCCCTCCTGGGCCATGATCCTGAGGATGGACAGGTTGCCGTTGGCCTTGACCGCGAAATACTTCTCCGCGTGGGGAAAGGCCCTGTGATAGCCGCGGATGTTCTTCCTCAGCTTGGCCTCGCTCGTGACGTAGAGCGGCGTATCATATTGCTCTGCCAGGGCAGTGGCGTCTACGCCCTCCACGAATAGATGCCCGCCACGGATCCCTAAATGCTCCTTCCTCCCGAACATGGCCAGATCATGGGCGGTGAGATACAAAATCCTTTCTAGAGCAAAGGAGGATAGGGCCTTTTGGTTACTCCATCAATCGAGAGACCTTGATTCCTGCCTGTTCGAGGAATCGAAGGGCTTCCCCGTCTGGGTAACTATGCAGGTAGACGACCCTCACCATGGCCGCGTTTATGATCATCTTGGCGCAGAGGACGCAGGGTTGATGCGTGCAATATAGGGTAGAGCCCTCGGTGCTCACCCCATGAAGGGCCGCCTGGATGATGGCGTTCTGCTCTGCGTGCACCGCCCGGCAGAGCTCGTGGCGCGTTCCGCTCGCCACATCCTGGCGGAGGCATCCCACATCGAGGCAATGGGGGAGGCCTGTAGGAGCCCCGTTGTAGCCTGTCGATAGGATGCGTTTCTTCTTGACGATGAGCGCTCCCACCTGGTTTCGCAGACATGTGGACCTCTTTGCCACCACCTCGGCGATCTCCATGAAGTAGTGATCTATATCGGGACGAGTCGCACCGGCCAATTGTTCACCTCCCTCGATCGATATGGGGACCCGCTTCTGGCGTTGTCTCATATTCAAGCTCTTAGGATGCATGTTGTTCTAAACCGCATCCTCCATATCTCTATCCCTATAAGAGCTCGATCTCGAATTGGCCATACCTTTGCCGGAAGGCTTAATATCACCTTCCGCAGCCATCCCTGCCCATGACAATTCATTGGGCTGATGTCGCAGCCGAGCGGCTGGCCGACCGCGGCCCCCAGACGCTGGCAACGGGCATCACCCCCTCCGGCCCTGTGCATATAGGAAACATGCGCGAGGTGATGACCGCAGAGGCCATCTACAGGGCTCTGCAGGACCGCGGGGCAGAGGCCCGCCTCATCTACATCGCTGACAACTTCGACCGCCTGCGACGGCTCTATCCCTTCCTGCAAGAGAGCTTCGAGGAGCATGTGGGAAAGCCCCTCTCGGAGATACCCTGCCCCGAGGGCTGCTGTGCCTCCTACGCGGAGCACTTCCTCCAGCCATTCCTCGCATCGCTCGAGGAGCTCGACATTAGGCCGCAGGTCTTTAGGGCGGATCAGCTCTACAAGGAGGGGCTCTTCGTGGATGCCATCAAGACCGCCCTCTTGCGGCGCGACGATATCGCCCGCATCTTGAAGGAAGTATCCGGCCGCGAGGTCCCTTCCCACTGGAGCCCGTTCGATGCCATCTGCAAGGACTGCGGCCGCACAAACACGACCCGTGTAGCAGGCTTCGACCTCGACCGCGAGACCGTGGACTATGTATGCAGCTGCGGCTATTCGGGCACAGCCAGCATGAGGGGGGGAGGAAAGCTTGTCTGGAGGGTGGACTGGCCCGCCCGCTGGCCCCTCCTGCATGTTACGATGGAGCCGTTTGGAAAGGACCACGCGACATCTGGGGGATCCTACGACACCGGAAAGAGGATCAGCGAGGAGATCTACGGCTACCCGGCCCCCCATCCCGTGATCTACGAATGGATCCACCTCAAGGGCAAGGGGGCAATGCACAGCTCCACAGGCCTTGTTGTGACAATAAAGGAGATGCTCGACGTCGTGCCACCCGAAGTTCTTCGCTACCTTATAATTCGCACGAAGCCGGAGAAGCATATCGAGTTCGACCCAGGCCTGCCGTTGCTTACTCTTGTTGACGAGTACGACCAGAGGGCAGGCGACTCTCGAGCTCTCGAGCTCTCAGCAATCGGCGAGGCCGAGCCCTTCCAGATACCCTTCCGCCATATGGTGACTGCTGTCCAGATCGCAAGGGGGGATGATGAGCAGTTGATCAAGGCCCTGGAGAGGAGCGGCTATGAGACCTCACGAATGGGGGAGATTCTAGGCAGGGCTCGGAACGCCGAGATATGGCTCGCGAGATATGCCCCCCAAAACGTCAGATTCCAGGTCCAGGAGGGGCTCCCATCGGCCGTGAAGAACCTCGGACCCGATGAAAAGGAGGGGCTAAGGGTTCTCTCCGAGAGGATCTCGGGACTGGAAGCTCAATCCATCCACGACGAGATCTATGCCGTCGCCAAGGATCTGGGCCTCGATTCGAAGAGGCTCTTCCAGGCGATCTACCTTGCCTTCCTGGGCCAGAGACAGGGCCCAAAGGCTGGCTGGTTCTTGGCAAGCCTTGATCGGGATTTCGTGGTGCTCCGCCTTGAGGAAGCAGCCCGAGCGTAGGAGCCTATCTCCGCCGCTCCGGCAATCGACTTGGGAGAATGCGCGCTCAAAGGCCGGCGCGGAGGCCCCTTCCTCCATGTCCTGAAGAAGAATAGGCGCCGGCTCTTTCGGGGCCCGTCTCGCTGCAAGGTTCCCGGAGGGACGCCGCCTGGAGTTCGAGGACTTCCTGGCAGCCGAAAAGCCCCCCCCCCGACCGAAATCGCGGGCGCAGAAAGAGGCTGGCCTTGTGAATCGATCAGGCCGTGCACCGGCTCTGCGGCCTCGGGGCGGGGGTGGAGATGGCGATCGTTGAGACTGCGTACTTGGCAGGCCCTCCCACGATCATGGCGGTGGGAATCTAAAAGGATCTCTTGCGGGCCACCTCTATACCTGCTGGGGAGATCCTGTTGTTCTCGAGCACGGGGCAAAGATATGGGGCAAAATGGATCTGTCGCCAGTGGCGTGGCGGACTAAGGGCGGCGAGATCGCCCTCCTTTGTGGAAGCCTTGGCCTTGGGCCTCCCATATTCGGCCAATTCGCGGGCGGTGATGGGCGTTGAATCGCTGCCTGTGGGGGACTCGGTCAGTAAAGAGGGGATTTGCGAGAACGCATTCGAGGGCCGGGATCTGGGTTGGGCTGTCTCTTGTGGAAAATATTGCGCAGATCTCAAAGGCTTCGAAAAGCCTTCAGCCTAGAACTGCTGTGCGAGCCCGCAGAACCTCAATCTGATCTTGGGCTTTTATGCCAGGAATGAGGTCTGATCAAGCAATCATGCGGATTGCGGCGGACAAGTGGGCCAATGAGAAGACAGAGAACTACCAGGCCGGCCTAATTGCAGAAAGACCTGTATGGAGGCTCTCGATATCCTCGATTGAGTAATATGCCGGATGATTTACTGAATCAGTCAACTGCAGGAAGATCCCAGACCACTCCTTTGAGGAGGAGCTATACCTGTATAACCGTCCACTGACTGGCTCAGATACATTCATCAACCTCAATGAGATCGGTTTATCTTGATTGTGGATGCCGAACTGACGAAATGCATCCATACTGCCGTTCCTATACCAACAAATAACCTTCATCTCCTTATAACTAATGAATACCTATATCAACGTATGGGCTGCTTCAAGTTCAAATACTCTCGACCGGGGAAGGTCACAAAGGCATTGCCTCGGATACGATGCGGTCTCGCAGATGCAAGTGATAGGCGCGCTCGTTCACCATATCCACCTTGTGGCCAAGGAGATCTTCGAGATCCTGGATGATTGCGATGCGATCCAGGGTTCTGCGTTCTTCGTCCATCTGAAATAGAAGATCCAGGTCGCTCTCAGGCCTGGCATCGCCCCGGATCGTCGAGCCAAAGACCCTAACGATTCTTGCGCAGTGTTCGGCGGCGATACCCAGTATCTCTTAGAGTCTCGATCCCAGTCTATTCATGGTGGTCAATTACCTCACCTATTTGGGATGCATCTCCTTCGAGCCCCGATAGGCTGACCGCATGCCTCACGCTATGGGATCGATGACCTCTATGAAATCCATTCTGCTGAAGGCTCTTGTCGTGGGTCATGATCTACTTGGTGCCGAGCTCTTCCATCTATGCTAGTATGGTTGCATCACGAGGAAAAGTTCATTGATGATGAGGGCGATACCATATCCCAAGGATCAGCCCATGGCTGGAGGGATAGAAGGATGACTGAGGAAGGGATGATACAAGGGACGGTACAGGGGGAGAGGCCGAAAGGGGCGCCGACCTTCTTGAAGGATCTATTGAATAAGAGGGTGCGGGTACAGCCCTTGAGCGGCCAGCCGATAACTGGGACATTGATCGGCTATAACGCCTATGAGATACGGGTGGAGGTTCCAAATCAGGCTCCGCTTGTAGTATATAAGCACGCCATCTACCACCTTCAGGAGATCCTCAACCCCTTGGAGATGCGGTCGCGATCGAAGTGATTTGATCTTGGTGGAGCTACCCGATGATCTATTGCAGCTGATCAACCATCCCAGGCCGTAAGGCAGGGAGAGTGCTGTGGGACTGCTAGAGAAAGATCTATCTGGCTCTCATAAAGGCCGGAGCCTGGCTGCTCGTCAGGCCCTGGTGGGGCTCTCCAATGACGACAGTCATAGAGTCTCCAAGGCTGCGATCAGTGCTCTGGATGCCTATGCGCATTCCAAAATGTTAGGTGGCTACGTCCCCAAGCTCAAATGCCCCAATTGCAAGGCGACCTTGAGGCCGACGGCTAACTTCTGTCCTTCCTGCGGCAAGGGTGTTGCGATCTGCGACCAATGCGGGGCCGACAACCGGAGGACAGCCCGTTTCTGCAAGAAATGCGGGAAGCTGATGCCTGATGCGGAGCAGGGCCGCTTGGCTTGATCGGTCCGGCCGCTTGGCGCTGCAGATCGTCCCTTCCTCCACCGCAGATCACGTCCGCTCCCTCTCCGTGATGCGGGCGCTCGATTCTCTATCACTCGACCTCGCTTATCTCGAATAAGTAGGCCCCGAGCCCAAGCATGGCAATGCAGGCCAAAAATAGGATTCCAAGGTCGATCATGGGCGAGAAAGAGCTTGCTCCGACGAGGCAGTATCTGAGGCCGTCGACGCCGTAGGTGAGGGGGTCGAGGTAGGCGATGATCCTGATCCCTGCGGGAAACTGCTCGATGGGAAAGATGGCTCCCGAGAGGAAGAAGAGGGGGAAGATGATGAAGTTCATGATCAGGCTGAAGCCTGACATATCCTTCATCCTGGAGGCGAAGGCCAGGCCCATCCCGATGAACGTCGATCCTATCAATATCATGAAGACGAGGGAGAGCAGAAATCCCCCGATTCCCGAAATCCTTGTGCCCATGAAGATGCCGGCAGTCAGGATTACCATGCTCTGCACAATGGAGGTCGTAACTCCTCCGGCTGTGCGGCCGAGCACTATTGCCATGCGGCTCACTGGTGCTACCATCATCTCCTTTAGAAAGCCAAACTCCCTGTCCCAGAGGACGGAGAGCCCGGCAAACGTCGAGGAGAAGAGTATCGTCATCCCGATTATGCCGGGCGTTAGAAATGCGATATAGCTCATCCCCTCGGGGATTCCTGGCATCATGGCGCCGCCTCCTCGAAATCCCATCCCGAGAAATGCGAGGAAGAAGAAGGGGGCGCCTAAGGATCCGATAAGCCTGCTCTTCAGCCTGAAGAAGCGAAGCATCTCCCTTAGCCATATGCTGTATATGGCATAGAGGTCGAGCCTCATCGACGAGGCCTCCATGGTCCCATCCGGGCGGCGGCCCCGGCGCCTCCCTCCGCCCTGATCTTTCGGCCTGTGAACTTGAGGAATACGTCCTCGAGGGTTGGCTCGTGCATCGAGACCGATTCAATGCCCACGCCGTTTCTGTAGGCAAGCGTCATGATCTCCGGCATCCTGACCTGAGCATGATCGACGTGAAGCTGAACCTCGCCGTTCGATGTCTGTATCGATCTGATCCAGCCTTGCGGTTCGAGCGCCTGGAGCAGGTCGTCATGGCCCTCCAATACTGAGAGGTTTATGATGTCTGCGCCGATCAGGTCCTTCAGGTTCTCGGGCGAGTTCAGTGCCACAATCCGGCCGTTGTCGATGATGGCAACCCTCTTGCAGAGGTTATCCGCTTCCTCCATGTAGTGGGTCGTAAGGACGACGGTCACCTCCTCTTGGAGGTTCATCTCCCTTATGTACTGCCAGATATGCCTTCTTGTCTGGGAATCGAGGCCGAGCGTCGGCTCGTCAAGGAAGAGCACATGGGGCCGGTGCATCAGCCCTCGCGCGATCTCGAGCCTTCTGCGCATCCCCCCTGAGAACTCCTCCACGAGGACATCGGCCTTGTCGGAGAGGTCGACGAGGTCGAGGACCTCCTCGATCCCCTGCCGGCGTCGCTTCGCATCCATGCCGTACATGCGGCCGTGAAAGTCCAGGTTCTCCCTTGCTGTGAGCATCGTGTCGACCGTCGGGTCCTGGAAGACCACGCCGACGGAGGACCGCACTGCATCCCTATCTCCCACGACGTCGTGGCCCCAGACGATGGCGGATCCACTTGTCGGCTTCAGCATGGTTGTGAGCATCTTGATGATTGTGCTCTTTCCTGCCCCGTTTGGGCCAAGCAGGCCGAAGAGCTCCCCCTTCTCGATCTCTAGGTCTATCTCGTCGACAGCTACAAGGCCTTTGAACCGCTTGGTCAGGGATCGAAGGGCAATTGCCGGTCCGTCCATGTATTGGTGGGGGGGATGTGGCCTTTTAAGGATTTCCAGGGAGCAAATAGATGGGGGTCTTGGAAGAGAATCAAGGAAGCTCATCCTTGCAATTGTGGGCCGTGGGTGAGAGCTACTGAAAATCGGTATCGATCGATCTTGCGAGGATCTTCGCAAGAATTGCTTGCAGGCTATCGATTCTTGCACATTCGTTCAATTTACAGCACCCACTGCCCAAGAATGAATAAATATTTAATCAACGGGGTCGAGATTCATCTCGACTCCTGAGCCACCCGGCGATCGCAGGGATCTTCGCGGTGAACGACGGACACTATAAAACCTAGGGAATTAAATTCATGCACTCAAATTACAGAATAAGGCGAGCCGAATCACCAGACGATGCGAGAAAGCTTCACGATCATTTCGACGAAATTTTTCATCCCCAGGCGGTGGGATCCTTCGCTGAGACGATATTTGCCCACTTTCCGGGAATGGAAGATGAGCGCTGGTTCATCGCCGTCGACGAAGACTCATCAGAGATTGCAGCGGCCTTTGCCCTCATCCCCTGGACTTGGGAGATGAAAGGGACGAAGCTCAAAGTCGCCGAGATGGGGATCGTCGGAACGCGGGAAGGGCACCGGAATAAAGGTCTCATGAAGCTTCTCAATCGAGAGTTCGATGCGACCCTCGAAGAGGAGGGGTTCGACCTCGCCGTGGTTCAGGGCATACCGGGATTTTATGGTCGTTTCGGATACCGTTATTCGGTCCCCCTGGAAACCCACATTGATATCCCCCTTCATCTCGCGCCCCAATTGGCCGACGATGGTGCCTACAGGTTTCGACTTGCTGAGACCGAGGACATACCCTTTCTAGCGGGGGAAGACGAACGATATAGAAGATTGAACTTCCTTTCCGTTTTCAGGGATGAAGAATGCTGGAACTACCTTTTGACCTTCAGCCAGATGACCGAATTCGGCTCGGAGTTCTGGATCATGGAGGGCCAGAGGGGGGAGGAGAGGTATTATTTCAGGATTCCATTGCAGGGCTTCGGAGACGGTCTCATAGTGAGCGAGATCAGCGAAGGCATATCCGACGACGGGCTGATAAACCTCCTCGCCTTCTGCAAGAAAAAAGCTGCAGAACGGAATAAGCCGTACATCCGGATGAACCTTCACAACGAATCGATCGCCGGAAAGGCGGCCATATCTTTTGGGGCGTCCGTTGGAAGCCCCTATGCCTGGCAGATAAAGATCCCGGACAAGACGAGACTTCTTTATAAAATGGCCCCCATTATCGAGGAGCGTATGAGGGAGAGCAGCTTTGCGGGCTTTTCCGGAGTCGTGCGGCTGGATTTTTATAAAAATCGGGTCGACCTCGACTGGCGCAAAGGACGGCTCGAATCTGTCAAATCAGGGGGGGTGGAGGAATGTGAGAACACCTTATGCCTCAGCGAAGACCTCTTCGCTCCTCTGGTGCTCGGCCATCGGACTTGGGGAGAGCTGCAATACACGCGGCCCGACATCTTCCCGGCGATGCTGTACGTTGGGTCTGGCACGGATAGGGCCTCAGATAAAACCGTTCGTCTCATCGACGCCCTTTTTCCAGCCGAGAGATCGTGGGTCTATGAGCAGTACTGAGAGAATCGACCACATCAGGGCTTGTCGAGACGAAAATCTTTTGCGCATGACCCAGATCATGGAGTATGGGGCGGACTCCATGCCCCATCCTCAAGAGGGTCGTGATACTGAAATAGGTTGGAGTTTCCAGAAACAGCTTACAGCATGTGATCTTCTGAAGAATCATTTCGAGGGTGTCTCTGGAATGATCGGCATCCGATGATTCCATACTCGGACAGGTCTAAATTCCAACCCATAAAGGATTCACGACCGGAAATTAGTGGTACATTATTATTCAGCCATCTCCTTAACCGATGACCAATGCTCTCTCGATCTTCAGCACGAGACAGGGCCGGCATGGGGTGGTTAGTTGGACTGCAATCGATCCCGCAAGCTCCCTTCGAACGCTGGACTGCCGTAAGATATCACGGCAGGAGTCGCAAAGTTAATCTTCCTTGGCCTAAAGAGGGCTGGCCATGCCCCCTCGGGTCCTATTCACCACGGTGTATAACGATAGCGGCGAGCTATACGACTACATAGGGGCCAACTCGCGTTCCCGCTGGTTTCGCTTCTACTGGCCTCGCATCCAGTCTTTTGGCCTTCGCTTCCTAAAGCAGAACATCCCTGAGATAGAGATACTGGAGTACCCCTCCATGGAGGAGTATCGTCGCAAGCTTGAGGACGGCTGGGACGTCGTGGGGCTCTCGTTCTATCTCAACGGGACCCATGAAGCTATCGAGATGGCAGAGATTGCCAGGGAGAAGGGCGTCCCCGAGATCTGGGCCGGGAACTACGGCGCACTCACGCCGGAGATCCAGGGCCATTTCGACAAATCCTTCATAGGATACGCCGAGGGGCAGGTTGCCCCCTACTTCGGCCGCCAGGTTGGCAAAGTGATTCATCCTCCCCTGATCGAGTACCTGAACACTCCTTTCAACGTCAAGCTGAACATCTACGGCATCCTCTTCACCACCCGTGGATGCGGCGTGGGATGCAAGTTCTGTCAGACGCCGGTCTTCTGCAACAAGCCGACGCCGATTCCGCTCGAGAGCATCGAGCGGGTGATCGCCTACTACAAGGAGAACGGCATAAACGTGGTCGTGATAGAGGACGAGAACTTCGGCGGCAATCGTCGGCATGCCGACAGGGTGGTCGACCTCTTCGAGGAGTACGATATGGTCTGGGGCTGCATGGCAAGGGCCGATTATCTGCGAGAGAGGATCGATCAGTGGGCCGATAGGAAGAGGCGATCGGGCCGCCTGAGCGGGTTTACGGGCGCTGCGATTGGGATCGAGAACCTCCACCAGGAGACGCTCGACCAGATGAAGAAGAAGGAGGGCACAGAGGAGATCATCGAGACGGTGAAGAAGCTCCAGAAGTACGGCATGGGATCGATCGGCTACTACATGATAGGGTTCGAGGAGGACACAGAGGAGTCCATCCGAGAGGATATGACAAAGCTTGCCGAATTGAAGCTCGACATCACCCAGGTCTGCGTTATCACCCCGCTTCCCCAGACTCCCCTCTGGAATGAGATCGCGGAGAAGTACGGCATCTTCGATGCTGACTATCACCACTTCGACGGCAAGCATCTCGTCTGGAACCACCCTCACATCACCCCACCCCGGATGGAGCAGATCCTCGATAGATCTCTCAAGACGGTCTACCCCTGGAGCGCCCCCTTGCGGACCTCCGGTCGCGTCTGGTTCAGCGCTTACAAGTATGGCGGCCTCAAGGGTCTCGGGGAGGTTGCCTCCTACATAACCCGGGCGAACAACTTCGACTGGAGCCGCGCATCAAGGCTGCTGGATGCGAACATATGAAGGTCCTCCTCCTCTCTTCTCCGGTCGTCCAGCCCGACTTCGACCGCATAGCCCGCATACCGAGCCTTGGCTTGCCTTCGATTGCAGCCCACATCGACGATATCTGCACGGTCCATGTGGCAGATCTCCACTCGCTATCGCAGCCTCGCGATTATGTGACCAAGCTTGCCCCTTCCTACGATCTCGTCGGCCTCACCTGCATGAGCTTCCAGTACCAGGAGGCTTTGGATCTAGGGAGAATCGCAAGACGCGCAGGGGCTAAGGTCGTGCTAGGAGGCTACCATCCAACCCTCTACGCCGAGGAGATCGGAGAGAGCGCCTCTGCTCGGCATATCGAGTTCATCGTCCGAGGCGAGGGCGAGGCAACCTTCAGGGAGCTCGTGCTTGCCCTTCAAGGCGAGATGGCGTTCGAGGATGTACTCGGGCTCTCCTTCAGGAAGGGGGATTCCATGGTACATAACCCTCCTCGACCCCTCCTCAAGGTATCCGAGATCAAGCCCCCAAACCGCGACGCTCGCCTGATCACGGATGGGTTTAAGAGCTTCGGGGTTCCCATAGACTCGGTTGAGACGAGCAGGGGCTGCACTCAGGGATGCAAGTTCTGCAGCATAAACGAGATGTATGGACGAAGCTTTCGGCGCTTCCCTCTGGATCGCGTGATCGCCGATATCAAGGACGCCGAGGCCCATGGGGCCGGATCCATCTTCTTTCCCGACGACAACATCACCCTGGATGTAAGACGTCTGGAGAAGCTCTGCGAGGCCATCATCGATGCCGATCTTACGCATCTGCGATACAAGACACAAGCCTCTGCAAAGGGGATAGGATCGAGCCGCCGCCTCGTTGATAAGATGGGCGATGCCGGGTTTGACGGCGTCTTTCTAGGTGTCGAGAGCGTTAACAAGAAGAACCTCGAGTTCCTGGGAAAGGGCAGCATGTCAGACGATGCTGACAAGGCAGTCGAGTACCTGAATGATAACAACATCATCGTATCGACTGGCCTCATTGGGGGAAATCCCGACGACGACGCAGACGATATGTGGGAGAACTTTCGGTTGGCCCGCCGCCTCAAGGTCGACTTTCCGATCTTCTACATCAACACCCCCTATCCGAAGACCATCAACCGCGAGGAGCTCCAGAAGATGGGCCTCGTAACCTCAAACGACTTTAACCTATACGATGGCATGCACGCCAACCTGAGGACGAAGCACCTGAGCGCGGAAGAGGTGCAGTACATAACCTGGGAGATGAACGCGCGCTACTACGACCTCGACTGGATGCGCTTTAACAAGGTGAAGAGGATATATCCAGGCTGGTTCGCGCTCGAGATGCTCCGGATCGCCCCCGGCTACGCCGGAAGGAAGCTTGCCCTTCGGCTTGGGATTCGAAGGCCGGGCGACTACTTCCGAGAGGACCTCGCGAAGGGCGAGCTCTGCAAGGGAGTCGTGTAAGCCTCAACGAGTTCGAGGGGGCCGTCATTGCCGTAGGGGGTCTAAGGTCGAGCTCTGTAATGGGGGGCGCGGGAGCTCTTCGATCTTCTCATTTCCACGGATCCCCGGGTTTTCAGTCAAGTGGCAGGTAGGCGTCGCAGTGGTGAAAGGTCGGAAGCATATTTGGATAAATGCCTTTCATCGGCCAGATCGGGCTTACATCACAATCTATATCTATCATTATGTAAATATAGTCTTGAGTGTTAATTTGGAGGGTTAGATTTGAGATGGATACCGATTACGCTATCTTGCTCGATGGTTCTTCTCGCCTTGATGAGTCCCATCGTCGGAGATAATGGTGGGGGCGACTTTCTCGGGCCGCTCATCGGTGGCGAGGGCATCATCGGAGGCGGTGGTACGACCACCCCCGATATCGGCGGCCTCATAGGCGGCGGCTCTACCGTCCCGCCGATCTACGATTACTGCACCGGCAACGGCGGGACGGTCTCAGGAGGCAACTGCGTCTTCTCCGATGGCTCCTCTTGTGAGCTCTGGGCCTTCTATAGGGGTGAGTGCAGCCCTACGCCTACGCCCGGCCCGGTCATAGGTCCCGGCACGGCGAATCCGGCCGCGGCCAGATGCGTGCAGCAGGGCTATGAGTCCCGAGACGGGCGCTGCTACTTCCCGGATGGCACCTCGTGCGATGAGTGGGCCTTCTACTATGGAAGCTGCAGCTACAGTCCGGAGCCGATCGGCGGAATGCCCAATCCCGCCTCACAGAACTGCGCTGATAAAGGTTATCAGTCCAAGATCGTGACGAATCCCGACGGCAGCCAGACCGGCTACTGCGTCTTTCCAGATGGCTCCTCCTGTGAGGAGTGGGCCTTCTATCGGGGGACTTGCAGCTACAACCCAGAGCCGGTTGGCCAGCCGGGCGTGAGGACCTTTACATTCCAGGCCGTGGGTGCAGGCGAGACCGATATCGTATTCAAGCTGGTCGGGCCGGACGGCACCGTCAAGGATGTAAAAACAAAGCATGTTGTCGTGCACTCGTAAGGTGATATAGATGAATACAGTACCTATTCTACGAAGTAAGGTCGCTGGAGTTTACCGCGTATCGGCGATCTTCTTCGTTCTGATCGCCCTATGCTCCGGAACCGCGCTCGCCGGATTCGGGGGCGAGAGCCCTGCGGCTACGGGAGCGAACGCATCGCTTCCTTCGCTGGAGGCGACGACGACGGCGACAACGGCAACAGCCCAGGTAGGGGCCGCTGCCCAGCTGGGGGCTGTTGCCCCCACATCCGACGTTTCCGCGCCGGAGGCGCTGGCAATGACCGAGGCGCCATCCTCTGGGGAGCGGATGAGCCTTACGACCTTCAGCGCAACTCCCTCATCCCAGTTCTACTACGGCGGATCCTACTTAGGATTGAGCAGGCTCGTCCTTTCACGAAGCGCACCGGCGCTCTGGGTTGAGACGTCCGCTGGATGGGCATGGTCTGCCCTCTGCCCCCAGGGTAGCTGGACGAGGATGCTGATCTACGTCCCAAGGTCGGGAAACCTAATCATCTACGAGATCTACCCGACGGGGACGACTCAGAGCACGAGCCTGGGCCGGGTCTACTCAGGATATAGGACCATCCCGTTCTATGGTGATATGGTCGGCAGGCATTACTCCTTCGTTGCCCTCGATGACGTCCCAAGCAACGCGGTCCTTGTCGATGTAATATCTGCGCCTCCGCGTCCAGCAGGCGGCATTCCTGTAGGAACCCAGTTCTCGGTCTCCTTGTCGGAGAGCCCCACGACTGGGTATCGGTGGGAGGTCGAGTACGACAACCGCATAATTCGAAAGGTGGGGGATAAGTTCGTTCAGAGCTCGACCGGTATCGGATCCTCGTTTGGTGGGTCGAGCGATATACAGATCTCCGTATCGAGCAACGTCCAGCTCGATGGTGACTCTATCAATGTGGTTGGAGGGTCCGTTTGAGGGGGCCCTAAATTCAAGGGAGCTATAAGGAGGATATGATGATGCGCTACATTAGAATGATCGTTGGAATCCTGCTGATGCTCGCATTGCTCGGCATGGCGAGCGCGGACACAGTGATCATGGAGGCTGGCGAGTACGCGATAGTGCAGGACCTGGATCTTGCGGCCAACACCAGCCAGGAGCTAGAGGAAGGAGTATTCGCATATCCCCTCGTAGTGAGGGAGATGAACTTCTCCCAGGAGACCATATCCGCGCTCAACCTCTCGTCGAACCGGATCTTCTCGATCGGCACTGCGGCGATGAGGATAGGGGATATCTACAACTCGACGTTGGTCCTGAAGACCTCGGCGAGACTGGAGCTCAAGACCTTTCCAGACCAAGTCAAGATCAACGCCACGCCTTACGGGAATGAAGCCTTTTTGGCTACGGAAAACCTGACGGTAAGCCCCGCGGAGATGGTCACCGTCGGAAGGATGCGACCGGTCGAGACGATGCTCTATCGTAAGGACTGGTCAGGCGCTTTCTCAAACGCCCCTCCGGAGTACTTCGTCCTCTTCCCCGTGGACGACCGCACAACATGTGAGATCGAGTCGGCCTACGGCATTCCCACATCGATGGATATGGCAGCCTTCGAGGACCTCCTTGGGAGGATCGATATACTGCCATGGGACGCAGTCTCGATGAGTGTTGCGTCCCCGCCGTCAACTTGAGCCAGCCATGACGAAAGGGGCGGGTCTCCAGCCGCCCTTTCCTTCTATTTTATCGGAGCAGCGCCAAATCCTTTCGAAATCGATTTATCATTAGAGAGTAAAGGGCGGGGCATGCAGGACTACTCCATCAACCAGTTCATCGAGCTTGCGGGTACTCCCCCATTGGACGTTGAGATCTGCGATGTAACTCTTAGGGACGGCGAGCAGATGCCTGGAGTGGTCTTCAGGTCCGAAGAGAAGCTCGATATCGCTCGAAGCCTCGACGAGATCGGCGTCGATATAATCGAGGCCGGATTTCCCGTCGTCTCCAAGGCCGAGAAGGCCGCGGTAAAAGAGGTCTGCAACCTCGGCCTCAATGCCAAGATATCCGCGCTCTCTCGTTCCAATCGGGCCGACGTCGATGCAGCAATCGACTGCGGCGTGGATATGGTCAGCGTCTTCATCGCCACATCCGACCTTCATCTGCGCTACAAGCTTCACATGAGCTGCGAGGAGGCGGTAAGCACCGCCCTGGATGCCGTGGATTACGCGAAGGATCACGGGCTCATCGTCCGGTTCTCCGCCGAGGACGCAACCAGGACCGGGTTCGAGACGTTGCTTGGGATTTATCGGAAAGCTGAGGAGTATCGCGCCGACTACATCAGCGTGGCCGACACGGTCGGGATTCTCAATCCCCGCACAACAGGCTACATGATAGGGGAGATCAGGAAGTGGGTGAAGATCCCCATCTGCATGCACTGCCACGACGATCTGGGCCTTGCTCTCGCAAACACCCTTGCCGGCGCGGAGGCCGGGGCAAAGCAACTTCATACGACCGTTAACGGCATAGGAGAGCGCAGCGGAAACACGCCCTTGGAGGAGCTTCTCGTGGCCTTGAGGGTGCATCATGGCGTGGATCGCTACGACCTCTCCAGGCTCAAAGGCCTCTCAACAATGGTCTGCAACTACTCCGGAGTTCCCGCATCCAAGAACAAGGCAGTGGTCGGGGCAAACGCCTTCGCCCACGAGTCCGGCATCCATGTGGCTGCAGTACTGGAGGAGCCGCGCACATACGAGCTCTACTCGCCCGAGATGGTTGGCGCAGACCGCATGATCATCATCGGCAAGCACACCGGTGCCAAGGCCTTGAAGTACATAACTCAGCGCATGGGCTATGACCTCGAGAAGAAGGACCTCTGCCAGCTTGCGGAGAAGGTCAAGACCTGCAGCGAGTTCAAGAGGCCGATCTCCTGCGACGAGCTTCGGAAGCTGATACTGGACCTGGACATAGAGTTCGTGTACAATGGTCCGTGAAGATGAAATGAGACTGCATCATCACCTTTTTAGATCATGTCTGAAATAGAATCCGATATCATCTCAGCCGTAAGGCACGAGCTTGAGGCGAGCGCCGACGAGGGCGTATTAGAGAGCTCCAAACGCTTCTTCAAGGGGGAGGTAAGGCTCTACGGGGTGAAGGCCGCGACCGTAAGGAGGATCGCCAAAAAATATTTTAAACGTATCTCCGATAAGAACAAAGAGGAGATCTTCGCACTATGCGAGGATCTTCTGAAGTCGGACTTCGGCGAGGAGGCCTTCATAGCATTCGAGTGGACCTACAACCTCAGGAAGGACTTCGAGCCCGGCGACTTTCCCATGTTCGAGAGATGGATCCGAGATTATGTGAATAATTGGGCTAAGTGTGATACATTCTGTAATCATTCAGTCGGAGCCTTCATCGAGATGTACCCTGCCTACATAGAGGAGCTCAAAGGCTGGGCCAGATCGGAGAACAGATGGCTCAAGAGGGCCTCGGCAGTCTCCCTCGTCCTCCCCGCGAGAAAGGGAATCTTCCTAGATGATGCGCTCGAGATCTCAGACATCCTCCTGATGGATAAAGACGACATGGTCCAGAAGGGCTATGGATGGCTGCTGAAGGAATCGAGCAAGGCCGATCGAGATGCGGTATTCGAGTACGTGATGCGGAATAAGGCGATGATGCCCAGGACTGCGCTTAGGTATGCCATAGAGAAGATGCCCGAGGAGATGAGGGGAGAGGCGATGAAGAGGTGAGAAAGGATGCGGTTGATGTATGAGGCCTCCCATTCGAGGACTGCGGGATCGCCCTTATCGTCCCCCCAGCGATTCTCGGCAAGCGTCATATGTTCGGTGGCCTTGGAGTTCCGGGCAAGAACCGCCCATACCCCGGTCGCACGCAGAGATCGCCGTCCCATACAACGACGCCCCTGATAAGCGTCATCGCAGGGAAGATGCCTCGCTTTCCCTCGTATGGCGTCCAGTCTGCCTTGCTGTGAAGCCTGTCCGCCCTGATCTCGCGGGGCTCTCTGGTATTGACCAAGACCAGGTCGGCGTCCTTTCCAACCATTATCTCCCCCTTGGCCTTGAGGCCGAGGATCTCCGCCGGCCTCCTGGATAGGCAATCGACCATCCGGTCCAGCCCAAGAAGGTTTCGGCGAACCGCCATCAGCATGAGCGGGAGCATCGTCTCCACACCTGGAACGCCGGGCGGGGCCTCCCACAGGTCGTCCCCCTTCTCCTCGGGCAGGTGGGGCGCATGATCCGAGGCCACGATATCGATTGCGCCGCGCCGGAGGCCATCCCAGAGGGCCTCGTTGTCCGCAGCCTCCCTCATGGGGGGGTTGGTCTTCAGGAAGGTGCCTAGAGAGCGATAGTCCCGGCGGCTGAATATCAGGTGATGGGGTGTTACCTCACAGGTGATACGAGGCCCAGTTGATCGCAGGAGCGCAAGGCCCTCTCCCGTGGAGATGTGGCAGATGTGTGCCCTTCTGGATAAGGCGAGTATCTCTCCGATCGCTTTCGTCTCGGCCTCGGGCGGACGGGCTCGTGAGTAGGAATCGGCCTCCTGTAGGTGTAAGAGGGGCGCTGTGGAGCGCTCTATCAAGGCTCCGTCCTCTGCATGGGTGGTTAGGAGGGCGCCGAGCCTATCTGCCTTTGCGATGAATGACCCCAGCTCCTCGCCTGTGTGCTGGTAGGTGAATACCTCCCCGATCGCAGCTGCCCCTAGCGCTATCAGCTCCTCCATCTCCCCTGGCCCGCCGTTCAGGCAGAAGTCCACGACCGAGGCCCTTCGGGCGATCTCCAGCTTGAGCTTGAAGGCCCTAGCGGTCCATGTTGGCGGGATGGTGTTTGGCTGGTCCACGACCGTCGTAACACCGCCTGCGACTGCGGAGGTTGAGCCGCTCAGCCAGTCCTCCTTGTGGGTCTGGCCGGGGTCTCGAAAGTGCACATGGGCGTCGATCGCTCCCGGTAGCACCAGCAATCCCTTGGCATCTATCTCTTGATCTGCACGATGGTCCCCACCGAGCGCGGCGATCCTGCCATTTCGAACGAATATATCCAGGTTCTGGATCTTATCCAAGGCGTAGATCCTGCCGTTTTTTATCGCCAGGTCCATCCTCTCAGAGCTTATATCCGAACCTCCTCAGCATGCCCCTCCTTTGGGTGCGATCCTCCTCCTCCTCTGCTCCCTTGGGGGGGCTTCCGTCGATCACTCCCAGTATCCCGCGTCCGCTCTTCGTAGAGGCGACGATTGCCTCGACTGGGTTTGCCGTTGCGCAGAATATTCCACAGACCTCCTGCACAGCCTTGATGGCGTTAAGCACGTTGATCGGGAACGCCTCTTTGAGGAGGATGACGAATGTATGTCCGCAGCCCAGGGCAAGCGAGTTCTCCTTGGCGGCCTCGATGAGCAGCGGATCGTTTCCCTCCAGCCGTACCAGGCATGGCCCGCTCGCCTCTGAGAAGGCCAGGCCGAACAAGGCGTTCGGTGCAGTTCCAGCTATTGCCTCGTAGAGGTCCTCAGCTGTCTTTATGAAATGGCTCTGTCCCAGGATCAGATTGGAGTCCGCCGGGATCTCTATCCTAACCGTATGCAGCTCCATGATATCTCCTCGAAGGGATCTTGGGACGGATGGGACTTATAGTTATGCAAGCCCTTCTTTTGGTCAGTGACAACGTTTATACGATCTTGGGTAGTTAATAATCCAGTATCATGAGGAAGATCGAGTATTGTCCCCTGAGTATGAAAGAGCTGCTCGTCAAGATGAAGGATACGAGCGAGCTGATGGTCGATCTTGGATACTCCGCGGTCCTCTACGGCGATGAGGATCTGGCGATGGAGGTGCTCCGCCTGGAGGAGAAGATGGACCTCTACGATTATCACGCTCAGATCTCGGCCATGCTCTCCGCCCGCACAGTCGATGACGCAGAGGCCTTGTCCGGCATCCTACAGATCGCGGCCGCCGCTGAGATCATATCCAACGCCGCTGGAGATATCGCAAAGATCGTCCTCTTTACTACAGGCATCCCCTACGAGCTGAAGAGGGACCTGCGCCAGGCCGAGGAGACCTTGACGAGGGTCGCGGTCCATCCGGACTCCAAGGTGCTGGGTCGCACGCTAGGCGATCTCAGGTTGGAGACGGAGACCGGGATGAGGGCGATCGCTATTCGCCGGGGGGATAGCTGGATCTACGATCCCGATCCGGAGACCGCCCTTCGCAAGGGCGATATCCTCTTTGCCCGTGGCCACGATGAGGGATTGCCCCTTCTCTTCGAGATGGTGACTGGCAAGGTCTACCACCACAAGGTCCAGGAGCCAAGCGGCGTTGAAGCAGACCTCGCAAGAGCGGTCGATATAATCGTAGAGATGAAGAACCGATCCGAGCTTGCGATCGGCCTCGCCTACATGGCGGTGCTCTTCGAGAACGAGGACGTGGCCTATGCAGTCGCTGAGATCGAGGGCCAGATGGACGCCATGAGATCTGAGCTGCAGCTATGGGTGCTCGAGGCAGCAAAGCACGTTGAGGATGTGGAGGGCCTGCGAGCCCTGCTCCAGCTATCGGTCTCTACCGAGATCATCAGCGACGCCGCCCTCAAGATATCGGACGTCGTTTTGAGGGACGTCGAGCCACACCCAATTCTCGCTATGGCGATCAGGGAGTCGGACGAGATCATCGCTCGCGTGGAGATCCAGCCTGGGGCTCCGATGGTCGGAAAGTCCCTAAAGGACCTGCAGCTGGAGACGGAGACCGGGATGTATGTCCTCGCGCTGAAGAGGGGGGCCCGATGGACCTACAATCCTCGCTCTAAGACGGTCCTCGAGGCTGGCGACCAGATCTTCGCCCGGGGCACGAGGAGCGGGGAAGAGGAGCTTCTCGCCCTCTCCTCCGCAAAGATCTGATAGCAGGCCCTCTCAGGCCTTCCTTCTGCCCTTCCCCTTCTTAGCGGTCGGCCTCCCCTTCGGGTTAAGGAGGACCGTCGTCAGGTAATAGACTGAGGAGAATAGCGCTGCCGCTATAACTGACTGGAGGGTCGCAGTCATCGGGTCCACCCCTCGGGCGAGCCATAGATATATCTCGTAGATCACGAAGACGACTGCCCCCATCAGCAACGACTGGCGCATTGGGTCGAGTCCCTTCAAGCGGGCCACATAGAACTGCAGGTTCATGCCCCCTCCGTTCATCTGGGAGATAATGAGCCTTCTCCTCACAGGTAGACCGTCTCTTGCAGTCGGTCAATCCCATCTCTATCGAGCCTTCCCGTCCTGCTGAGGTAAAGCCTCGTCCACCAAACGGTCGTGAGGGGTGCGATCACTGCAAGGCTCAGCACCATGTTGATCAGAGGCCAGAGGATGGCGAGCCCTGCTTCGGGCTGCAGCTGTCCCGGAAGGCTGGTGGCAAGCGACATGGCAAGTGTGATGATCCAGATCATGAAGACGTCGAAGGGATTCTCCCTGAAGAAGCGCATCCCTCGGCGGATGGCCTCAATTGGCCCCATCACATCCACGACGAGGGCATACGGCGCGAGGGCAAGCGCTAAGGATGCCGCCAGGGCGAAGGCGAGCATCAGCATAGATCCCACCATAAGAGCAAGGGCCGTCGATGTGTCCGTCATCGCAAGGTCGCCCTCGGCTATCATCTGGAGGGCTTCGAGTCCCGAGAGCTGCACCAAGAGCCCTGCTGTCAAAAGCGCGATTGCGAGGGCCCCTGCCATCATTATCGCCATAATCATCAGATTGGCCAGGTACATGCTGGCAAAGTGCCTGCGTCCACCAGCCCACATGATGCCGAGGCCGGACTTCCCCTCGAGAGTGCCTTGGTGTGCCATCTCGATTGCCCCAGCGGTGAAGAAGGCAGTGGCTGCGAGGATTACAAGAAGCGTGGCGATGATCGCAAGGATGCTGGGAGTTGATGTCAGTATCTCGGCGATATCGGAGATGTCGGCCTCCTCGATGGGTTGAGAGGCGAAAAGCAGGGCGACCAGGGCCATTGCCAGGATTCCAATCATTCCTGCCTGGAGGATGAATGGCACCGCAAGGAATAGGTTATTCCTCCAGGTTCCAAATCCCCTTTGTATTAACGTGCTCAGGTTCTCGTACATTCCGTCACCTTAGGCCAGGCCCTTCCAGATCTGGTCTCCCACGTGGTGGAGCGATCTAACCGCCTTTCCCTCGCCATGCATCTCCGGACCGGGGACAAGGGCTCTGCCTACGGCAAGCGGCTTTCCGTACCGCTCCTCCGCCACGACGACCAGGTCTCCTTCCTGTATCTCCGGATCGGCCTTCACGATTCCTGGACACATCACATCCGCCCCGTTGGTGATGAAGCGAACTGCGCCCGAGTCCACAATGACGACCCTCTTCACTGGGCGAAGCTCTATTGCCCCGAGCACGGTGAAGAATGGCATGTCCTCGATCATCATTAGATTCGGCTTGCCGTCGACGAAGACCAGGTCGATATCCCCATCGGTCTCCGCTAGCTCCAGTGAGGCCCTCTGCAGGGATGAGGGCTCCGCGAGGAGGGGCTCTATCAGGCCGATAACCCTCTTGGCCTCGCTCGCCTTGAGGTGGTGCCTGGATTTGATCTTCATGAGGGTGCATTTTCCGACAGGTTTAAATAGGCAACGTGCAACCTGTGCCCGTGATGCCTTTTGTTTATTAGGCTGGAGAGAGGGCAATGGCTCAGAGACCGCTTGATATTTTGAATGAATCGCTCAACGGGCCGGTAATTGTCAAGCTCAAGGACGGAAGGGCTTTCCGGGGAGAGCTTCAGGGTTACGATATTCACATGAACTTGGTGCTTGATAGCACCGAGGAGATAGCCGACGGGGCTATGGCTCGCAATATCGGCACAGTAATAGTGCGAGGGGACAACGTAGTTTATATATCTCCATGAGGTGCAATAGATGACCAAAGGCACTCCTTCCATGGGCAAGCGACAAAAGAAGGTGCACGTTCGTTGCCGTCGCTGCGGCAGCATATCCTTCAACTATCGCAGAAAGGTCTGCGTAGCTTGCGGATTTGGCAAGACCAAGAAGATGAGAAGTTATAAGTGGATGAGGAAGTCCGGCTATTAGGTTGTGGCTATGCACGATGCTTGCGGCGTTGTAGGCATCTCCTTATCCGATACAACCGCTAACGTCTCCAAGCAGATCTATTATGCCCTCTATGCCCTCCAGCATAGGGGGCAGGAGTCGGCGGGGATCGCAGTACACGATGGGAAGGTAATTCGGACCCA
This sequence comes from Methanotrichaceae archaeon, assembly GCA_016927425.1. Taxonomy (GTDB): domain Archaea; phylum Halobacteriota; class Methanosarcinia; order Methanotrichales; family Methanotrichaceae; genus JAFGMR01. The sequence continues at coordinate 53,518 of JAFGMR010000073.1, read as the reverse complement.
TCGGGGCATGGGCCTCGTCTCCGAGGTGTTCGACGAGGCACAGCTCGGCCTGCTACGTGGAAATGTGGGCATAGGCCATGTGCGTTATGCCACGACAGGCGCGTCGTGTATCGAGAACAGCCAGCCGCTCATGGCCAAGTACAAGGACGGGGCCGTAGCTGTTGCTCATAACGGCAATCTCATCAACTCCAGAGAGCTGCGCGAAGAGCTTCAGGCGGCTGGCGATATCTTTTACTCAACCTCCGATACGGAGGTGATGGCTCACATCTTCGTCAAAGAGCTCATGAGGCACGACCTGGTGGAGGCCGTGAGGGGGATGATGCGGGCGATCCGCGGCTCGTACTCCCTTGTCATGCTGCTTGGGGATATGGTCCTCGGCATCAGGGATCCATTGGGGATCAAGCCTCTATGCATAGGCCAGGTGGAATCGGGCTACATGGTTGCCTCGGAGAGCATTGCCATGGATACCTTGAATGGGCGGCTCATAAGAGACGTCAGGCCCGGGGAGATGGTTGTCATCCGAGGAGGCGAGATGACCAGCTATCAGCTCGCCCGCTGTCAAGGCCCCAATTATTGCGTTTTCGAGTACATCTACTTCGCAAGGCCGGATAGCATAATGGACGGCCGGCTGATCTACGATGTGCGGGTGAACATCGGCGGCATGCTCGCAGAGGAGCATCCCGCCGATGCCGATACCGTAACTCCAATCCCAGATTCCGGCATCACGCTTGCCGTAGGCTATCATCAGCGCTCGGGAATCAGGTACAAGGAATGCCTGATGAAGAACCGGTACATCGGCCGCACGTTCATCATGCCGGACCAGTCGATGAGGGAGGCCGCAGTCCGGCTGAAGATGAACACCATTCGCCCGAACATCGAGGGGCATGAGCTGGTCCTCGTGGACGATAGCATCGTCCGGGGAACGACGAGCAGGCGCATCGTGGATATGGTGCGAAACGCAGGCGCAAAGAAGGTGCACGTAAGGATCGGCAGCCCCCCAATCGTCGCCCCATGTTACCTGGGGATCGATATGGCGAGCCGCGAGGAGTTGATCGCCGCCTACAAAACGGTCCCGGGTGTGGAGGCCGTGATAAACGCCGACTCGCTCGGATACGTGAGCCACGACGGGCTCGTAAAGGCGATAGGCATACCGAGGGAGCATCTCTGCATGGGATGCTTGACCGGGATCTACCCCCTGGAGATTCCGGGTGAGAAGTGTCAGGTGGCCCAGACCAAGATCACCGAGTACATCGAATGATGGCGATCTGGTCGTGTGTGAAAGTTGCTGAAAATCGCTTGCGTTAAACTTCGCAAGGTTATTCGCGATATTGACAGCTAGCTATCGATTCCAATTTCGTTCAATTGCCCACGCACACTATCTGCGATCTCAGTCGCCTGAGTTCCCAATTGATTAGGCACATGTGGGGGACAAATGAGGCGATTGATACTGGTTATCACTACTAACCAATGTGCATACTTAGACACAACAGATCGCTATGCTCCGGTTCTATGTGCCTAACTGACTGGGGGGTCATGCAGCCGAGCTAAAAATGGGGAGAAGGCCTTGCCCTGCTTCGAGGCCTGCTTCTGTCGCAAAAAATTTTTTTAAAAAAAGAGTTGCGGCCGCCCTCATCATGCCGGGGGTTTGGGGGGCCTCATCAGCACGAATGCGATTGCGAAGCCGATTACCGCCACACCTATGATGTACGGGAAGACTCCCATATAGCTTCCTGTGGCGTCCCTAATATAGCCCGCGAGCATCGGCCCAAGGATCGCACCGGCGCCATAGGCGGTGAAGACCAATCCGTAGTTGCGGGCGTAGTCCGTAGTGCCGAAGAAGGTCGCTGTGGACGTAGGCCCAATGGCAAGCCAGCCGCCCAGACATCCCCAGAGGATGGCGAAGGCGATGATATAGACGGGCACCGAGGGGGCCATGTACATCATGACTGAGGCCAGGGCGATCAGAACGAAGGAGACCATGGCCGTGTTCCTGGGATTGATCTTGTCCGTCAAAGTGCCAAATATTGGCCTTCCAAAGCCGTTGAATATGGCAAAGAACGATACCAGACCCGTGGCCAGACCTGCCTCAACCATTACCACTTCCGTGCCCACAGGCTTGGAGACTGAGATGGCCATGAGGCCGGCCATACATCCGATGGTGTAGCAGAGCCATAGGCCGATGAACTGGGGCGACTTGACCATCTGATCGCGCTTGAACTCCACGGTCACATGGGCACCTGGCTTGGCTGCCGGGGGCGTCCATCCCCTGGGCTTCCATCCTGCCGGGGGGAATGTCAGGGGCATTGATAGCACTACTATGATGATCAGGAAGGCGATGCCGAAGAGCCGGAAGGTGTTCAAGACACCGGTGCTGGCGATGAAGTAGTTGGCCAGGGCTGCGGTGAAAACGGCGGAGAATCCAAAGCCCAGAACGGTAAATCCAACAGCTGTCCCCCTCTTATCCGGGAACCACCTAGCAGCGACGGCCACAGGACATCCGTAGGCAATTCCAACTCCCAGGCCAGCGATCACGCTGTACATGACGTATAGCATGGACACCGGGTTCGAGAATTGGGTGACTGTGGAGGCCAGGAACCAGCCCAGGGCGGTCAGCACGCCGCCAACGAGGGTTACCTTCTTCGGCCCGAACTTCTCTATGTATGGGCCCGTCAAGGGCATGGCGAGCGCGAAGACTGCCAGGAATACTGTGAAGGGCATGAGTACTTCTGTGCGGCCGACTCCTAGGTTAAGTCCTGCCGGATCGTTGAACAGGTCCAGAAGTGGACCGACGAAGATGCTCCACGAATAGATGCTTCCGAGACAGAGGTTGATTACCATACCTATAAAGACCAGCGCCCACCGTCCCTTTTCAGCTTCCATACCTAATATGCTTTCACTATCTGTCATAAGTATTATATCTCCTTTATATTTGTTATACAAATTCCTTACACTCACCACTATTCTGAACCTCACCGGTGCAGTAGATCTTCCTTCGCGAAACCCTCCTTTACCCCAGATATCGCTGCCAAAACAATATCCGATAGACTGGCCTAAATTTGTTTTAACCTCTATTTAAGAGTGGCGCCAATTATCAAATTCATCCATTATATAAGCATGGTAGATCGCAACCCCCATTTCACCAGAGTATTTCATTATATACCTGTCCGATCTCCCTTTCTCGCCTCGCCCCCATGATATCGTCGATAGTTCTGCGCAAACGATCATTAGATCATGGGTGATACGGCCACTATCTATGATGGAAATCTCTTTTAGGTGGGATCTCATATTTCTCTAAGGTGAGTTGAAATGCTGAAGAGGAACACCAGGACATCGTGGAACAGCCTCGAGTCAATGCCTACGGTTGCAAAGACCGCATATGTGGACGATTCTGCAACGGTGATCGGCGACGTGCGCATAGGCGGAGGCGTCTATGTCGCGCCCGGCGTCTCTTTGCGGGCGGATGAGGCCACGCCGATAATAATCGGCGACGAGTGCAACGTTCAAGACGGCGTCGTCTTCCACGGACTGAAGGGATCCTCGATTGAGCTCGGTCGCCGTGTGAGCGTGGCGCATGGGGCTGTTATGCACGGTCCCTTAAAGGTCGGGGATGAGAGCTTCATCGGATTCAACGCCGTGGTCCATGCCTCTACCCTAGGAAAGCGCTGTTTTGTGGGCCATGGGGCTCTGGTGATCGGTGTCGTTCTCAAGGAGGGGCGATTCGTCCCTCACGGCGCGGTGGTCGATGTGCAGGAGGTGGCCGACTCGCTCGGGCCTGTGCCAGACGGCCTGTGTGAGTTCAACGACGAGGTCGTGGAGGTTAATTGCGAGTTCGCCAAGGGCTACTCCATCCTCGATAAGGCCTGTGATTAGCGGTGGCCGGCGTAGCACCACCGGACGAATGCCCACGCTTGCGGGGACGCGGCTGCGTAATTGAATGGGCGATCCCTTGCCAAAAGACAGTCGATCGCTCCCAAGGAGCGGCCGCAAATTTTTCAAGGTTGGCATTCGCCCGGGATATATTGTGGCCGTCCCCCTCTATTGTGGCCACATGCTGATCCGGCGGGCTTGCATCCGGGAAACACGGCGATCATCCTCCTATCGCTGCCGCGGGCGGCGAAGACATATATATGCCCCTCTCCCTATGGCCGCGCAAGGTGATACTCGATGGCTAAGATCAAAGCGGGCGTTCTCGGTGCCACCGGTGCAGTGGGACAGCGGTTCATCGAAGGGCTAAAGGAGCATCCCTGGTTCGAGCTCTCAAGCATTGCAGCCTCCGAGAGGAGCGCGGGGAAGAAGTACTCGATAGCTGCCAAGTGGCGCCTGGAGAGCGAGCTTCCCAAGGATATCGGCGAGATGACCGTGGTGAACGTCGACCCCGATGAGGTGGAGGCGGACGTGGTCTTCTCCGCCCTGCCGGCGGAGGAGGCGATCAAGGTGGAGGCTGATTTTGCCGCTGCCGGATTTGCCGTCGCCTCCAACACCAGCTCGTACCGCATGGTCGAGGATGTGCCCCTGTTGATCCCGGAGTGCAACAAGGAGCACCTTGAGATCATCAAGGTCCAGAGGGAGAATCATGGTTGGGATGGATTCCTCACTACGAACCCCAACTGCACGACCATAATGTTCGCCTTGTCGCTCAAGCCCCTTGTGAAGTTCGGCATCGAGAAGGTCATTTTATCTTCGATGCAGGCCATATCAGGCGCCGGCTACGACGGCATACCATCGATGGCCATAATGGACAACGTCATTCCGTTCATCTCGGGCGAGGAGGAGAAGGTGGAGCGCGAGGCCCAGAAGATCCTCGGGACGTATGAGGGTGGGCGGATCGTGCCCGCGGATTTCGAGGTGAGCGCAAGCTGCCATCGTGTTCCTGTGATGGACGGCCACACCGAGGCGATCTGGATAACACTCAGGGACGATCCCACTCCTGAGGAAGTTCGCCAGGCTTTCCTCGACTTCGACCCCCAGCTCAGCGACCTGCCGACCGAGCCCGAGAGGGCTATCATCGTCAGGGATGAGCCAGATCGGCCCCAGCCGAGGCTCGATCGCCAGGCCGGGCGGGGTATGTCGATCTCGGTAGGCCGGATAAGGTCCGGCATCCGCTACATATGCATGGGCCACAACACCGTTCGTGGCGCTGCTGGGGCGAGCATCCTCAACGCCGAGCTCTTCCGCAAGGTAGGTCTGCTTTGAGATGATCATCGCATGGGAGGTCACCTCCGCCTGCAACCTGGCTTGCGACTACTGCCGAGCTTCGGCAACCCCATCTCCGGCGGCCGATGAGCTGAGCACGGCGGAGGCGCTCTCCTTCATAGACGATGTCGCGCCACTTTCGCCGATGATCATCCTCTCCGGTGGAGAGCCCCTGCTGCGTTTGGATATATTCGAGCTTGCGAGAAGGATCAGCGGCCATGGCCTTAGGGTATCCCTGGCCACAAACGGGACCCTCGTCACTCCGGAGGCGGTCGACTCCATGGTGACCGCGGGAATCGAAAGGGTTAGCGTAAGCCTCGACGGCCTCGAGGCCGAGCACGAGGCCCGTAGGGGGAAGGGCTCCTTCGCGTCCGCCCTCGCTGGGATGGCTCTCATGCGCGACCGCCTGGCCTTCCAGATCAACATGACGGTAACCCGGCGGAATTATGGCCAGGTCGAGGCGATCATGGATTTGGCCGAGGAGGTGGGAGCCTCTGCCATGCACATATTCTTCCTCGTCCCCACAGGGCGGGCTCGGGAGGGCGAGATGGTGTCGCCAAAGGTGCAAGGAGAGCTTCTCTCTCGCATCTGCACCGAGCAGTCGAGGCGCTTCATCGAGATCCAGGTGACATGTGCGCCCCAGTATGCGCGCGTCCTCAGGGAGGCCGGTATTCGCCCCAAGCGCGGAAGCGGCGGATGCCTTGCCGGCGTCGGTTTTGTCTTCCTATCCAGCATCGGCGAGGTCTATCCATGTGGATACCTTCCGGTTCTGGCAGGCAGCATTCGTGAGCAGAGCTTTGCAAGCATCTGGAAGTCATCTTTGGTTCTCGAGCGCTTGCGCCACTCGGATTTGGCAGGGCGCTGCGGCGAATGCGACTATGGACGGATCTGCAGGGGCTGCCGCGCGCGGGCATATGCGGTCAATGGCGATATTCTCGGGGAGGATCCACTCTGTCCATACAGGACGTAACTTTAGACGATATCGACCGGCGGATACTCTCATTTGTGCAGGAGGGATTTCCGCTGGTGCCAAGGCCATTTCAGGAGATCGGCGAGAAGCTCGGGATCTCGGAGGAGGAGGCTATTGCAAGGATCTCTTGGATGCAGGAGGTCGGGTCCATCAGACAGATCGGCCCAATCATCGATACGAGGCAGCTGGGCTATAAGGGGATCTTGGCAGCGATTGCCGTGCCGAGCGATCGATTGGACGCGGTTGGGGCCAGGATCAACAGCTTCCGTGAGGTCTCCCATAACTACCTTCGGCCCGGCCCAAGCGGCTATAACATGTGGTTCACCCTCTCGGCCCCGGAAGAGAGGGCGGCCGTCATCTTGGAGGAGATATCGAGCCTCGGACTGCCCTTGATTGTCCTCTCGACGAGGCATCTCTTCAAGATCGGCGTCAAGTTCGATTTCCTATAGGCGTGGGCTTGATATAATGTGAGGTCGACGGGAGATGAAGCGTCCTATGCGCGCGGGATCTGAGGGGTGGAGCATCTCATCCCCGTTGAGGTGATTGTTTGGGCAAGCCAATTCTCATGGACTTCTCCGCGGATTGGTGCGGTCCTTGTCGCACCATGGTTTCGGTCATGCAGGCATTGGAGAAGGAGTACGATGGTCGAGCGGAGATTCGGGCGGTCAACGTGGATCGGGAGATGGAGATGGCTTCCAAGTATGGAATCTTCGTTGTTCCCACATTGATCCTCGAGAAGGATGGCGTTGAGATCCGCCGATGGCTAGGGGTCACATCCAAGGAGGAGCTGAAGGCGGCCCTTGATCCGGCACTGGAGTAGCTGGTCCATGAGGGAGATGTTGGATCTTGGAGTCGTCCCTCTACGCCGGAGAAACGGCAGAGGCGGCTTGGCCCCTCATCTCTCCCTTCAGTTTGGAGCACATCTTTTCTCGATAGATACCAGTCGTTCCCCCAAGGGATCTATCCAACCAGAGGCCTATTTGATCACCCATGCTCACAGCGACCACAACGGTCGGTCGGCGATGCTCTCGCCTCTCGCCATAGCCTCGCATGAGACCGCAAGAGCCCTGGAGATACGCCATGGCCGCCGCTTCAATGGCCGGACGTTCCATGTGGGGGAAGAGATCGACGTCTGCGGTGTTGCTATCAAGACCCATCCGACCGGCCACACCATCGGATCATGTGCATTCTCCTGGGAGACCGATGTAGGGAGCCGAGTGGTCGTAACGGGCGATCTCAAGGAATATGCCTCGCTTCCAAGGGCCGACCTCCTGGTCGCCGAGGCCAACTACGGCGATCCTTGGGATCCAGACTGTTGCTTTGAGGATGATCTCGGCCGCTTTTGGGAGGCGCTCCAGGAGGGGGCAACCTTTGGGGCCTATGCCTTTGGCAAGGCCCAGAGGGCTGTTGCCCTGATGAGAGGGATGGGCTACGCCGAGGCGATCGGCATGGACCCCCAGAGCCTCGCCCTGACAAAAGAGCTGTTGCCCAAGGCCGGGCCGCTTGTGGACGTATCGGAATGGGGGGCCGGTCCCTCCGTCGTGGCACCATCCATCTTGCCGCAGATGGTCGGCCCCAAGTACATCTTGACGGGGCGGAGGGACGGTCGATACAACCGCATAATGATAAGCGATCACCTGGACTTTCGCGGGTTGATGCGCATGTTCGAGCACGTCTCCCCGGAGGCAGCGATAGTCTATCATCCGCAGGGACCAAGGTCGGGCCTCCTCGCATCCCATCTCTCTCAATTGGGACTTCCCGCCCTCTCGCTCGATCAGATCAGGAACGTATTTCGTTGATCCTCTCAGGAGTTCAGAGGTATTGAACGATCAAAGGGAGCATCAGCGCCCCCATGGCATGTGTCTTCCTGATCCCGGCATAGGGGGCGATCAAGCCAACTACGGTTGCGATCAGGAAGATCAGCCATCCCAGAACGCCGGTGAATAAAAGGGCCATGAGGGAGAGGCCGACCAGGATCGCCAGCGAGAGGGCCTGGTAGTCGATCTGGTCCACAATCCCTGCGGCGAGCCCTCCTGCGGCAAGCGTTGCTACGTAGGATAGGATCGCTGTTACTGCTCCCGCCACGATCAATAGGGAGAGGAGATCGAGGTCCACCTCGACTAGATCTTGAATCGCTGCAGCAGCTCCGCTGCGAGCCCTGCCGGCGACATAGAGTGCGACTAAGGCGAGGATCGCGTTTGCCGTGTTAACGCCTGAGAGGGACACCAGGAACTCTTCTGCCGATCTCGGCGCTCCAAGCCTTGCCACAGTCGTTGCAACCGCTGGCGAGACCCCTGGGATCCAGGCGACGACTGATCCTGCAAGCCCGCCGATAAGCATCGAGCGCATCAGGGACGCCGGGCTCATGCTAAAGCCTTTATCCTCCTGGGGCGAAATCGATGTTTGCGAGGCAAGGCTTGCAACGAGGAAGGAGGCGCCGAAGAGGCCGCTGAGCAAAGGCAGGAGGGGGGTGGGCTCGAGAGCGAGGTAGGACCTCAAGAGGTGCTGGTTGGAGAAGGCAAAGAGGCCCAAAAGGCCGCTCGTCAGGAAGAGGAGCAGGCCTAAGGCCTTGTACTTATATGCGGCCCAGGCGCCGCGCCCCTCGACAGCCGGGCCTGCCTCGGAGAGGATCATCAGGCAGGCGATTCCCACCAGTATGAGCCCCATGTGGTCGATCAGCTGCTCATAGCCTCGGCCCATGATTGTAGAAAGAGGATAGATCGCGAGAAGTGCTACTATCACGGCGCCAGCGCTTCCAAGGGCTGACAAGCGGATCGCTTCCATCCCCCTTCCTTCCAGCATCAGCTGATGGCCTGGCAGGACGGCGAGGGACGTGTCGGCGTCCGGGGCGCCTACGAAGACCGCGGGTATTATGTCGAGAAATGTCTGCGATATGCTCGAAGCGACTATCAGCACTGCGAGATTCTGGGGCTCTAGACCGAGATCGAGGAGCTTCGGGGAGAGCGCGAGAAGAATGGCTGCGAACGTGTTGATGTGCAGCCCCGGCGTCAGGCCGCTGATCGCCCCGAGCAGGAACCCTATGGCAATATAGATGATGCATTCGAGCATGGCCACCCCCGGACGACCTCCAATTGCGCCGGTGTGGGACAATGTGGCTCGCAACCATTATCATCGTTTTGCGTCATCGACATTCGGGGGGCGATTCTCCAGCCCTAAGTGAAAACGCTTATATAGTGGCGGATGAGTCGTCATAAGGTCCGCACGTGGGCAGCGATATGCCCCGGGGCGCAAGAACTCATGTTCGAACGCGCAAATCTGCGCGTGAGTCCGTCTCCCATCGATGGGAGGCTCTGCGGAGGATTTCGATGAAGGATCTAAAGAAGACTAATCCTAGGTTGACCGGTCTCATCGGCGAGCTCAAGGCGGCGTCGCGAGAGAGCGGATCTTCCATCTGGCGCGATGTGGCCAAAAGGCTGGAGAAGCCCCGGCGAAGCTATGCCGCGGTGAACATAGCCAAGATCGAGAGGTATACCAACTCAGACGATCGTGTGCTGGTTCCGGGCAAGGTGCTGGGGACCGGGGAGATCGGCCATAGTGTGATCGTAGGCGCGCTCGGCTTTAGCGGGCAGGCCATATCCAAGATCGAGTCGGCCGGCGGCAAATGTCTCCGGATCGAGGAGATGGTGACGCAGAATCCCAACGGCTCCAAGATAAAAATTCTGAGGTGATCCATTGATCGTAGATGCTTCTGGATTGGTCATGGGGCGGCTCGCAAGCGTTGCGGTCTCCTATTTGCTCAAGGGCGAGGATGTTAAGATTGTAAATGCGGAGAAGGCCATCATCTCCGGCAACAAGGTGAGCACATTCCGCGAGTACAGCGATATGATGAAGAAGGGTACAAAGGAGAAGGGCCCTCACTTCCCCAAGCACCCGGAGCGGATCCTCAAGCGGACGGTGCGGGGCATGCTCCCGTACAAATCCAAGCGGGGACGCGAAGCCTTCTCTCGATTGCGGGTCTATGTAGGCGTTCCCCCAGAGCTTGCTGGCGAGTCGTTCGAGCAGCCTGCTGGGGCGAGGGCGAGGGACGTTGGCAGGGGCAGGTATATCGAGCTTGGAGAGCTGAGCCGGAGGCTGGGATCGAACTTCTAGGTGGGTCGTCATGAAGATAATAAACTCATCAGGAAAGAAGAAGGCGGCCATTGCAAGGGCAACGCTAACCGAGGGCGCTGGCAGGGTACGCATTAACAAGGCGCCGCTCGAGATCATGACGCCCAGGTTGGCGAAGCTTAAGATTATGGAGCCCATAACAATGGCCGGGGATGCCCTGGCCGGCTTGGACATCAATGTGAAAGTGAAGGGGGGCGGGGTAATGGGCCAGGCGGACGCAGTGCGCACGGCCATCGCCCGGGGTATTGTCGAGTGGACTGGCGATACATCCCTCAAGGAGGCCTACTCCGAGTACGATCGCAACCTCCTGGTAAGCGACCATCGGCAGAAGGAGAAGAAGAAGTTCGGCGGACCTGGTGCAAGGGCAAAGTACCAGAAATCCTACAGGTGAGGCAAGTTTGATCCCTGTCAGATGCTTTTCCTGTGGCAAGGTGATCTCCAACGTCTGGGAGGAGTACAAGGAACGCATCGTCTCAGAGCCTCCTGGAAAGGTCATGGATGACCTGGGGATCGAGCGATACTGTTGCCGGCGCATGCTTCTTGCCCACGTGGAGATAGTGGACGTGCTTCGGCGATACCAGTAGGGAGGGGGTTGTAGGGTAGCCTGGTCCATCCTTCAGCGTTCGGGACGCTGTGACCTGAGTTCGAATCTCAGCAACCCCACCATACTCTTCCTTTTGAGGTGGCTATTTGAAGGGCAAGAAATATACCCGATATGAACGTGCTAGGATAGTGGGGGCCAGGGCACTGCAGATTTTCATGGGCGCTCCGGTACTCATACATACAGAATCCATTGACCCTCTTGAAATAGCTCTTGAAGAGATGGAGTTGGGAGTCATCCCCATTACCGTGAGACGTGATTCCAAATAATTCTTTAGGTAGGTGAGATCTTTGGTTGAAGATGAGGTGATAGCCATCGAGGGAGAGTACGAGACGCTGATTCCCATCGATGAGTATCTCGCTGCAGGGGTGCACATAGGCACCCAGCAGAAGACCCGTGATATGATGAGTTACATTTACAGGGTGCGGACCGACGGCCTTTATGTTCTCGATGTTCAGTCGACGGATCGGCGCATACGGCTTGCTGGCAAGTTCTTGGCGAACTATGACCCCTCCAAGGTCCTGGTCGTCTCCGCAAGGCAGTACGGCCAGAGGCCGGCCACGATGCTTGCGAAGTCCATAGGCGCCAAGGCTAATGTGGGCAGGTTCATCCCTAATACGTTGACCAACCCCAACTTCTCGGGATTTTTCGAGCCGGATGTGCTTGTTGCGACCGACCCAAGCGGTGACAGCCAGGCGGTGAACGAGGCGGTCGATGCGGGCGTGCCCGTGGTCGCACTATGTGATACCAACAACATGACGTCCAACGTGGACCTCGTGATCCCCACCAACAACAAGGGCAGAAAGGCCCTGACGTTGATCTACTGGCTCATGGCAAGACAGGTGCTTCGCGAGAGGGGAGAGGAGATGCGCTTCCGCTATACCGTCTCGGACTTCGAGATGGAGTTCTGATAACGAGATGATGTGCTGATGAGATTCCCCGTTGTGGCAGGCCAGTTCTATTCGGGAAGCGCCGATGGACTGCGGCAGGATATGGATGAGGCCTTCCGCGGCCTAGTCCCCGATCCCACGGAGGTCATTGGAGCGGTCGTCCCACACGCTGGCTACATCTACTCCGGGTCGGTGGCCGCAGAGGTCTACTCTCGGCTGCCTCAAAGGGATACGTACGTTCTCATCGGCCCAAACCATCACGGCCAGGGCATACCCATAGCTCTCTCAAGGGACACTTGGAAAACCCCCCTTGGGGCGGTCGAGTGCGATCAAGAGTTCGCTGATGCCCTTTCTGGCTCCATTCTGGAGCATGACGAGCTTGCCCATGCCTACGAGCATTCGCTTGAGGTGCAGATCCCATTTCTTCAGAGGTCCTTTGCTGGATTCAAGATTCTTCCGATCTGCATGGGATTGCAGGATGAGGAGTCCGCAGTGGAGGTCGGATCCGCCATCGGGGAGGCCGCCCGTCGATTGGGCAGAAGTTGCACGATCATCGCAAGCAGCGACTTTTCCCACTACCGGCCTCAAGAGGTGGCGAGGAGAGACGATGCCGCGCTTATCGAGGCCATCTTACATCTTGATGTTCCCGAGCTCTATTCTCGCCTCTATTCGTTGAACGTATCGGCATGCGGTTACGGTCCAATCGCCGCCACAATCGTTGCCTCCCGCATATTAGGGGCGAGCAGGGCGAAGCTCCTGCGTTACGCGACAAGCGGGGATGTGACTGGAGACTATCGTCAGGTTGTGGGTTACGCGGCCATAGTATTCACATAGGAGGTAGAGCCATAACTGCCGCATCGGCTCCGGGAAAAGCGATCCTCTTCGGGGAGCATGCGGTCGTTTCAGGCTCTCTTGCGCTCGGCGGGGCCGTCGACTTGCGTGCCTGGGTCGAGGTCGAGGACTTGCCTGGTCGACTTGAGATAGATGCAAGCGGCCTTGGCCTGCATCTGCTGGGCTTCTCTATGGATCCACTCTCCGGCGAGGTGATCTCCTTAGGCTCCAGCCGTGATGCGTTCTTGGCCAATCGTTATGTGACCGCTGTAGTGAAGGATCTAGATTGCATGGATCTCCGTCTTCGCGTCAAATCCAATATCCCCATTGCAGCAGGCTTGGGCTCCTCGGCCGCGATCGTCGTTGCCACATTGGGCGCCCTCAACGAGCATATGCAGCTTGGCCTCTCCTATGGGGATATCGCAAAGCGGGCCCATGGAATTGAGAGGGCGGTCCAGAGGGGGCTTGGCAGCCCCATGGACACTGCGCTTGCAACCTTCGGTGGCTATCAGCTGGTCGGCGAGAGGGCAGAAGCGGTCGACCTCCCGCCCTTGGATCTGGTCGTTGGCTGTACCGGCCAGCCTCACGAGACCGGGGCGGAGGTTGCCAAGGTGCAGCAGCTGCATCTGGAGTACAGGGATATAGTAGAACGCATCTTCCAGGCAATTGGATGCGTGACCGTCCAGGCGGTCCCCTGTATCAAGGATGGAAGGCTAGCAGATCTCGGCCGGTTGATGAATATCAACCATGGGCTCTTGGAGGCCTTGGGCGTCGGGACGAGGGAGCTTGCAGAACTCGTTTATGCCGCCCGAGGCGCGGGTCGATCGTTTGGAGCTAAGCTCACAGGGGCTGGGGGGGGCGGATGCATGATAGCGCTTCCCTCTCCCGAGTGCTCTGAAGCTGCCTGCATTGCCATAGGGCAGGCTGGCGGCCGGGCCATTCCAGTTGCCACTGGCTGTCAGGGGTTGCGCCTGGAGCCGGAATGAGGTTTGGCAGATGCTTAGGATATTGAAGATAGGGGGAAGCGTGCTTACGGATAAGACGACAGAGGGCTCGGCTAAATTGGGGGAGATCGAGCGGATAGCTGAGGAGGTCTCCGCTTCTCCGGGCGATCTAATACTTGTTCATGGGGCAGGCTCCTTTGGCCATATCCACGCTCAAAGGTTCGGCCTCCCTTCGAGGTTCGATCCTATTGGCCTCCTCGAGACCCATCGCTCGGTCGTTAGTCTCAACTCGCTCTTCGTCTCCGCCCTCTCGAAGAGGGATCTTTTCCCACTTCCGGTCCATCCGCTGAGTTCAGTGCTTTTGGATCGAGGCCGGATCGCTTCCATGGATCCTTCGATCGTTCTGGAGATGGTGAAGCGGGGGATCCTCCCGGTGTTGCATGGCGACGTCGCCCTGGATCGTTCTCTAGGCTCGGGGATCGTCTCGGGCGACCAGCTGGTCTCATACCTCGCCCGCGAGCTTAGGTCAGATCTGGTGATACTGGGGACCGCAGCAGATGGCGTCATGTCCCGGGGGCGGGTGCTCGACCGAATCGCGGCAGATGACCTTTCCATGATCGAGGAGGAGCTGGGGGCGGGGCCAGGGTTTGATGTCACCGGCGGCATGCGTGGAAAGGTTGGAGAGCTCCTGGATCTGGCCCAATATGGCGTAACATCAAGAATCTTCAACGCAACGGTGGAGGGAAACGTTGAAGCGGCTTTGAGGGGACAGGCGATAGGGACTGCGGTGGTGCCGTGAGCCAGATCACATCCAGCAGGAAGCTGGATCATATCCGCGTATGCCTGGAGAGGGCGGTTGAATGCGAGAACCACTCATTCGACGACCTCTCCTTCGTCCATAAGGCGCTCCCCGAGCTCGACTGGTCGGAGATCGATTGCAGCACGAGCTTCCTAGGTCGCAAAGTAAGCGCTCCCATCATGATATCTGCGATGACGGGAGGCCATACGGAGACCAAGGAGATCAACGCCAATCTGGCGCTCGCGGCCCAGGAGATTGGGATTGCGGTTGCTGTTGGCTCTCAAAGGGCAGCCCTCGAGGATCCAACGCTTGAGGACACTTTCTCAGTGGTGAGGGATTGCGCTCCAGGCGTACCGATCGTTGGAAATATCGGGGCGGTACAGCTATCCCGCCATGGGCCGGAGATCTTGGATCGGGTCGCTGAGATGATAGAGGCCGATGCAGTTGCCATCCATCTCAACTACCTTCAAGAATGCATCCAGCCGGAAGGGGAGGTGGAGGCATGTGGAGTGCTTGAGGCCATTCGGTCTGCGGCCGACTCATCGCATCCTTTAATCGTCAAGGAGACGGGGGCGGGGATATGCTACGAGGAGGCCTCTGCACTCGTTAAGGCCGGGATCGGGATCATCGATGTTGCAGGATGCGGCGGCACAAGCTGGTCGGCTGTGGAGGCCTTCAGGGCAGAGGAAAGGGGCGACCTGGAGTCGCAGGAGATCGGCGAGCTCTTTCGCTGCTGGGGGATGCCGACTCCCGCTTCTCTGGTGGAGTGCCTGGCCTCCGGCGCGGAGGCGATCTCCTCCGGCGGGGTCAGAAGTGGCCTCGACGTTGCCCGAAGCGTAGCTCTGGGAGCCTCGGTCGCCGGCGTTGCCCTCCCCCTTCTTGCTGCTGCCACAAGAGGGCACGAGAGCGTCGCAAGCCAGCTTCGGTCGTATATCAGAGCGCTTCGAATAACCATGCTCCTCACAGGCAGCGCCAGCATCTCCCAGCTTCAGGGGGCGCCGCTCTTAATATTGGGCAGGACCCGGGAGATCCTGGAGCAGAGGGGTTTCAATACCAGAAGGTTTTCAGTTAGAAGAGAGTTGTCGAGATGAAGGATATTGAGATTATAGCGGTCGGCGGATACAACGAGATCGGCAGGAATATGACCGGTATCAGGGTCGGCCGCGATATCATAGTGATGGATATGGGCATCCGGCTAGACCGGGTCCAGATCCATGAGGATACCGAGGTGGAGTCCCTCCACTCAAGCGAGCTGATCGCGATGGGGGCCATCCCCGATGACCGGGTAATGGACAAGATGGCTGGCGATGTGAAGGCAATAGCCTGCACACATGGTCATCTGGATCATATCGGGGCCATCCCGAAGCTCGCCCATCGATACAGATGTCCGGTCTTGGCCACCCCTTTCACAGCCGATCTGATCAGACAGGAGATCAAGGCTGAGAGGATATTTGGGGTGGACAACGAGGTCATGACCATGAACGCTCGGGAGAGGTACCAGGTAACCCCCGATATCGAGCTCGAGTTCGTTAGGGTCCAGCACAGCATCGTGGACTGCGTATTCGTGGCCATCCACACACGTCATGGGATCATACTCTATGCGAATGACTTCAAGATAGACCGCAGCCCCACGCTGGGCGAGCCTCCCGACTTCGCCCGGCTTCGCGAGCTCGGACGCGAAGGCGTAGTGGCCTTGATCACGGAGACCACCAACGCCGAGATCTCCGGAAAGACCCCATCGGAACAGATCGCGAAGGATCTGGTGTGGGACGTGCTCATGGGGACGGAGGAGAGCAAATCAGGCGTCATGGTCACGACCTTCTCCTCCCACATCGCGCGCATAAGGGCCATAATCGAGGCCGCCCACAAAATGGGCAGAAAGCCCGTCCTTCTTGGACGATCGATGGATAAGTACTGGGGGACTGCCATGCGGACGGGTTATGCGGATAAGGGGAACGGCCTTGCCGTTCACGGGCGAAGGAGGAACGTGGACAAAGCGTTGAAGCGGATCATGGCAGAGGGCAAGGACAAGTTCCTGCCCATAATGACGGGACATCAGGGGGAGCCCGGGGCAATCCTCGGCAGGATCGCGAACGGCGAGACCGATTATCAGGTGGAGACTGGCGACAAGGTGATCTTCAGCGCAGGAGTCATACCCCAGCCTCTCAACGTGGCCAATCGATATGTGGTCGAGACCAAGCTGCAGATGCGCGGTGCGAGGATCTACGACAACGTCCATGTCTCTGGACATGCATGTCGTGAGGATCATTGGGAGCTTCTGAGGATGATCAATCCCGAGCACGTCATCCCAAGCCACGGGAGCATAAACACCCATGGCGCCTATCTGAAGATCGCCGAGCAGAACGGCTACGACCTGGGCTACACCATTCATCTCTTGCGCAATGGGCAAAAGCTGATTCTGAAGTAGGTGGGATCATGGCTATCGATCTGGGGGACTTGGAGAGGCGGGCGGCGATCGTATCATTGGCAATCGGCGAGCTTTTACCGGTTCAGAGGCCAGAGCAGCTCTATAGGGCTGGAAGGCATCTTTTGGACGCCGGAGGAAAGCGCTTGCGTCCATCGATGCTGCTCATGGCATCGGAGGCTGTGGGAGGCAATCCCTTGGATGTGGTCCCCGCGGCCGTCGCCATAGAGCTCGTCCATAACTTCACATTGATCCATGACGATATCATGGACAACGCCGATCTTCGCCGCGGAAAGCCAGCGGTTCATGTCCTTTGGGGAACGTCAGGCGCGATCCTCGCCGGAGATACCCTCTACTCCAAGGCCTTCCAGATCCTCTCAGGAGCAAAGGCTGATCCCGGAAAAGTCCTCTCGTCGATGGGGATGCTATCCCAGACCTGTGCATCCATCTGCGAAGGCCAATGGATGGACCTGGATTTCGAGGGGAGGGATGAGGTCTTCGAGGCCGAGTACATGGAGATGATCGAGAAGAAGACCGGAGTCCTCTACGGTGCCTCGGCCTGGATCGGAGCCATGCTCTCCGGAGGGTCCCAGGAGGAGGTGGCAGGCCTCGAGGAGTACGGCCGCCTGACAGGCATGGGCTTCCAGATCCATGACGACATACTGGACCTTACGGTACCTGCAGAGGTATTGGGCAAGCGAAGGGGCGGCGACCTCGTCGAGGGGAAGAAGACGTTGATCATGATACACGCCATGGATCGTGGCGTGAGGCTTGATCTTTTCGGTCGCGGCAAGGCCACTGTGGGGGAGATCGAGGACGCGATATCCCTCCTCGATGACAGCGGGTCGATAGAGTACGCCAGGGCCAAGGCGATCGATCTCGTCGATCGCGGAAAGGAGGCGCTTGGAGTCCTCAAAGATTCCACGGTTAAGGCATTGCTGCTCGATCTTGCCGACTACATGATCAGGCGGGGCTATTGAGCCAGCGGGTGTCGAGAGGGGATTTCGAGGGCGTTAATCTTCAGGTGGTGAAATCAATTGCAATCTCATGAGGCAGAGCATCTATTGGAGCACTGGGTCGAGCATAATAAAAGCCACAGCAAGAGCTTTCGAGAGAGGGCAAAGCAGATCGAGGAGGTCAGTCCCGAGGCAGCCGCGGCTGTATTGGAGGCGGCCGAGCTGATGGACCGCTCCATCGAGAAGCTGGAGGGGGCAATCGAAGCCCTCAGTCATTAGATGGAGGTTTTAGATATGGAGCTTGCTTACTATTACGATCTGGATAGCGGCCCGATAATGAAGCGGCTGCTCGAAGAGGAGTTCTTCAAGAGGATCGGGCCTACGGTTAGGGAGGCCCAGGCAATGGGATTCGATAAGCCCGGGTTCTACATGTACATCAAGGCCCGAGATGACCTGGCCGAGGAGGCCCAAAATCTCCTGAAGGATTCACCGGCAAAGCCTCTTCTTGAGGCGGAGGCTGAGGATGTGATGAAGGCCTTCCGCGACGAGGCGGAGTCGGCCGAGGCGGGGATGGGGGCTCTCTTCGGTTGAGCCCTCCTTTCCCAAACCGCCCTTTTTCATCATCGGATCTTGCCAGCCCCTTTTCTCCCAACGCAGCGTCTATTGCACCTGCCTCTTGAACTCCTCGAACCCGATCGAGTTTATGAACTCGCGAAGCCTCATCCCCGGCTTGGCCTGAGCATTGTAGACCTTCAATATTCGCTCGATCTGGGGAACTACCTCCTCCCTCTTGATAAAGTCGCGCAGGATCCAACCCTCATGGGGTGGCCAGCTCCCCCTCCCGCCCACGAAGAGCATGTATCCATCCTCTGCCGTGTACCTGGCCCCTACCGGACAGTTGACCACGCACCTGCCGCACATGATGCACTTGTCGAAGTCGATAACCGCTTTTTCGTCGACGATTCTAGTTGCCCCAACCTTGCAAACCTCTACGCACTTTCCGCAGCCTGTGCACTTCTCCAGATCCAGATCCGGCCTCACCCGCCCCATCAATCCGATCTCGTTGAACTGGGGCCTCGTGCAGGGGAATGGACATCCTCCTATCCCCACCTTGAGGGGGCCGGGAGTCTTCTGTCCTGTGAAGAGCCGGCCTATCTCCTTTGCAAGCTCCGTCGTCTCTGCAGCAGCTTTGAAGCAGTACTTCTCCCCCAGGCAGGAGACGATGTTCCTGAAGGTCATTCCGGCTGATCCCGGATGCAGTCCCGCCTTCGCCAGATCTTCGAGGGCAAGGTCGAGCTTATCCTCGGGGACCCCCAGGATGGAGAGCTCCTGGCGCACGGTTATATGGACCTCTGCCCCGTACTTCAGGGCGACCTCTCCGATGCTCTTGATCTGCTGGGAAGTTAACATGCCACCGGTTACGAGTATCTTGATCTCGTAATTACCATCCTTTCTCAGAAATACCGCTGGATTTCCTTTATACATCTTGGGTTTCAAGGCCGACTCCTCCATCTATGCACGAATTTTATATCTCAAAGGACTTGTAGGTGTCGCTATGCTCCCGGACGTGTAGAATCCGGATGCTTGGTGAACAGACAAATTCCATCCGCCTTCCAAAACTCAAATAAACTTGAATATCAATCCCGCAACGACATGACTCGATACCTCGTTGTGCTCGGCACAACCTCCCACTCCGGCAAGAGCACGCTTGTAGCCGCGCTTTGCAGGCTGCTTCGCAATCGGGGCCTGAAGGTTGCGCCCTTCAAGTCGCAGAACATGAGCCTCAACTCCTGGGTCACCGAGTCCGGCGGCGAGATGGGAATAGCGCAGGCGGTGCAGGCCTGGGCCGCGGGCGTCGAGCCCTCGGAGCTGATGAACCCGATCCTTCTGAAGCCGAAGGGCGACCGTACCTCTCAGGTGATAGTGATGGGGCGGCCCGTTGCCGATCGCTCGGCCGAGGAGTATTATCGAGAGATCGAGGGCCTCAAGGAGACCGTGGACGGCGCCCTTCGGAGGCTCGAAGAGGAGTATGACTACATAATCGTCGAGGGGGCTGGAGGGGCTGCTGAGATCAACCTATTCGATCGCGACCTTGCCAATATCTATATCGCGGATAAGCTCCGGGCGCCGGTGATCCTGGTTGGCGACATCGAACGCGGCGGGGTCTTCGCAAGCCTCTTTGGGACGGTCAAGCTCCTCCCAGAGGAGATCCGTCCACTTGTCAAGGGGCTTGTTATCAACAAGTTCAGGGGCGACCCTGCCATACTTGAGCCGGGACTGGAGCAGCTGGAGGAGCTGACCGGGATTCCAGTTCTTGGGGTGCTTCCATATCTGGATCTTGAGATCCCATCCGAGGACTCGGTCTCCTTGGGCGATAAGTCGGGCCGGCAGGCGCCTATGGCCGAGGGGGTCGAGATCGCCATAATCAAGCTTCCCCGCATCAGCAACTTCACCGACTTCGAGCCCTTGGAGCGGCTTTCCAGGGTCAGGTACGTCGCGCTCGGCGAGCCCTTGGGCCATCCGGACGCAGTGATCATCCCGGGATCCAAGAATACGGTCTCCGACCTGTTGGAGATGAGGCGGCGCGGTATGGATAAAGAGATACTCGCCCTCAAGGGTGTGCCTATTCTCGGCATTTGCGGCGGCTACCAGATGCTGGGTCGAGAGATCGTGGATAGCGGCATAGAGGATGCCGAAGGAATCGTTGAGGGGCTCGGGCTGATGGACGCAAAGACCCACTTCGACCTCTATCAGAAGCGCACTGTCCAGGTGAGAAAGAGGGTCGTCGGAGACGGGCCGATCCTTGGACGGATCGGGGGCGAGGAGGTATCGGGCTACGAGATCCACATGGGGATGACAGAGTCCAACGAGGAGCCTGCCTTCGAGGGCGACGGATCGGTCGCAGGAGGAGGCCTCGTCATAGGAACATACCTGCATGGCATCTTCGAGAACGAGAACTTCCGCGAGGCGTTCCTCGACTACCTCTACGAGCGAAAGGGCCTGAATCGCTCCCCCGGAAGGAAGGGCGATGGCTTCGACGAGCTGGCCGACGCTGTAAAGGCGCATCTCGATATGGCTAGGATCTGGGGGATGCTCGGGATCGAGCCGGAGGGCTGAGGCCCGGGATCTCCCCCGGGCCCCAGATAGGTAAAAGAGGCTAATTACGAATGGCCCTCAGTGCTGGTGCTCCTGGCAGGCAGCATCTCGCGTGGCCCTGGCAAGTTCGCCCGACTTCCACGCCTCGATTGTCTCTGCAACCGTGCCGCTTGCCCCAACGAAGACCTCGATATTCAGATCCTGGAATAGGTCGACTGCTTTTGGCCCAAGGCCGCCTACCAGCATCACCCCGGCGCCCGCTCCCTTGATGATCTCAGGTGGAAGCAAGGACCCACCCATATGGCTGCCGTTGTTGGGAATCACCTTCAGCTCATCCTTTTCCAGGTCCACTATGGTGAAGGTTGGTGCTCTTCCGAAGTGGGGGCATATCAGCTCGTCTGCGCCTCGATCTCCCTCTGTTGGAATGCATATCTTCATGAGATCACCTGGGGCCGCCTCTTCCCTGGCCACCGCCACGACCGGCTCCGCCTCTTCCGCCGCCGCCAACTCCACGGCCGCCGCCTCTTCCCTGGCCGGCCCCCATCCCTGCTCCGATATCTCCGCCGGGGGCTTGGGGTTGTGATGTGGCGGCAGAAAGCGGCGAAAGCTCGCCTCTCTTGAACCGCTCGACTGCGTCTCCAACCGTCATTCCCTGGGCCTGGTAGGCCTCAACGCCAGCTCCTTTCAGCGTCTGAATCGCGTTTGGGCCAAGGTTGCCTGTGATGACCACTGATGCGCCCTTTCTTGCTACATTCTGTGCTGCCTGAATCCCGGCTCCGCTCGCAGCCCCTGCGCTCTCGTTTGGCACGGACTCGACAGCCATGCTCTCCGTATCCACGTATACGAAGAAGGCACAGCGCCCGAACCTGGGATCCACCGGTGCCTCAAGGCCGGTCCCGCCTGCTGTGATGCATATCTTCATTATATAGCCTCTCTTGGAATGTGTTATACTTTGATCGAATTCTCGTCTAACCTTTGGTACTACTATTTCTCGTAAATACGACAAAATATTTAAAGCTTTCCCATGTACCGAGTGCTATCCCTAACTCTATCCGCGGTTGTGGAACTCAATGTAGCAGCTGGCTTCAAGCTTGTGCTTCAATCCCGTATGACAATATCCGATAATATATGAACAATCCTTAATTTGTCCTAAATACGCTTATTAGATCGCTATCTTTCCTACTTTTGGTGAACAAGTTTGCGCTTATACTTGCTTATATTATCGATAGCTCTATGGCTGGGCATGGCAGCAGCCCAGGATGGAGCACTCAACGCCGCTGATAACGCCTGGGTTCTGATGAGCGCCGCCTTGGTTCTCATCATGGTCCCAGGCGTCGGCCTCTTCTACGGCGGGATGGTCAGGAAGAAAAACGTCATCTCGACGATCATCTTCAGCTTCGCGGTCATGGGGGTGATAAGCCTCCAGTGGATCCTCCTCGGCTACTCCCTATCGTTTGGCCACGATGTCCACGGGATCATCGGCGGCCTGGAGAACGTGGGCCTAAATGGTGTCACCCTCGCGGTCAAGGAGGGATTGTCTATTCCAGCCCTTACGTTCATGATCTTCCAGTCTATGTTTGCCGTAATCACCGTCTCTTTGATTACGGGAAGCTTCGTCGAGAGGATCAAGTTCAGCTCTTTTCTCGTCTTCTCCCTGGCCTGGGCCACCTTGGTCTATGACCCCATAGCTCACTGGGTCTGGGGCGGTGGATGGCTTGCAAAGGCAGGCGCGCTTGACTTTGCAGGTGGGATCGTCGTGCATATCAGCGCGGGAGTCTCTGCCCTTGCAATCGCCATGGTGATCGGTGCGAGGAAGGGGTATGGAACCGATCCTATGGAGCCCCACAACATCCCGACGACCGTGCTCGGAGCAGCATTGCTCTGGTTCGGCTGGTTTGGCTTCAACGCAGGTTCAGCCCTGGCTGCAAATGAGATCGCAACGAACGCCTTTGTCACGACCAATACGTCAGCTGCGGCAGCTGCGGTGACATGGATGATCCTATCGTGGAGGGACAGGGCGCCAAGCGCGCTTGGAATCGTCACCGGCGCCGTGGCCGGCCTTGCTGCAATAACCCCCGCAGCCGGATTCGTGACACCGCTTGCGTCAATTCCAATCGGTGTCGTCGCTAGTTTCCTCTGCTACAATGCGATATTGTTCATCCGCAAAAGCAAGAAGGTGGACGACTCGCTCGACGTCCTCGCATGTCATGGGATCGGAAGCACATGGGGGGTCATGGCAACCGGCATCTTCGCAAGCATCGGCGCATCAGGCCTTCTCGCCGGAAACACCGGCCAGCTGATGGCACAGGCCGTAGCAGTCGCGTCGACGTGGATCTACGCCTTTGCGGTGACCTATGGGCTCGGGAAGGTCATTGATGCCACAATGGGCTTGAGGGTCAAAGAGGAGGAGGAGGCCGTGGGCCTGGATATCAGCCAGCATGGCGAGGGGATCTACGTATGAGAGGTCGATCATGAAGAAGATAGAGGCGATCATCCGGCCGGAGAAGCTGAACCTGGCCAGGAAGATATTGGATCAGAACGGGTTCTCGAGCATTACGGTAAGCGACGTTCTGGGGAGGGGCAGACAGAAGGGCATAGCCCTCCAGTGGCGTGCAGGGGAGTATCGTGTGGAGCTTTTGCCTAAGGTGAAGTTGGAGGTTGTGGTGGACGATGATGATGTCGAGAAAGTGGTCGATCTGATCTGCGATTCCGCCAAGACCGGCGAGGCCGGGGATGGGAAGATCTTCATCTATCCATTGGAGGACGTGGTCAGGGTCAGGACCAGGGAGCGCGGCTCGTTGGTCGTCTGACCACCTTTTCCCAAAGCCGGCCACATGCGATCCTTGTAATGGATGCTGTCTCGACCTCAATAATGGAAATGATAGCAAAAGTCAAGGGATTGTAGGAGGGAACAGAGAATGCATCTCGACTTTTGCCGTAGTTGTCACCGACTATCATCGATATAAAGATTTCGGTCGAACCCGGGGCGCTGTGGCCTTCCGAGGCGTCGGTAGCCCGACTGTGCCGCCCTCCGGCTCGATCGAGATCGGCCGTCGTAATGGGTTGGGCGTTGCTTTCCTCAAGCGGTCATGGCCCGCCGCGCGATATATCCGATCAAGTCGGAGCCAATTCGGGCCCTCTTCTGGATCGCACGGGCCATTTCATCCTTTGCCATTCCCCCTTCGGCGAGGGAGCGGATCTGATCGACGGTCTCCTTCTCGACTATGAAGTACTCATCGAGGTCCTTCCTATGGCCCCAGACGTCCCCTTCGAGCAGATCGATTCCCTCCATTTGCAAAAGCGTCCTCGTCGCCTTCGAGACCGTCCTCATATATGAGGGGGGAAGCTGTATCACCCGGAGCCTCGGGCATATCCTTATGAGCTTGAGGATATCTACGTTGGATGCCCTGAAGGTGAGGTGGACCATCCTCTCCTGTGGGCTTAGGGCGTCGATCTCATCCTTGTTGCTGATTACTCGTATCTTCATATGTGGTTCTCCTGTCTTATATCTCAAGCCTCTATTCGACATTCAACGAATATATAACTTTTGGCTAAAGGCGATAGGCGTAGCGAAGCATATATGGAATAACTAGATCAACCCCTAAATTCCACGATCGAAGGGATGCTTAACCTCTTGATCAGGGTGCTCGACTTTGCAGCTCCCATACTGGCCATGATCCTGCTCGGCCTATTTGGGGCAGGCATACTTGTGGAGATGGGCCTCATGCAGAGGCTGGCCTTCTTGAGCCGGCCGATATTCGCCTTCACGCGTCTGCCCGAAGCCTGCTCCACCGCCTTCGTCGTCTCACTGGGCTCGGCGGTTGCGGCAAACGGCATGATCGCGTCCTTCAGACGGGAGGGGAGCATCAGCGGGAGGGAGACCGTGCTATGTTCGATCATGAACAGCATTCCCGTGTACCTGAGAGAGCTTCTTACCTACCAGGTTCCAATAGTGATCCCAGCTCTAGGAATGGTCGTTGGAGGCTTCTACGCCGTGGTCTTCCTATTGACCGCAGCGGTCAAGGTGGCGGCAGTCGTCCTCCTGAGCCGAGTCTTCCTGGACCGATCCACCTGCACGCCCTCGATCGCCCCGCCACCCAAGGGAGTCTCCCTAAAGGACGCCCTAACGCGCACTCTCCAAAAGGAGGGGCGGCTCTTTCTGCGCATCGCTGCGATCTACTTGGTGGTCACGACAATCGTCTTCCTCCTTCAGGACGGCGGGTACTTCGAGATATTCAGCGTGCTTCCCCTGGCAGAGATCTTCGGCATTCCATCGGAGAGCATAGTGCCGCTTACGACATACGTGCTGAGTCCCATCGCCGGGATCTCCCTCCTTGGAAATATGATTCACGTCGGCACGATCTCGGATGTCCAGGCGATGATCGTCTTGATGCTTGGAAGCATGTTCATGCTTCCCATCTTCGCCGCAAAGAGCCTCGCTCCCAGGTACGTCGCCATCTTCGGGTCGCGCCTAGGCCTGAAGATTGTCCTTCTTTCGACCGGACTTAGCGTCATCGTGCGGTTTTTCATCCTTCTTGGCCTATTGGCATTTGTCCGTTGATCTCATCGAGGCGAAAGTACTGGATATCGTGGGCCAGCATGTGATCTAATGGTGCCCTCGCACTTTCGATGAAGGCCATATTTGCCAGCCATATCCATAAACCGTTCATTACTCCCGGCGCCCTGGCGTCCATCATCGCCGACTCCAGCTCGACCGGCCAGCTGATGGACAAATCTTATATACGATGTATTGATTAGTCCATCAGAGTACAATATAATACATTATAACTGGTGATCCCATTGATGTATCTTGAGAGGATAATGGAAGGCCATGACTTGAGCGTGGATGAGGCCGAGGCCTTGATGGGGGAGATCTTCGAGGGGGCGACCGACTCCCAGATTGGAGCTCTGCTCGTGGCGCTGAGAATGAAGGGGGAGGCCGTCTCGGAGATCGCCGGGATGGCGAGGAAGATGCGCTCTTCGGCCATCAGGATAGAGCCTAAGGTCGATGGAGGTCTCGTCGATACCTGCGGGACCGGGGGCGACTCCTCCCACACCATAAACGTGAGCACCGGAGCTGCAATCGTTGCCGCTTCATGCGGAGTTGCAGTCGCAAAACATGGGAACTACGCCGTCAGCTCGCGCTCTGGAAGTGCAAACGTCCTCGACGAGCTCGGCGTGAACATATCCCCAAAGCCCGATGAGGTTTGCCGCTCCATTGAGGAGCTGGGAATCGGCTTCATGCTCGCCCCCCTCTATCATCCTGCGATGAAGAGGGTCGCCCAGATCCGCCGCGATCTTGGCATGCGCACCGTCTTCAACGTTCTCGGCCCCCTGACCAATCCCGCCGGCGCGAGCGCTCAGGTGATGGGCGTATACGATCCCGCCCTCTGCCCAAAGCTCGCCGAGGTGCTCGGGCTTCTCGGATCGAGTAGAGCCCTCGTCGTCCACGGAGAGGGGATGGACGAGATCGCCAACACCGGCGAGACGATCGTCTCCGAGCTAAAGAAAGGCTCAGTCGAGAGCTATAGGATCCGTCCTGTGGATTTGGGCTACCCTCTTGCAAAGCGCTCGGATATCGCCGGTGGGCCTCCATATGAGAACGCAGAGCGCCTCGTTCGCATCCTGCAAGGAGTGCGTTCGCCTGTACGCGATATCGTCGCGATCAATGCAGGAGCCGCAGTCTACGTCTCGGGAAGGTCATCCTCGATCGAGGAGGGGGCGTCAATGGCAGAGGGGGCCATAGACTCCGGCAAATCGATCGACCTTCTCCGAAGGCTCGTTGAGAGGGGCGGCGAAATCGAGAAGCTTGGAAGGTTTCTATGACTAAAGCGAAGATCTGCGGAATCACTTGCAAAGAGGAGCTAGGATACGCAATCGATGCAGGAGCAGATGCCATCGGATTCGTAGTTGAGGTAGAAGGCTCCTACCACTCGATCTCAGCTGATAGGGCACGCGACCTGATATCCAGTGTCCCTGTCTTTACGAAGAGCGTGATCGTCATCTCTCCAAAGGATCTCGAAGAGGCATGCGACCTTGCAAGAAAGACCGGCGCCGATGTCCTCCAGATCCACGGCGGAATTGGACCTCGGGATATGCGTCTTCTAAAGAAGGCTGTCTCACAGCGGCTTGTTGCGGCAACCTCGCCCGGCTCCGCAGACGTACAGGCCCTCTCCGGTGTTGCCGATGCGATTTTGCTCGACACATTGAAGGACGGCCGGTTGGGGGGGACCGGGGAGGTGCACGACTGGTCGAGGAGCGCAGATCTCGTCAGGGAGCTTGATGTTCCGGTCATCCTCGCGGGCGGCCTCTCCCCGTCAAACGTTGCCGAGGCGATAAAGACTGTCCATCCATATGCGGTCGACGTCTCGTCCGGAGTTGAGACCGACCGCCTTAAGGATCCGTCGAAGGTGACCCGGTTCGTACAGGCGGTGAGGCTCTCTTGACGGGATCTCCAATCTTGGTCGATGTCACTGAGAAGGTGAGCGTCGATGCGCCGCTTACACTCTACCTCAAGCTCAGGTCTCGCAGATACCCTTATCTTCTCGAGTCGGTCGAGAAGTCCGGCCAGAAGGCCAGGTTCTCTTTCGTCGGCGCCGATCCATCGGCCCTGGTGACGATCAAGGAGGAAAACTTCTCAATGGAATTTTTCAATGGAGGAATAGACTTCATGAAAGAGAGGCTTTCTTCTACGATCGACCTCGTTTTAGAGGAAAACCGCCTTGTCGGGATGATTCGTAAGGGATACGATCTCTTCGACGCTCTCAGGGCATCGATTCCCTGCCGCGAGGCCGAGCCTCTCTTCGATAGACAGGTCTTTACTGGCGGAGGGATCGGGTACCTTGCCTACGACCTCGTCAAGGGTCGCCTCGGGCGGAGGTCCAATTCAAACACTCCTGATGCCCAGTTCGCGCTTGCCGAGAGCACGTTTATCTTCGACCATCTCATGAGGAAGGTCTACTTTGTCCTGGCCCCCATCCTCCCCGGCGCCAAGGTCGATCTGGTCGAGGTCGTCGAGGGGATGGATCCAATCGAAGGGGAGGACGAGGATATTCGTGGAGAGCTTCTCGGGGAGGGCGATCCCGAGGCCTACCAGGATTCTGTCAAGAAGGCCAAGGAGCATATCTTGGACGGCGACATATTCCAGGTCGTCCTGGCAAGGTCGGCCAGTGTTAGGTGCAAGGACGCAGTCGCCCTCTATCGGAGGCTTAGAAGGATCAACCCAAGCCCCTACACATATCTATTCGAGTTCGGCGACCAGTCGATAGTAGGCGCCTCGCCCGAGACCCTCTTCAACACCTATCGGGGCATGCTCCGGGTAAACCCGATTGCAGGAACATGTCCGAGAGGCCGAACGGTCGAGGAGGACTCGGAATACGCCCGGATGATGCTCGCAGACGAGAAGGAGAGGGCGGAGCATATAATGCTCGTCGACCTTGGAAGAAACGACGTTCGATCCGTATGCCGGTCCGGCACAGTCAAGGTCGAGGATTTCATGTCGGTTCTAAAGTACTCCCACGTCCAGCACATAGAGACAACGGTCAAAGGCGATCTCAGGCCCGAGTGCGACCAGTTCGACGCGGCAAGGGCTGTCTTTCCAGCGGGGACGCTCAGCGGCGCGCCTAAGCTTCGGGCGATGGAGATCATCGACGATCTAGAGGGGGAGGAGCGTGGAATTTACGGCGGCGGGATCGGCTACTTCTCAGCAGACGGCAGCTCTGATTTCGCCATTGCCATCAGAAGCGTTCTCATTCGCGACGGGATAGCCTGCGTCCAGGCGGGGGCCGGGATTGTCGCAGACTCCGATCCCTATAAGGAGTATCTGGAGACCGAGAGGAAGATGGCCCCGATGAAGAGGGCACTTGGGGTGGAATCATGAGCCGGCCGATTCTCTTTGTGGACAACCAGGACTCCTTCGTCTGGAACCTCGTCGATTACGTCTCCCGGTTCTACGAGGATACGGCAGTCGAGCCAAATACGATACCGCAATCGAAGGTACGCGAGATGGATCCCGTTGGAATCGTGATATCCCCAGGTCCCGGCCATCCCGCAAAGCCTAGGGACATAGGCAGCTGCCTTGAGATCATACTGGGATCCAAAGTCCCTCTATTGGGGATATGTCTCGGGCATCAGGCGATAAACCTGGCCTTCGGCGGGACGATTGGTCATGTTTTGCCCTTGCATGGAAAGGCAACGTCCATCACCCACGACGGCCGGGGTATCTTTCGAGGGATAAATTGCCCCCTTCTCGGCGGAAGGTACCATTCGCTCGCTGTAAAGCGGCTTGCACCATGCCTCAGAGAGACGGCCCGTTCCGAGGACGGCATCGTGATGGGGCTCGTCCACGAGAGCCTCCCGATAAACGGACTCCAGTTCCATCCCGAGTCTGTTCTGACGCCGGACGGGATGAGGATCATATCTAACTGGATGGAGGACCTGGGGGTATGATGCATCCGCTCATTGAGGGGATCATCGGCGCCTCGGCCTCGCGCAGAGGGGTCTCGATCGATCATTCGGCAACGGATCGACCGGCTACGCCGCCAAAGCGGCGCGACCTCATAAAGTCGGCCAAAAGAGCCCGGGCGGAAGGCAAGATCCCCGTGATCGCCGAGATCAAGCCCCGTATACTCTCGCGGCCGCTATGGGAGGGGGAGGCCAAGGCCTATGCCGAGGCCTACCTCGATATGGGGGCCTGTGCCATATCGGTCCTGACAGAGCCCACGTACTTCCTCGGAAGCCTCGAGACGCTACCCCTGGTCAGGGCGGCAGTCGATCTGCCTGTCCTTCGAAAGGACTTCATCGTCGAGGAGGTCCAGCTCGACGAGGCTTACGCAGACCTCGTGCTACTCATCGCCGGGATCTGCCCAAACCTATCGGATATGGTCGAGGCTGCGAGATCACGGGGCATGGAGCCTCTCGTCGAGGTGCACAGGAAAGAGGAGCTTGAGATAGCCCTCGATTCAGGCGCCCGGATCGTCGGCATAAACAACAGGGATCTCTCGACGCTCGATGTGGACCTTGGAACATTCGAGAGGCTGGCTCCAAGGGCAAGGGATGCCGGCGTCTTCTTGGTTGCAGAAAGCGGCGTCCACTCAAGGGATGACGCCATCCGCATGGCAAGCGCTGGGGCCGACGCTCTGCTCATTGGAACCGCCATCATGAAGGACCCAAGGCGGCTCAAGGAGATCTGCGGCGCTTGATGCCGATCATGTCGAGGATTGATCGGTATAATATCCGCCAAGGTCCACGTAGACCCCGACGATCCTATGCGTCTGGTCGTAGCATCCAAGCACCCTGTACCAGCCAGGCGTGTAGGGAACGCTGACGGCCCCTTGTCCATCGCCGATCCTTAGGTAGCCCTCGACGACCTGGACAAGGCCTATCTCCGAGTAGTAGAGGTTCCTTGCAACATCCCAGCGGTAGGGCAGAAAGAGGCTCTCTCCTTGCCACGGGGGCCTTCCCCCGACCCATGGCTGACCTATCCCCTGCGAAAAGAGCATCTCCGCCTGCTCTTCCCCCGGCCTCATCTCAATCCCCGATGCCATCGCCGATGTGAAGGCGAGCAGCAGCAGCGCCAACGCTATGATCTTCAAGTGATTCTCCACCAATATTAATACCGCTTTTCGAGGGTAAAAGAATATCGCCTTAATCGGCTCCTCCGCTTCCAGACCTCTGGAGGCGGGCGACTCCCTGGATTACAGGAGTTCCTTCTCCGGCAGACGACGCTACCTACATCGTCGCAGGGCGGCATCACCTCCTGAAATGGTGAAGCAGGCCCACCCCTTACGCCTGCCGCTCTCGCTCCTCCCTCTTCTGCTCGCGCTTTCGTTCAACCTTGTACTCGGCAAAGATGCTCTCCAGCCACTCTGCCTTCCTTTTGGCCTCCCTTGCCTTCATCCTCTCCTCCCAGGCGGACTTCGCCCTATCGAGGTCGGGAGGATTGATGAAGGATATCCCGTCGATCTCCCTCAAGGGGACCTCGTCTGTTGTGATCACGGGAACCCCCTTGTCTCCCAGGTAGTCCATCGTCTGAGGAGACATCTCGCCTCTCACGATCACCGCCTCCACGCCCATATCGACGAGCAGGTCCGAGGCCTTCGCTCCGCCCCCGGATGCGTCCATCAGAAGGATGATATCGCCTTCTGCAATCGACCATCTCTTGGCCGAGGCTGCCACCGCCTCCTTGGAGAAGGAGTCCACGGGCTTGAGCCTTCGGTAGCCCTCCATCTCCTCGATCCTCTCGGCTTTTCGCACGCGCGATAGCTGGGCCTTCAGGCGGCGCAGCTGCTTTCTCTCCGAGCGAAGCATGCCTCTCAGGCGGGCGATCTCCTTATCCCTGATCTTGATCTGTTGATCCCTCTTGATCTCTCGAAATGCCCTATCCTTCACCCGCTCCATCCGGCGGGCGATCTCCTCGATCTCGCGGTCCTTCGCCTTGAGATCCAGGCAGAGCTCGTCCACGTACTCCTTCAAGCGGCGCACCTGCTCTGAGAGATCGCGATTCTGGCTGCGCAGGGCAGAGAGGTCGACGGACGCGGTCGTCTCCTCTGCGGGGGCCTCCTCCGATGGCGGCGGGGGGGATGCGCTGAGCTTGGAGATGGCGCGATCAATGGAGTGGCCCTTCACCAGCAAGGCCTTCACCTCCTCGGGATCGACCTCTGCGGGGGCCTTCTTCTCCACCTGGGCAAACTTGTTCCTGTACCTCTTATAAGCGCTCACGGCTGCGGCGAGCGAGTCCCTCTCGTGATCGTTTCTATAGCCGTACGGCCGGGCGAGGAGTATCTTCTCCTCGGCGGAGAGCGCTTCACCTGGGGAATGGAGCACTGCGTTGAAGGCCCTCTTGATCTTCTCCACAGCGCCTGGGGTTGGATGGACGTCGGTTGCAACTATCAATGGCTTTCCGCGATCGGCCAGCCATTCGATCACATCCGAGGGGGACATAGCCCTCGCGCTTATTAGGTCCACCATCTCCCCTCGCAGGTTAAGCGCGGCAACACCCGTCGTCGTCCCGGGATCGATACCTGCTATGATGTAGCCGCGTCGACTCTTAAGTGGATGAAACTGCAGCTTGGGGCGCTCTATCCCCTCCACGCGAACCTGGGCATCCTCGTAGCGGCCGGGCTTGATATGGACCTGCTCTCGGGGAGCTTCGACTATGAACTCGCATCGGATGTATCCGCCGAGCCCTTCCACTGCCTTGCTGCTGAACGGAAGCCCCGCTTCCTTCAGCTTGGCCTCCACCTCTCTTGCAACACCCTTTACAGAGCCGTGGATCTTTCGAGAGTAGCGGTTCTGGCTCCATCCGCCCCTTCCAGGAGACCGCCGGCGGCTGACCTTGATCCAGGTCCGGTCCTCAAAGGCAGAGACTACCATGCCAACTCCCTTGGCAGCCAAACGGGCGCAGGCCTCAGCCTCATCCATCGGATTCTGACGATCGAATTGGATGCCGTGCCATCGGGCAAGCTTTACGAGGGACACTTGCCTCTCTCCGCCCGTGACCTGGACTAGCAACGTCTTGGCAGGCAGCCTTCGAAGCAATCCGATCAGATCCTGGCGGCTTCTGGCCAGCTCGAAGACGTTGTCCACGGCGACGATGGACGGCGCAGCCTCCCTCATCAGATGGATGAGCTTGTGCCAGCTGACCATGTTCTCGCGGAAGACGTCGTCTCCGTCCATTATGCAGAGGCCGTAAGCCGCAGGCCGCTTGCTCCTCGAGGAGCCGCTCGCTATATCGACGCCGAATATTGGGCCTAAGATCTCACCCCGTTCTCTCTATCGCTAACAATTTTCAGCGCCGTCTCCAGGGATCTTTCGATGCCAAAGCGGCGCCTGAAGAACTTCACGATGTTGCCGACGTCCCTCTCAAGCCTCTCCTGGGCGTTTGGATGGTCCAAGGCTATGGCCTGTGGCCAATCGATTATCTTCACGCCATCCCCGTCCAGGAAGACATTGTACTCGCTCAGGTCTGCATGAACGAGGCCGAGACGGAGACAATTGCCGATCTCATCCAAGATCAAATCCATTATCTCTTCTGGGCGATCGAGTTCTGCCCTGTCCAGGCGAGGCCCTTCCACGAGCTCCATGGCCAGAGCATGGCGATTGAGCGCTATTGGCCGGGGCACTGAGACGTGGGTATGAAGCCTCTTGAGGATCTGAAACTCCCGGCCGGCGGCGAGCCTTGCTGCGTAAATCCAGGTGCAACGGCTCTTGTCCGCCAGGTGGTCCCTATATCTGCGGACGTGCTTGAAGCTGGTTTGTCCCTCCCGATGAAACTTGATGACGAGGGGAACCTCCCCCAATGCCTCGACGACGATCGACTCCTTGCCCACGCCCCTTATCTCGCCGAGGCTCCTTACCGCGCCCCTGTCCACGAGCACTCGAAGGGCCAGGAGATCGTAGGTGTCGAAGCCGATGGCATAGCCTAGGTACTTGGCCTCCTCGCAGAAGATTATGCCGTTGGAGGCTAGCTGGCCGAGCAGGAAGTCGGCTCGGGAGGGTGCGATCCCGGATATGTGGGCTACCTCCTCAATGGGCACCCACTGATACCTCTTCATCCCCGCTTCGATCGCTTTTAGCAGGGCTATATCCTCCCTCTTCAGGGAGAGCAGTCTCTTGGCCAGATCTTTCACATATCCTAATAGGGCATATAAAATAAAATCTTTACCTCGCAGGAGCGGAGAGATCGCTACTAAAAGGTACGACTTCGCTCGCCAGGTAAGCCGTGATTTGGTGGGCCGTCTCTGTACTGTCTGTCCCGAAGATCTGTTCATCAAAGGTATGCTTCACAACCACAACTTAGCCAAAAGCATCTCCGACGTGGCCTGGAATATGCTGGTGAAGATCACATCCTAAAAGGCCGAATGTGCCGGTTCAATGGTGGTTCTAGAAAATTCCAGAGATGCGTCTAAGATGTGCTCTCGTTGTGGTACTATAGTTGAAAAGTCACTCTCTGATCGGGTCCATGAATGCCTTTGCTGCGGTTTATCCTTGGACCGAGATCAGAATGCGGCCATCAACGTTCTGCGACTGGGGATGAAGCCGTTTGGTATCGTCAAACCATACATAGAAGCCCCCGCCCTTTAGGGCGGGGAGCATTCACTCCGAGCTGCAACCCTTCCACCTCTGTTCAAGGCTTGGGTCCTTCAGCGTCTCCATCACATAATCGGCATACTCCGACCCTGTCGCTCCGTCGGACCGCCCCGTCAAGGCAATCCTCTTCTCGTGCTGGCCGCATATATCGAGCGCCATCTCGAGCCTGCTTGCCTCCTCTAAAAAGCCGATGTGGCGAAGCAGCATGGCTGAAGCCCTCATCATGCTCGATGGATCGGCGTAAGTAGCCCTTCCTTCGTCGACCATCCGAGGGGCAGATCCGTGGATGGCCTCGAACATGGCGTAGCGCTTCCCGATATTTGCGCTTCCGGCAGTCCCGACGCCGCCCTGGAACTCAGCTGCCTCGTCCGTTAGTATGTCGCCGTAGAGGTTCGGGAGCACGATCACCTTGAAGCCCTTTCTCCGCTTCTCGTCTACGAGCTTTGCCGCCATTATATCCACGAACCAATCGTCGAACTGGATCTCCGGATACTCCTTCGCGACAGCCCTTGCCACCTCCAGGAACTTGCCGTCAGATGTCTTGATGACGTTGGCCTTCGTCACGGCCGAGACCTTATCGATGCCGTTCTTTCGCGCATACTCGAATGCAAGCCTCGCGATGCGCTCCGCGCCTTGGGTCGTGATGACCTTGAAGTCGACGGCGAGGTCTGGTGTGACGTTGATCCCCTGGCTCCCGAGCACGTACTCGCCCTCGGTGTTCTCCCTGAAGAATATCCAGTCTATGCCCTCTGCAGGTACCTTAATCGGCCGGACGTTTGCGAAGAGGTCGAGCTCCCTGCGCATGGAGACGTTTGCGCTCTCCAAGTTGGGCCAGGGGTCTCCCTTCTTGGGCGTGGTGAGCGGACCCTTGAGAATGACGTGACACTCCTTTAGCGCCTTCAATGCATCGTCGGGAAGGGCATTGTTCGCTGCCGCCCTCTCCTCTATGGTCAGGCCGGGAACGTCCCTTAGCTCCACCTTGCCTGCGGCGATCTCCGGGGCAAGGAGATCCTCTAGAACGCGCACCGCTTCCTTTGTGATGTACGGACCTATGCCATCTCCGCCGACTACGCCGATAATGATCCGTTCTTGCTTCGAGAAGTCCAGCCAGTCCTCCCCTACCTTCATCCTCTCCACACGACCCAGCTGCTCCTCGATCAACCTCTGGAAGTGTTCCTTGGCCTTCTCCATGGCCTCTTGTCTCTTCATCTTCGATCCCAACAGGGTCGAATTCAATTGGTATTCAATCTTTTCATCTCATCGAGCCCGTGCCGATCCTTCCAAGGGATAGCCTTAAAAATCGAACCGCCCGAGATGGATAAGGAGGCCTTAATAATGGACGCAGCCGGACTTGCACCTTACATCTTCTACCTCATCCTCTTCTTGATCGCCTTCATGGTCATGAGGATCATCGTAAAGATAATAAGGGGATATTAGGGGGGGGCATCGCCCTTCTAGGCGATCCCAGGGCACAGGCTTATTATTTGGGAAGCCTCTATCCACCCTCATGCTTCCCCCAGTAATTGCCACCGTGGGCGGAGGAGGGACAAGGCTATATCCTCTCACACTCGGCCAGCCAAAGCCCTTGGTGGAGATATGCGACACGGCGATCATCGCCGTCCTCTTTCGTGTCCTCGCAAGGCAAGGCTGCCGGCGATTCATCCTGGGCAGCAAAGGCTCCGAGAACACACTTGCTTTAAGCAACTACTTCAAGGCGGGCGAGGGCTTCTTCAAGCGGCTGGGGTTGAACGATCATCGTAGCTTTGGCTACCAGCCCCAGTACGACGACCGCGGCAGCGCCGATTCATTGCGCTTCTGCATGAACTATTACGACATCATGGATGACGTGCTTGTGATCTCCGGAGACAACCTGATCGACATAGACCTTCAGCGGTTCATCGATTTTCACAGAGATCAAAATCCGGTACTGACCGTTGCGCTGAAGGAGCTGCCTCCCGGAGATAACATATCGCAGTACGGGGCGGCGGATCTCGACGAGGACGGACGGATCAGGGGATTCGTGGAGAAGCCCAAAGCCGGATGCGAGCCCAGCAGGATGATAAACACCGCCTTTTATATCTTCTCCCCCGAGATCAGGGAGATCCTCCTCCAGATGGGTGACAAGGCGAGGGATATCGGCGGCGATCTCATACCCTATCTCACCGAGCATGGATATCCCGTCTATGGCTATCCCCTGAAGGGCTACTGGGTGGATATAGGAACTCCGGAGCGTTTGCTCCAGGCGGCCATGAACGTCATCGGAGGGGAGGTCAAGCACTTCACATTCCATCATCAATATCGAGATCGCCAATGGATCCATCCCTCAACGCTCGCCAAGATCGATGGATGTCTCAGCAGCGGCGATATCGTCCTTAAGGGAAACGTCGTAATCGGTCGAAACTGCCGCATAGAGCCGGGCACGGTGATAGAGAACTCCCACATTGGTCACACAAGCCTTATCGGGGGAGACGTGGAGATCAAGGATAGCATGGTCATGAGCTTCTGCGATATCGGCCGGGGCACATCCATATGCAAGGGGATAGTCGGTCGACATTCATCGATCGGCACTCAAAGCACACTATCGGGCCAGATCGATGGGGGGAGGATACCGGTCGTCGGCGAGGATGTTGTTCTGCACCGGGACTCCACCGTAGGGCCGGGAACGCGGGTCGCTCCCCTAAGATATAGCCATCGGATCCTTGCCACTGGGAAGTTCCTGGAGCTAGGCTCGGATGATAAAAATATATACTTCGCTCAGAGGTGAGGCCTACCAGATGCGCTCCCAGGCCTCGCCTGCTGGCCTTACCCTGAACGTTTTGCCGTTCTCCATGAGGAAGTTATTGAGGTCTGTCACGTCTCGGAATATGGACTTGTCCCGAAGGTTATCATAGACCTCCTCAGTCGTGAAACCGCTCAGCCGGCCGCCACCGTAGATGATCCTCTCGATCGTATAATAGATATCGTCGAACTTCCTCAGGGGATAGGTCCACTCCATAGTCATCCTGCAACACCTGATAATGAGAGGGCAGCGGACGGATATGAACCTTTCGGCCATGCAATGATTTTTTATAAAAACAATGGCCTCGATCCGGCAAATCGTTATCTTCTCCCAGGGCGAGTATGCCGGCATGAACCTCGATGGCATCCGAGAGGAGATCTCCCGTTGCAGACGTTGCGCCTTATGCGAGCATCGTCGCCTCAGCGTCCCCGGCGAGGGGCCATGCCCGGCGGAGGTGATGTTGATAGGCGAGGCGCCTGGCGCTCAGGAGGACTTACAAGGCAGGCCGTTCGTCGGCCGGGCAGGGGCTGTGCTCGACCGAGCCCTATCCCAGGCGGGGCTTCAAAGGGATCGCCTATTCATAACGAACGTCGTCAAGTGCCGCCCGCCATCCAACCGCAGGCCGTTGCAGGGGGAGATCAGGGCATGTCGCTCGTATCTGGAGGCGCAGATAGAGCTTGTCAGACCAAGGGTGGTTTGTCTGCTGGGAAACGTCCCCACGCAAGCGCTGCTTGGAATGCAAGGGGTGACGGCGCTGCACGGGCAGGTGATCGAGGGCCATCTCGTGACGTTCCATCCAGCGGCGGTCCTTAGAAGGGCAGAGCTCGAGCCCCTATTGATCTCCGATCTAGCCCAGATCGGTGGGCTGATCTAGGCCGCAAAGAGCTTCTTGACCGCCGAGATGGCCTGCGGCAGTGCCAGGACGAAGACCAGATCGCCTTCCTCTACCTTGGTCTTCTCATCTGGCATGATCGTCGAGCCCTTGCGCACGATCATCCCGGCGACGGCGTTTGAGGGCATGTCTTTTGCCAGGTTCTTGCCCAATATCTTCGCCCTCTTCCTTGCCAGGAACTCCACTAGCTCCATCCTCTCGTCGCTAAGGGTTATCAGCTCCTCGCTTCCGAGCACCAGCTGGAGGACGGCTTCCACCGTAACCTTGCCCGGGCTGTCCGCCCTGTCCACGCCCACCATCTCGAATAGCTTGATGTAGTCTCTTCGGTTGACACGGGAGATGATCTTCTTCGCGCCCAGCTGCTTTGCAAGCAAGGAGCATAGAAGGTTCTTCTCGTCATTTCCGGTCACGGCGAAGACGACATCGCTCATTCCCACGTTCTCCTCCTTGAGGAAGGATATATCGGTCCCATCGCCGTTGAGGATCATCGTCTCGGAGAGCCTCTCGGAGAGGCGCAAACAGCGCTCCTTATCGATGTCTACGAGCTTCAGCTCGAAGCCCATCCTCTCGAGCTGGCTCGCCAGGTAGAATCCTACCATTCCGCCCCCTACTATCATGATCTTCTGATCGGTCGCGTCCTGGTGGAGCATGCTCCTCAGGCCAGGGAGGGCGTCTGCCTCGCAGATGAGTATGATATGGTCTCCGACCTTGACCGACTCGCCTTCCTTGGGAATCCTTATCTCGCCTGCCCTATTGATGGCCATTATCCGGCTTCTCTTGGGCAGGTTGACCTCGGAGATCGGCCCTGTTATTGGCATATGCTCGTCCACCTTGAACTCGATGAGCTCGAGCTTGCCCTCGGCGAGCTGGCGGTTGAGGAGCATGGATGGAAAGTAGAGTGTCCGGCCGAGTTCCTCCGCCATCACGAGCTCTGGGCATATCATGTATCCGATGCCGATCTGCCTTCGATGCATCACCGGTTGATCGATATACTCGGGGTTGCTGACACGGGCGATCGTCTGCTTCACTCCCATCATCCCGGCGATAATGCAGGTTATTATATTTATCTCGTCATTGCCCGTCACCGCAAGGACTATGTCCATATCCTTCACCCCGGCCTGGGCGAGAAGTCTGGCGTTTGCGGCGTTCCCCTGAAGCACCTTGACATCCTTGTCCGAGAGCCTGGCACAAGCTCGGCTCTCCTCGTCGATGATGGTTACATCATGCTCATTGAATAGGGCGTTCGCTACGTGGAACCCCACCTCGCCCGCTCCGGTGATCATTATGCGCATCTGTTATCCTGTGATGTGGTGTTGCCCTAACGGAAAAAAGTTTCCGTGATCTTCCGCATCAACCTTTTTCTAGCATGAAGGCCTCGCAATCCCCTTATGCAGATCCATGAGGCTCAGTTCCCCTCTTGCTTGCAGGGCAAGGTCCTCTTCCTATGCCATCGAAATGCCGATCCGGATGCCATTGGGAGCGCTTTTGCCCTTCAGCAAGCCTTCGGGGGGGCGATCGGCGTTGTGGAGGGGATGGGTCGAGCGGGTGAGAGGCTTGCCCAGGCGATTGGTGCCCGTCCTTTGATCGACCCTAACCCGGACGATTACGATACTGTGGTGCTAGTGGACACGGCGTCTCCCGCACAATTGAGCCGACTTCCCCAAAGGTTCGGATTGGTCGACCATCATCAGGAGGCAGGCCTACTCGATGGTGCAGAGTTCTACATCCATCGAACGCTCGACTCTACAGCGGAGATAGTATGGTCCATACTGCAGAAGACAGGCCGGGAGATAGGCCAGAAGATGGCACTTGGATTGATGGTGGGGATCATATCCGATACCGGACGATTCAAACATGCCGGACCTCAGGCATTTCTTGCCGCAGGCGAGATCCTTGATCGAACTGGAATCGAGTATGAGGAGGCTTTGGAGGTATTATCCCGCATGCCGAGCGACCGTTCGCAGAGGATAGCCGTCCTCAAGGCGGCCAGCCGTGCCCGGATAGAATGGGTGGGGGATTGGATCGTCGCAACGACTGAGGTGAACGCCTTTGAGGGCTCGGCCGCCATGGCCCTGGTCGACCTTGGGGCAGACGTTGCCTTCGCGGCCGGTCGCCATGGCAAAGCCTGCCGGATCAGCGGGAGGGCAAGAAGGGCCGCAGCCCTTGCCGGAGTAGACCTATCCGAGATTATGGGCACTGTTGCCCGAGCATTTGGCGGAAGCGGAGGGGGCCACATGGGGGCTGCGGCCCTCGAGGTAATGGGGGGGTCGAGGGAGCTGCTCATCCAGTGCAAGAAGGCAGCTCTTGAGCGATTGGGCGGATCGCCTACCGAGCCGTCCTGTACCTCTCGGCAGCCTTCTTCAGCGCCTCGATCCCCGGAAGCGGATCTCCGGACAGATATGTGATGCTCGCGCCGCCGCCCATGCTCACGTGTGAGAACTTGCTCTCGATTCCCAGCTTTTCGATGGCAGCCACCGTATGGCCTCCTCCGGCGATCGAGAACCCTGCACCCGTGGCCGCCTTGAGAGTCTCGATCGTTCCTAGCGCGAACTTCTCCTTCTCAGACATGCCGGCAGGCCCATTCATCACGACCACGCTTGCCTCTCTCAGCCTGTGGGAGAAGTCAACGATCGTTTCAAGCCCGATGTCCGCGATCGAGAGATCGGAGGGTATCATATCTACGGCGACGTCAAGGCGATCCCCCTCCCGATCCACGGCCACATCCACTGGCATTACGATCTTGGTCGGATAGTCAGCAAGCAGCCTTCGGGCCAGATCCACCTGATCGGCATATCCCTGGCCCTCTACGAACTTGACGTTTGTCTGGCCAACGTCAACCCCGGCAGCCATGAGAAATACAGTTCCTACAACGCCCGAGACGAGGACGGCATCTGCTCCGTCGCGGGCGAGCACGTTCTTGGTAACCTTTATCGAATCGTCCACCTTGGTGCCCCCAAGCGCGAAGACGCAAGGGCGTTCGCTCCCATGAAGCCCTTTGTCGAGGGATTCGATCTCCTTGTCCATGAGCAAGCCTGCGGCGCTCGGCAGGACCTCGGTGAAGCCGACTACAGATAGATGGGACCTGTGAGAGACTGCGAAGGCGTCGTTGATGAATAGGTCGAATAAGGGGGCCAGCCGGCGGACCATATGGCTCTTCGCATGGTCGGCGGGGGAACGATTCATGTTCTCCTCGGAATAGAATCGGGTGTTCTCGAGGAGCAGGATCTCGCCTGGTTCAAGGGACCTTATAAAGTCGCGGGCGTGGGATCCGAATATATCATCTACGTAGGAGACATCTCTATGCAGAAGCCTTGATAGCTGCTTGGAGTGCGGCTCAAGGGTGGAGAAGTCCTTCTTTCCAGCCCTGCTCTGATGGGCCATGAGGACAACCCGACAGTCCTCCAGGGCTCGCAGGGTATCCAGATGGCTCCTGAACCTCTTATCGTCCAAGATATTTCCTGCAGGGTCCATGGGGGAGTTGATATCCACCCGCATCAGAACGCGCTTGTTATCCAGTATGAGATCATCCATGGTGAGGTAGTCCTTCAACTCGCCTTCCCTCCGTGGTATGGCTGTGGTTGGAGTTGACACAAGGAATATATATCGGTTCCTTATTTGGCCGGGGATTGGCGCGAGCGCGGAGACGTGCCCTTGGGGGGGGCGGTCTCGGCAAATGTCGAGAAAACATCATATACCTGTAGCATGGATCTTCCTCGCGCAATCTCATGACCAGTTCATCTTCATTTGGGACGTGATAGGATCTTCAGAACAGCTCAGCTATTGGTGGCGGCGCTGCTGCTAGTCGGTGTCGCCTGCGGGATCGACTATGGAAAGGAGCGGCCCATAGCGGTGGTGGCGGGCTCAGAGCAATCGGAGCCCGACTGCGACGGCCATATAGTCGTCTGGCGCGACAATCAGAGCGGCAACTTCGATATCTTCATGTACGATATCGAGACCGGCCTTGATCGATGGATCTGCATCAATCCTTTCTGGCAGATGAGCCCGGCCGTCTCGGGGGAACGCATAGTCTGGCAGGATATGCGAAGCGGAAACGCCGACATCTACATGTTCGATGTGATCAACCGCACAGAGACGCTGGTCACTGGAGCTGCCGGCAACCAGACGCTCCCGGATATAAGCGGGGGGAGGGTGGTCTGGATGGATGACCGAAATGGCGGATCCGAGATATATATATACGATCTCGGCTCCGGCGTGGAGCGGCCACTTTCGCCTTATGGCGGGGAGCAGATAGAGCCTCGCATCGATCGAGACCGCGTGGTCTGGATGGACGGCCGATCCGGCAATATGGACATCTATATGTACGATCTCGCGGCCGAGGGGGAGGTCCCAATATGCACAGCTTCCGGAGATCAGTTCTTCCCCGTCATCTCAGGAGACCTGATCGCATGGTCGGACAACCGATCCGGAGACCTCGATATTGCCTATTACAATCTTTCGAGCGGAGTCGAGACCTTGATGGAGCGCCCAGGCGCGCAGGCGTCGCCAGCCCTATACGGGGGACTTCTCGCATGGAAGGAGAACGATACCGATCTCATCCTCTACGATATCGGCTCTGGTGGGGAGATGGTCGTCGCCCCGGGATCCTTGAAGGTGGAGCCCGCGCTCTGCGAGAGTGGTCTCGTCTGGACGGACTACCGGCTGGGTGAAGTGGATCCTGACATCCAGATGTGGGATACGACCATACTCTCCGATATCCAGCTTACGAGAGGGCCGTACAACCACACCAATCCGGCAATCCACAGAGACGATCTCGTCTGGAGCGATGAGCGGACCGGCAATTACCAGATTTATCTCCTAAACCTCTCCACGATGGAGGAGGTGGCAGTAACCGAGGACGATATCGATCACAGCAGCCCGGATATTGGCGATGGCTACGTTATATACACCGACAAGCGGAGCGGCAACCTCGACATATTCCTCTACGATATCGCTAAAGGGGAGGAGAGGTCGATCTCCACAGATCCGTCTGACCAGAGGTATGCTTTGATCGATGACTCAAAGGTGATCTGGATCGACAACCGGACTGGGAGCGATCAGATCTATCTCTACGATATCTCAAGCGGGAACCAGAGACGGATCACAAGCCGGGAGACGATGAAGCTCAGCCCCGTCCTAAGCGGGGATAACCTCGCCTGGGTCGAGGACATCCTGAGCAATAACAAGTGGGATATCTACCTATACAACCTCTCCACAGGGAAGGAGACTCCTCTGATCACCGATCCAGCCAGGCAGGCTGAGCCATGGATCAGCGGAGATACGCTCGTCTGGGCCGACGGACGAAACGAGAACTGGGATATCTATACGTACAATATAACGACGGGGGTGGAGAGGTTGCTCTGTGGCAATCCCAACAACCAGGGCTATCCAAGCGTATTTGGCCGCTACGCTGCCTGGCTCGACACCAGGGGCGGGGACACCGACATCTACCTCTACGACATCGAGAAGGATCTGGAGGTTCCCTTGGCAACGATCCCAACCCTCCAGTCGCTGAGCGACGGCGCGGGCAATCCTTTCAGCGTGAAGCCTTACGTTTCCTCTCGCGTCCTCAGCCGGGATCGGGTTGTCTGGATGTCGCAGGATGAGGGTGGGCACAATCAAATTATGTGCAGATATATCAAGGCCGATCCACTGCTCATAAGGAGCGCAGACTTCCCAGCCACGAACGGGAGCCTCCTCGTATGGAGCGACAACAGGAGGGGGGACTGGGACATATACGGATTCGACTTCTTCAGCCGCACAGAGCGGCCCATCATCAGGGCAGATGGTGAACAGCTTTATCCGGCCGTCTCCGGCGATATCGTCGTCTGGTCGGACTATCGACGCGGGGACTCGGACATATGGATGAAGGACCTCTCGACCGGCATAGAGAGGCCTCTCGTCACGGGCGCCGGGGATCAGGTCTGGCCATCCATCTACGGCCGGAAGGTGGTCTTCATGGACAACTCATCCGGAGACTGGGATATAATGCTCTGCGATATCGACGACGATTCCACCATCGAGGTCTACAGGGGTCCTGGAGATCAGGCCTATCCGGTCATATGGAGGGATCTGGTGGTCTGGCAGGACGACCGATCCGGTGATATCGATATATACGTACGCGACCTCGCACTTGGGACCGAGAGCAAGCTCACCGGCCCGGGCGACCAGATCTATCCCGACATCTGCGAGAAGACCGTCGTCTGGCAGAACACCACATCGGGGAACATCGCCTACACCTTCCTC
This sequence comes from Methanotrichaceae archaeon, assembly GCA_016927425.1. Classification (GTDB taxonomy): domain Archaea; phylum Halobacteriota; class Methanosarcinia; order Methanotrichales; family Methanotrichaceae; genus JAFGMR01. Next base: position 9,682 of record JAFGMR010000073.1, on the reverse strand, counting down.
GGTAAGGACTTCAAGAGGGAGTACCCTCGCCCTGGCGTGCAGAGCCACCCGGTCGTCTCAGGAAATGTGGTGGCCTACGTCGATGAGACGGCAGAGGGTTCAGCCATACGAAAGCTCTACCTCGATAGCTGGAAGGACGTGCTCGTCGCCGCCGGCCCTAGCCAGGTCAAGCCGGACATCGACTCAAGGCTCGTCTGGCTGAACTCACAGACCGATCGTGTCAGGTCGGAGACGGTTCGGCCTGGCCAGGTCAGCGTCGTCGCAAAGATGCCCGGGGATCAGACCCATCCTGCGGTAAGCGGGAACTTCGTTGCCTGGATGGACAACCGGACGGGCGACCCCGACATCTACGCCTACAGCCTCGCCCAAGAGGTCGAGGTCCCCCTCGACGCCGGGCCCTTCTATGAGATGTATCCGGACGTCCACGGAGAGGTCATCTCGTGGGTGGCGCAAAATCCGCTTAGAAACGATTGGGAGATTCGAACGTTCGACGTTATCACGGACAATCGATCAAGCCTGGTCTCCGGACTCAACTCGGCAGCTGCTCCCTCCATCAGCGATTCAATGCTCTCATGGGCCGATCCCTTCGCCACCTTCGGTTTAAGGGTCTATAAGAAGCCCCTCTTCGGGATAGAGCCAAGTGATGCGATCCCCCCAAGCGGAGGGAATCCCGACTCCGGTGGGCCGTATGTGGTATATCAGGATAACGTCAACGGCAACTGGGATATATTCCTCTGGAAGGGACAGAACCGAAAGCAGATCACTGGCTCGTTCGATCAGACCAATCCACGTACCGACGGCTCGATCGTGGTCTACCAGGACAACCGAAACGGCAACTGGGATATCTATGCCTACGATATCAATGCCAGCAAGGAGGTGCGGATAACCGATCTTCCATCGGATCAGGCGAGCCCCGACGTAGAAAGTGAAATTGTCATATGGCAGGATAATCGTGACGGCAACTGGGATATCTACGCCTACAATATGCAGACGGGAAAGGAGGTTGCCATATGCAGAGATCCAGGGGATCAGACCGAACCTAGGATCGGTACGGGGAGCATCGTCTGGACGGATAGGCGGGACGGGGACGCCGACATATACATCTGCGAGAAGTGCGTCTCCTAGGAGACGTTGTTGGGCGGTCGGCCGGCAAGTGGGAGGGGAGGTGGCGGGAGGCACCGCCCGCCGTCCTAAATTCCGATAGGCCATTGGCTTGCCATCGATATCGCAATCGGCATCGAGGCTTTGCCAGCTGTCCCCTTTCCCAAGGGATGGGGGCAAAGTTTATTTATGCTGAGGGGCTGTGGGAGCGATTTAAACACTTTCAGGAAAGACGTTAGCATGGAACTCGAAGAGCTTCGGTATGGCACGGAACTGCTCAAGCGCGGCTTCGCCAAGATGCAGAAGGGTGGTGTCATCATGGATGTGACCAACCCGGAACAGGCGGGAATCGCCGAGGAGGCTGGGGCGGTTGCGGTGATGGCCCTCCATGCGGTGCCAGCCGATATAAGAAAGATGGGTGGGGTGGCGAGGATGGCCGACCCGAAGGTGATTGAGGAGATCATCGGTGTCGTCACCATACCCGTTATGGCCAAGGCCAGGATAGGTCACTTCGTGGAGGCCCAGATCATCGAGGCGCTCGGAGTGGATATGGTGGATGAGTCGGAGGTTCTCACGCCTGCAGACGAGTTCCACATAGATAAGTCCCGCTTCACCGTGCCCTTCGTCTGCGGTGCGAGGAACTTGGGGGAGGCGCTCAGGCGGATCAATGAAGGCGCAGCCATGATCAGGACCAAGGGTGAGGCCGGCACAGGCGATGTGAGCCAGGCGGTCCGTCATATGAAGATGATCATGGGTGAGATTCGCCGGCTTAAGGGAATGAACGATGAAGAGCTGGTTCGCGTTGCCCGTGAGATCGAGGCCGATCTTGATCTTGTGAAAGAGTGCAGGGCGATGGAGAGGCTGCCCGTTGTGAACTTCGCAGCCGGTGGCATTGCCACCCCCGCCGATGCTGCCCTGATGATGCATCTAGGAGCTGACGGTGTCTTCGTGGGATCGGGAATATTCAAGTCCGATAATCCTCCTGCCATGGCCAAGGCAATTGTGGAGGCGGTCCATCACTATGACGATCCCGCACATCTGGCTCTCGTCTCAAAGGGACTCGGCGCTGCCATGAAGGGGATAGAGGTCAGCGCCATACCCGAGGGCGAGGTGCTCCAGTCCCGAGGTTGGTGAGCGTTGAGGATTGGCGTTCTCGCCTTTCAGGGGGATGTCTCCGAGCATCTGCGAGCAGTGGATGAGGTTTGTGGTAGGGGAACTGCCATTCCGGTGCGTAGGGCGGGCAAGGTTCCGCTTTGCCAGGGTTTGATCCTTCCCGGCGGCGAGAGCACTTCAATCGGCCAGCTCTTGGAGAGCACCGGGGTGGGAAGGGAGATCCAGGACGCTGCCCACTCTGGGATTCCCATCATGGCCACCTGTGCTGGACTCGTCCTCCTCTCTCGAGAGATCGAGGGTAACTTTCGGGTAAGGCAACTGGGGTTGATGGATATCTTGGTATCTAGAAACGCCTTTGGACCGCAGAGGGAGTCGTTCGAGGCGGATCTCGATGTGGTCGGGTTCGATAGGCCCTATCGTGCGGCATTCATCCGGGCCCCGGCCATAACCCGTTGTGGGCAAGGCGTTGAGAGGCTGGCCGAATGTGGGCGGTGGGTGGTTGCAGCCCGCGAGGGAAACCTGCTCGGCCTCTCCTTCCATCCGGAGCTTACGGCCGATATGAGGTTTCATGAACTCTTTCTGGAGATGATGGGGGAGGTAAAATGATCTCGGCAGATCTTGTGGAGAAGAGCTACGAGGAGATGGCAAAGGAGATAGAGGAGCTTCTGGCGGAGTCGAAACGCCTGGCGGAGGGGGCAAGTAGTGCAATCGAGAGGTCTGATAGCTACCGCTCCCAGTCGGTAGACCTGCATGGTCTGGATTCCGAGAGGGCGGAGGGCCTCTGGAACGAGGCCGAGGAGCTTCGATCCCTTGCGAGGGAGATGATGAGGCAGGCTGTGGACGCTAGGATCAGGGCAGCGGATATACAGCATTGTCTGGATATACACGATACCGTCCAGGCGGCTATGGACTACTCGAAGAAGGCCTGGGATGGGGCGGTCAGGGCCGGAAGGCTCTGACTCGATATTCCCGCTACTCCCGCTAATCCTGGAATGTGATGCTCTTCTGCGTCTCGAAGAAGCCCCTTAGCTGCTGGTCTTCCTTCATCTTCTTGTTGAAGCGGGCGTACTGGGTTCTCGTGTTCCAGCTCCCATTGAAGGCTTGCTCGCTCTCGAAGGCAACGGTGTTCTTGGTGCTGTTCACGGTTCGAAGCAGGCCCCTCTCGCTCTTGACAAGCTCGCTTATATTGAAGCGTTCGGTTACGCTTGCGCCCATGCCCCCGTGAAATCCGGGCGACTCCAGGCTCTTGAATCCCTTCAGCACGCCCTGGAAGACGAGGTCCCTCGACTCGTTGAAGTTGACGAAGGGATTGCCCTTTGCAATTGCCCTCTCCGACTCTAGATCTATATTTCCGATACCCTTGAGGTCTTCATGGAAGCGAAGCGTCGTATCCTGGAAGGTGTCCTTGAAGGAGATCTCCCCATATCCTTTGACCGATGAGGACTCGATGAAGAGCATGCCCTCTCCTCCTGATCGATTGAGCTCTCCCAGGGGCTCGGCCCCCTCAATCGAGACGATCTTCGTCCTTCCCTGGGCTTTGGTCTCCTCTCGGGCTATCCAGTGAACGGTGAAAGGGCCGTCGTGTGCAGAGGTGCCGTCGCTACCTGAAGCGCTGACGGTAATCGAGACGTATACATTGGCGAGCTGTCCAGGAACGAGGCAGCTCCAGTAGCCGTCCTTGGCAGTTCCAGCCTCCAGTATCATGGGTATGGTTCGCTCGGAACTTATCTTCTTGCTCTCGGCGTCGGCAACGCCCCATCGAAGGGCCGCCGATTTCACGCCGATATCATCGCGGATGTGGACGGAGATCTTGGCTGGCGATCCAGCCAGGGGTTCCGGAGGCGTTGCCATCACGTCCAGTATCTGGGCGGATGAGGGCTCAGGCGCGCTCTCTATCGTAAGCAACAGCTCCTCGGGTGCGGGTTGGATCTTTGGTGGAGCGGGAGATGTCTCCTCTCCTACAATTGGCCCTTCATCGAAGATCTCCTGGATGTAGCAGATGAGTTGGGATATGCCGTCGAAGGGACCCGATGCCTCGATCCCTCTTCCGATGGAGAGGTTCTGGATTGAGGGGCGGCCTTGATACAGCGTAGAATCGTCGCTGAACGGTTGATTATAAACGCCTAGGGACTCGGCAAGAGGCACCTCTACTGAGCCAGTCGATCTCTGCATGGCGATCGATTCGTTTCCCTGCGGCTCAGTGGTATCGTCTCCCTCTACTTCAACAGGCCTTCCCCCTGTCCTCAATGCGGCCGGGATGCGTGTTGTTGGAGACTGCATCCTGTCGATCGGCTGATGCAGGCCTATTGCAAGGTCGGCTCTCGCCTGGACCGCCACCTTGCCGCCAGTGAATGCGTCGGCAGTGACCACGTCCTCTATATCCATCGTTATGGGCTTTTCCACATTGATCGTCCTGCTCTCTTTTGGGCTGAGCAGGTCGACCGTTCCAAGAGGGCCGAACGTCTTGCTGATCACGAATATGTTGAATAAGGGGATGCTTCCTTGGTTCTCCAGCGTGCAGGAGATCGTGGCCTTCTCGCCGAAGCGGAGCTGACTTGGGGTTGCAGTCACATCTAGGCCAAGCGCTACCTGGTCGAGCCTGATCTCGATCGAGGAGTCGTCGGTCCAGATCTCTCCTCGAGAGTCCCTCCCGGAGACCTCGAGCAACAGAGTACAATTCTCCTCTGCCAGTATCGCAGGGCTTGCTACCTGGAACTCCCCTGGCTCAAGCCTGCCAATGCTCGCAATCGCGCCAAAAGTTGCCTCTGATAGGGCGACCTCAACGAGGGGATCATCGCCGCCGTTCGCAACGAGGCAGCTTATGTTGACCATATCGCCGGCGGTGGCAGTGATGATGTGGGGGGTGGCCTTCAGCGAGATCTGGGGCGAGATGGTCCTGATCCGAATCTCCGACTGGCAGGATACGATCTCATTGCTTCCGTAACCCTCTGCCTTCAAGGGGATCGTCTTGCTCTCGTTGACCGTGAAGATGGCTGCCATCTTGGCCGAGCTTCCAGGGGCGAGGTCCTTTAGGCGGCATCGTCCGATCCCCTCACCGACGAAGCTTATGTTGTTCAAGGTCTCCTCGCCGATGTTCTCGATCTCCCATGTGATCTCGACCGGCTCTCCCGGATAGACGACCGTATGGGATGGCTCGACTGCAAGGTCTATCTCCGATCTGAGGACGTGAAGATCGACCTTTGCAGAGGCGTATGCCTCACAACCAGCTGGATCGGTGGCCAAGGCCTGGACTTGGTCGGAGAGGGTCTCGTCGAGGGGAGCTTTCCTCGCAAGCGTCTCCCTCGCCCCCGGTGCGAGCGATTGAATGCATCCGATCATTCCGAGGTCATCCCAGATCATGACGTTGGATAACTCCTCGGATCCCAAGTTCTCGGCAGCGACCTCGATGGATACGTTCTCGCCTTTGTGGGCCCTCAAGGGGGCGGCCTTGACCGCGAGGCTCAGGGCAGAAGAGAGCTTCCATATCCTATAGGTGATGGAGTTGGTCCAGCCCTTCCCCTGGGGGTCAGCTCCACGGGCCTGTGCGAGTATATCGGTCGTCTCTTCGATCGTCAGGGCTCCATCTATGTGGATCTCCTGGCCCGGGGAGAGAAAGCCCGTGCTGACGTTCTTCCCATCGCACTCCAGCTCGACGTCGTAGAAGATCTCATCGCCGGAGTTCTTCAGCGTGCAGCGAAACAGGGAGACTTCGCCTGCGTATCCTCGGCTGCGATTGGCATCGATCGTTATGTTCAGCTCGGCCGGGGCGAAGCGCGTGATCGGATAATCGATATCTGCATCGCCCTCGGCATCCGCATCGGCATTGTCCGACGGGCTCCCCTCTCCTTCCACGTCAGAGGTGGAGCTTTGGACCTGGAGGAGAGGGTCGCTGGAGTATCCCGCGGAGTATCCCGGTTTGATGAAGGCTGATCGTGGAAGCTTGTTATGCACCACGCCCTCAACGGAGCGGTCCTGTGGGTCGATTGCCTTCACGGTTAATCTGTCTGGGAAGGCATCATCCGTTGGATCTCGCTGGAAGAGGGACTGACTCTCCCCCGCCTCTAGCTTGGAGAGGATTGCAAGCGTTCTTCCCCTGCCGTCGAGTATCGTGATCCGTCTCAAAGGTTCGGCCCCGTTGTTGGTCAAGTTATATCGATATGAGAATCCATTGGATGAAGGTATGCCTGTGATCGTTGCGATCAGGTTGGAGCAGGCGATCTCCTGGGTGGGTGAAGCCCTGCCGGGAGGCGCAAGATCGATCGGCTGGCCGGGCGTCGCATCCAATCGGGGGGTTATGGATGGGAGCGGGAGATGTAGCGACCATGCACAGCCAAAAGATACCACGACTGATATAGTAAAGAGTATGAGCAATGCTAGCCGCAGTCTATGGCTGCCTCTTCTAGAGGCTAGGCCAGGCCTTTCGCTCCACCCCTTCATATAGCTCCCTTCAAAAAGCTCCCTATAGCCAATTATTCAATCCTCTCTATCTATAAAGCTATTTCGGATGAATGGAGGATAATCGAACGCGCCTGGCCGGAAACTCGGCGAATTAGAGCCTAAAAGGAGAAGATAACTCCGGTGTTATTCTTATAGTGGGCTATCCCATAAGCCTTCATGGAGCCGATCCCAGCCTTCCTCCTCTCATTGGCGTTCGCAAGCCTGCTCATCGTGAGGGTAAGGCTCTCTCCCTTCCTGGGGCTCGTCATGGCTGCCTATCTCCATGGCCTTCTAACCGGAATGCCTGATGTCACGGACCAAGTATCTCAGGGCTTGGGGAGGATCTTCTCCGCCCTAGCGCTCGTTATCTTCTCCGGTGCCGTGATCGCAGAGCATCTGCGCCAAAGCGGGGCGATCGACAGGATAGTCTCCGATCTGAACCAGGTTGCGGGCGGGAGGGGAACTTTGGCCTCGGGGGTGAGCGGGTATCTGCTCTCCCTTCCGGTCATGTGTTGCATCACATCATACATAATTTTAGAGCCGGTCGTTGGATCCCTGCCGGGATCAAAGTCCAGGAACCGCTTCGCCCTCGCGGTTGCATCGGTGATCTCCTTCGTCCTGGTCTATCCGTCTCCCGCGATCCTCGCTGGATCGGCCTCGCTTGGAGTCGCTCCACTGGATGCGCTGCGACTGGGCCTCCCCATCTCGCTGATCCTCCTTGCCCTCTCCCTCCTCTACATGCGATGGCTCTTCAAAGACCAAGCCACTAGGCCTGCACCCTGCCCCGCTACCTCGCCTGAGAGGGGGGCAGTGCCTATTTCTTCCTCCAGGATTGCGGCCTGGTCTCCTATTGCGTTCCCGCTCTCCATGATCCTCCTCGGGCTCTTCGCGTCCGCGGGGCCGTTATGCATAATCGGGGATCCTCGAATGGCCCTTCTCCTCGGGGCGCTCCTCTCGCTTGCCCTCTCAGGCGGGCAAAGGCAAGGGGTCGCAATGAAAGCCTCCCGGAGGGGGGGGATCATCCTCCTCGACCTCTGTGGGGCAGGAGCGCTTGGGCAGGTCGTGGCATCGAGCGGTATGGGCGAGGCCTTCCTGGATGCCACAGGCGGGCTTCCCCTCATCCTCGTGCCCTTCGCGCTCGCTGCCCTGATACAGCTTGCACAAGGGTCTAGGGTTGTTACCGTCACCGTTGCCGCAGGCATGCTCCAGGGCTATTCCCTGGATCCAAGCATTACGCTGATGCTGATCTCTTCAGGAGCGCTCGTCTTCTCATACTTGACCGACCCCTACTTCTGGCTCGCAAAGGAGACGGCCGGAGCTGGCCTTCGGGAGGCAGTCCTCGGCTACACGCTCCCGCTCGCGTTGCTCGGGCTTGTGTCGCTGGCGATGATTGCAATCATGGGGGCCTTCATCTGATACGGACGCATGCGCCAGATGCACCGAGTCGATGGCATCTTCGCGCTCTGTCGAGTGGTGAAGATGGCTTATGCAGCGACAGTCGGAGCAGCCAAAGCCAGGAAGCGCCCTCATCCTTTTACCGATGGCTTTTGCTACGGCGCACTCGAGGTTTCGGGATGTCGGGGTGCAGACCGCCTCCACGAAGGCCGTATGGGGGAGGAGGTAGTCGATATGCCACCTGCGAGTGGAGTTCTCCCCGGAGAGGACCCGTTTATGGCGGTCGATCCGGCGAAACCCGCCAGGGCCGCGGGCCGACCCAGTGTAGGCGTAGTAGCCTTCTTGAAACTCGATTTGCCCAAGCGCTCCGACGGCGATTGTCTCCGGGGCCGGGAGGTGGAGGATAAGGGTGTAGATGCCTTTGGTCACTTGGAAGGGGGCTTCGGGGAAAGTATTTATTTGTATATGGCTTGAGAGTGGGGCTTGCATGTTGCGGGGGTTGCCAAGCTGGCCAAAGGCGCAGGACTTAAGATCCTGTCTCGAAGGAGTTCGCGGGTTCGAATCCCGTTCCCCGCATTTTTGGTGCTGATTTTATGGAGCTTGGCATGGGGTGGGGGCTTGTACTTTCATTTGACGGAAAGAACGGGGATACCCCATACCATATGGATAACATGCGAACCTGACCTCCCACCCATTAGGCACATATAACCGGAGTATAGAGCTCTATTGTACATCTCATATTCCGCAGTAAGGATTTTTGAGATTACTACTTTCAATGCTACTAATTTGAACTAAATTTTTGCTATGTATTGCCGAAGGCATAAGATCAAAGGCATCCCTCAGCGCGCACAAAATGCCCGTCATGAGAGTTGATGAGAAATATCTGCTTGATGCCTACGTTTTGAAAAATATCGACCCTCGAAAAATTGTTTTTGGGAGAAATGCATATGCGGAATGTGGGATCACCGTCGACTAAGCCCTTATCCGCCAGAAGGCGGAGGAGCTCCGGGCCGAGGGGCTGGACTCCGGGGAGATCGTGGCGAAGGTGGCGGAGGAGGTGGGGGTATCGGCGGGGCTGGTAGGGTTCATAATATGCGTTTTTCAAAATTAGAATATATGATAACCTTAACTCCCATTGAGTAGGGGATAGTTATCTATGAATCAGGCAGCTTGATATCGATAATCAAAAATTCGATTCCTTGCATATGGAGAATACGTCGTTCCCGAAATCAACATGCATTGGCCACCTGTCTAAACATATCCCCTAAATCTTGGGAGTTAAGGATGATAAGTAATGGTCATCTCACTTCGATCTCATCCTCAAGACCAAGATCCATCAGAGCAGATCTCATCTCCTCGATCTCCTGGATAGAGGCGTCGGATACCTCCACCACGACCCTGAGCTTCAACCCCTTTCTCGACACGAACTTCGAGAGGACTTTTGTGTAGAAGTTCATCCACTTCTGAGGCGGAACGTCGCCATCCCACGCGACCACCTGGCTTTTGATAGTCACCTGAGATGATCCAGAGAGATCTCCTGATCTCGCCGTAACGCTGAAACTCCCCTCGTCGGATCCAGCTTCAAAGACGCCATCGTTGCCGATGACCCCTCCCGTCGCCTCCCAGATCACGTTGC